>UREZ01000008.1 GCA_900547025.1 uncultured Collinsella sp.
GTCACGACGAGCGCGAGCAGACGCTCAACCAGCTGCTGGTCGAGATGGACGGCTTTGAGGAAAGCGAGTCGGTCATCCTGATCGCTGCGACCAACCGTCCTGACATCCTGGATCCGGCATTGCTGCGTCCCGGCCGTTTTGACCGCCAGGTTACGGTCGACCGTCCGGATGTGAAGGGCCGCGAGCAGATCTTGCGCGTGCATGCCGAGAACAAGCCGATGGACGAGGACGTGAAGTTTGAGAAGCTCGCCCAGATGACCGTTGGCTTCACCGGCGCCGATCTGGCAAATCTGCTCAACGAGTCTGCGCTGCTGGCCGCTCGCCGTCATCGTTCCGTGATCTCGATGGACGAGGTCGAGGAATCGATGGAGCGCGTGATTGCCGGACCGCAGCGCAAGGGCCGCGTGATGACCGAGGCCGAGCGCACCACGATTGCCTACCACGAGAGCGGTCACGCCCTGGTGGGCCACATCTTGGAGCATTCCGATCCGGTTCACAAGATCTCGATCGTCAGCCGTGGCCAGGCGCTGGGCTACACGCTGCAGCTTCCGCAGGAGGACCACTTCCTCAAGACCAAGAACGAGATGCTCGACGAGCTTGCCGTGTTCTTGGGCGGTCGCGTTGCCGAGGAGCTCATGTGCGATGACATCACGTCGGGCGCGAGCAACGACCTGGAGCGTGCGACCAAGATGGCGCGCGAGATGGTTACGCGTCTGGGCATGAGCGAGGAGCTGGGCACGCAAGTGTTTGGCGAGGCGCAGCATCAGGTGTTCCTTGGTCGCGATTACGCCGATCACCAGGATTACTCCGAGGAGACGGCGCGCCGCATCGATATCGAGGTTCAGCGCATCATGCGCGAGGCCCATCGTCGTGCGGTCGAGATTTTGGATGCCCGTCGCGATCAGCTCGATCTGATGGCGAAGGTGCTGCTTGAGCGCGAGACCGTCGAAGGCGACGCCGTGAACGCCCTGCTCGACAACGAGTGGGACGCCTACCTTGAGCGCGAGGGCGATATCCTGGCGGCCAAGGAGGAGCGCAATGCCAAGGCGGCCGGCATGCCGACCAAGAAGCGCGCGCCTCGTATGAGCGAGGAGGAGCTGGCGGCTGATGCCGCGGCCTTTGCGCAGGCGGCCATGCAGGAGGATGCCGAAGCCGCATCCGATGATGCTGACGATGACCATGCCGTCGTCGATGCCGACACCGACGCCGACAAATAGTCTCTGTGGCAAAAGCCTCCGCGGGGAAACCTGCGGAGGCTTTTTCTTTTGAGCGATATAGAGCCGTCTGTTGATTGGGGACAGACTTAAATGAGCGTTTTCACGCATTTAAGTCTGTCCCCAATCAACATTACTGCGGTACTTTGCTCGGCTAAAGCGTACAATAGCGCCTATGCGAAAGGGGAACAGATGATCAACGAAACTATGTATGCTCGCGGCGCGGAAAGCTCCATCATCCGTGAGATTTTTAGCTATGGCCTTGAGCGCAAGGTGCAGATCGGTGCGGAAAACGTATTCGATTTTTCGCTGGGCAATCCGAGCGTTCCGGCGCCCGCTGCTGTGGCTGAGTCGATTAAGAAGGCCCTGGAGCTGCCGAGTGACCAGTTGCACGGCTACACCCCCGCTCCGGGCCTGCCGCAATGTCGAGCAGCCGTCGCCGAATCGCTCAACCGCCGCTTTGGAACGAACTATGAGGGTAAGGACGTCTTTATGACGGTGGGTGCCGCGGCTTCGCTCACCTGCACGCTCAACGCCGTTACGAACCCGGGCGACGAGGTTATTGTTATCGCCCCGTACTTTCCGGAGTATCGCGTTTGGATTGAGAAGGCCGGCTGTACGTGTGTTGAGGCGCTCGCCGATGAAGATACGTTCCAGCTGAGCGTGGACAACGTGCTCAAGGCGATTACCGATAAGACGACTGCCGTCATCATCGACTCGCCCAACAATCCGACTGGTGCCGTATATACACGCAACACGCTGACGCGACTGGCCAATGTTCTGCGCGAGGCCAACGCTCAGCGCGATCCCGAGAATCCGATTATGCTCATCTCGGATGAGCCGTACCGCGAGATCGTGTACGGTGCCGAGGTGCCTTGGGTGCCCTCGATCTACGAGCACACCATCGTGTGCTACTCGTATTCCAAGTCGCTGTCGCTGCCGGGTGAGCGCGTGGGGTGGATCTTGGTTCCCAACACCAATCCGCAGGCTGCCCGTCTGATGCCGGCTGTTGCGGGCGCTGCCCGTACGCTGGGTTTTGTATGCGCACCGGCACTCTTCCAGCGCGTCATCATCGATTGCATCGATGAGCCGAGTGATGTCGGGGCCTATGCCCGCAACCGCACGGCGCTCACCGATGCTTTGACGGACTACGGCTATACCTATGTTGAGCCGGACGGTGCTTTCTACCTGTGGGTGAAGGCACTCGAGCCCGATGCGAATGCGTTTTGCGAGCGCGCAAAGAAGTATGAGTTGCTTGCGGTTCCCTCGGACAGCTTTGGTATGCCGGGTTGGTTCCGCCTGGGCTATTGCGTGAGCTACGAAACGATTGTCAATTCGCTACCCGCTTGGAAACAGTTGGCGGACGAGTATCGTTAAAAGTAAAGCGCTCTGCCTACAATGTTTTACGTGAAACGGGGTTTGGTGTTAAGCCGGACCCCGTTGTCATGGACGTTGTGTCTTTGGGATGGAGTGGTTTTACGACTATCGAAGGCTATGCGTACAATGAATATAAGCGACGGCCGTGCCAGATAAGGAGACCTGATGCCCTACCTGCTTTCTTGTGACATTCATACCCATACGATGTTCTCTGCGCATGCATATTCGACCATTGAGGAGAATGTGTACTGGGCGGCAGAGCGTGGTCTGCAGGTGCTCGGATCTGCCGACCATTTGAGCTCTATGGTTACGGCTTGCCCCAATGACCTGCGCAGTTACCAGTTCTTTATCAACCAGGATATCTGGCCGCGCATTTGGAGCGGCGTGCTGGTGCTGCGTGGTGCCGAGGCCGATATCGTTTCGCTGGACGGAAGCCTGTTTGGCGAGGACACTCCTGTCACGCTCGATATCGCCGGCGATTCGTACAGCCGTCAGCATTCACTGTTCGATTTGGTTACGCGTAATTTGGATTATTTGGTTGCAAGCGTGCATAATCCGCAGATTGCTGAGGGCGCGACGCTGGCCCAGACGACCGAGATGTATATCAATGCCCTGGAGCACCCCAAGGTGTTCATGCTGGGCCACACGGGGCGTTCGGGCGTGCCGTTCGATATCGACGAGGTGCTGTTGGCAGCTAAGGCCAAGCACAAGATTATTGAGATCAACAACCATAGTCTTGAACACGGTGTCGACACTGAGCATTGGGCCGTATGCCGCAAGATTGCCGAGCGCTGCGCCGAGCTGGGCGTGGGCATTGGCGTTTCGACCGATGCGCACATTGGCATGGCAATTGGTAAGCTCGATTACGCTCGCAAGATGCTCGACGAGATTCACTTCCCGTTGGATCTGATCGTGACGCGCGATCGCGAGACGCTGCTGCGCGAGATGGCGGCAGCCGGCGTGTGCGATCTGCGCAATGGGATGTAGCGGAATTTATAAACCAAGCGAAGGGGGGGGGCGGCCCAGACGGGTCGCCCCCTTTCTTGTCCCAAAAATCTACTGAGGTTGGTTAGCGGCGTTCGAGGACCGCTACGGTTTCGGTGTGGTCGGTGTGAGGGAACATGTCGACTGGCGTGATCTTGAGCAGGCGATAGCCTCCGTCGAGGAGCTGGTGCAGGTCGCGCTCTTGAGTCACGGGGTTGCAGCTGATATAGGTGATGCGGCGCGGCTTAAGCGCGCAGGCAGCTTCGAGGAACTCGGGGGTAGAGCCGGCGCGCGGCGGATCGATGGAAAGGACATCGACCCGCTCGTTGTTGTCGGCGGCATCTAGGATGTAGTCGGTGGCATCGTCGGCCATAAACCAAGCGCTGCGGGTGAGGCCGTTGAGCTCGGCATTACGACGTGCGTCGGCAATGCCGGCGTGGTTGCGCTCCACGCCAAGCAGCATAATACCGACGCCCTTGTCCTGGGCGGCTTTGGCTGCGCACAGGCCGATAGTTCCACTACCGCAATAGGCATCCATGAGTACGTCGCCCTGCTGCAGGTCCATGCCGTCAATCGCGAGCTGATAGAGCAGCTCGGTCTGCTGCGGGTTGGTCTGGTAGAACGCGGTGGGGGAGATATCGAACTCGCAGCCGAGCAGCTGGTCGCGCATGCACTCGGCGCCATATACAATGCGGGTTTCCTCGCCGAGGATGGCGTTGCCGGGACGTCCGTTGATGTTTTGGGCGACGGTGACGATGTGCGGATTGAGCGCGGCGACAGCCTCAAAGAACTCCTGCGCATGCGGCAAGTCGCGCTGAGCGGTCACGAGCGTGACCATGACCTGGTCGGTACGCCAACCGCAGCGGACGACGGCATAGCGAAGCAAACCAAGATGCTTGTCCTCATTAAAGGCGGGAATATGCAGCCGCTCAGCTTCGCGTGCGATGCCGTTGAGAATCTGACGGGCACCCGGTGCCTCGACAGGACACTCGGGTACGGCAACGATCTTGTGCGTGCCGCGCTCAAAGAAACCGCAACGGACAGCACCCTCCTTACCGGGAGCAAAGGGAGTGGCGGCCTTATGGCGAAAACCGCGCGGCGCAGGATATTTGCCCGGGTCGCCCAGGGTGACGCCCATACCACGAATGGGGTCGACGCTAATACCCTCACGCTCGCAAAGCGAAGCAAAAAGCTCCTCCATAGCAGCCTGCTTGGCGGCGAGCTGCTTCTTATAAGGACGATTGAGCGCCGTGCACCCACCGCAAGCTTTCATGATCGAACAGGGGGACTTGGGGTCCACAGCCTTACGCGCAGACGAAACCCGATCTTTATGCGAGCGCTTGGAGCGAGTCTGAGATGCCTTATCCTCGTTCCGACGAGAGCCGGGACGCTTGGCCTTAGCCTTGCCCTTGGCCGACTTACCCTTCGCGTCCTGAGACGACTTGGATTTCTGAGAAGATTTTTTCTCCTCTGACCCCTCAGCCGCCTCGATCAAAGCACGACGAGCCTTACGCTCCGCACGAGATTCTGCCATCAATAACTCCACTAATTCATGAATTAAAGCTGCAAGTATTGTACCGTGCCAAGCCAGCAGACGATATGCAAGCGGTTTATTCGTGTCAGTGATAAGCCCAACGACGGTTGCCCGCCGCGTGAGGGGTGTGGGGGTTAAGTTTATCGCGAGTTCCGCACGAACAGGAGGCCACTTAATGTGGCCTCCGTCGTGAGCAGGACTGTAGAGCAGGAAACTTAACCCCCACACCCCTCACGCGGCGGGCAAACTCGCCTTGTGCTCTATCACGCTAAAGTGTATGATTCTGGACGTTACACGAATCACTTTACTTAACTAAAGTGCCATCAAGGGGGGATACCATGAACACCGATATGTCTCGTCGTCAGTTTGTTGGTCTAGCCGGCTCGCTCGCCACGGTGCTTGGCCTTGGTCTTGTCGGTTGCGGCGGTGGTGCCGGCAAGGGCTCCGCTGCTGGCTCTGCCGCGGCCAAGGATGTGAAGGGTGCTGCGGAGTCCAAGAAGCTCGTGGTGGGCTTCGATAAGTCCTATCCTCCGTACGGCTTTGTGGGCGACGATGGCGAGTACACCGGCTTTGATCTCGATCTGGCCAAGGCTGTTGCCGATAAGCAGGGCTGGGAGGTCAAATACGAGGCCATCGACTGGGACGCCAAGGATGCGCTGCTTAACTCGGGCGCCATCAACTGCATCTGGAACGGCTTTACCATGGAGGGCCGTGAGGACGACTACACGTTCTCCGAGCCGTACATGCTCAACGAGCAGGTGCTGGTGGTCAAGAAGGATGCGGGCATCAAGGGCTGGGACGATCTTGCCGGCAAGACTGTGATTACCCAGACTGATTCCGCTGCGCAGGACGTGCTTGAGGGTGACCAGAAGGATCTGGCAGCGACGTTTGCCACGCTCGACATGATCGGCGAGTACAACACGGCCTTTATGCAGCTCGAGAGCGGCGCGGTCGATGCCGTGGCGTGCGACCTTTCGATTGCCCAGTATCAGCTTGCCGCCAAGCCCGATGCCTATACGCAGCTTGATGAGCCGCTGTCCAGCGAGCACTACGCCGTTGGCTTTAAGAAGGGCGACACCAAGTCGGCCGATGCTGTAGCCGAGTCGCTCAAGGCGCTCTACGAGGACGGCACGGTCAAGGACCTCTGCGATAAATATTCAAGCTATGGTTTGTCTTTCGATAATTGGGTGCTCAAGTAATGTCTATTCAGGTCATGATGCAGATGCTTGGCCAGGGATTCTTGGTCAGTTTGCAGCTGTTTGTGCTGACGCTGCTCGGGTCGATTCCGCTGGGAATTCCCGTGGCGTTTATGCGCATGAGCAAAATCGCGCCGCTTCGCTGGATTGCGCGCATCTATATCTCGGTCATGCGCGGTACGCCGCTCATGCTGCAGATGTTTGCCATCTACTTTGCCCCGTACTACGTGTTTGGCATTTCGCTCACGCCCGATTCCAAGTGGACGGCGTGCGTCGTGGCGTTCATCATCAACTACGCCGGTTACTTTGCCGAGATCTATCGCTCGGGCTTGCAGTCCATTCCGCGCGGTCAATACGAGGCTGCCGAGGTGCTGGGCTATTCGCGCGTGCAGACGTTTCTGTATATCGTGATGCCGCAGGTCGCCAAGCGTATTCTGCCGGCGATGGGCAACGAGATCATCACGCTGGTCAAGGACACGTCGCTGGCGTTTGCCATTGGCGTGGGCGAGATGTTCTCGACCGCCAAGGCCCTGGTTGCCTCGCAGGTGAGCATGGTACCGTTTGCGATTGCGGCGCTGATCTACTGGGTTTTCAACTTCGTGGTCGAGATGCTGTTGGGCGCCGCCGAAAAGAAGCTGGACTATTATCATGACTAACTCGGTGATGAAAATCGAAAGCGCTCGCAAGGCGTTTGGCGGCAATGAGGTGCTCAAGGATATCTCGCTCGAGGTCAAGCGTGGCGAGGTCGTGGCGATTATCGGGCCTTCGGGTGGCGGCAAGTCCACGCTGCTGCGGTGTGCCACGCTGCTTGAGACACTCGGCGGAGGCTCGCTCTCGTTTGGTGACCTTGCCGTTGCGACGGATGCGGGTTCGGGCGTAGTCTATGCGAAGGGCGATGTGCCCAAGCGGGCACGCTCGCGATTCGGCCTGGTGTTCCAGAATTACAACCTGTTCCCGCACTATACCGTGATGAAAAACATCATCGACGCGCCGATCCGCGTGCTTAAGCGCCCGCGCGAACAGGCGGAAGCTCGTGCGCGCGAGTTGATCGCGCAGATGGGGCTTACGGGCAACGAGAACAAGGTTCCGTGTGAGCTTTCGGGCGGTCAGCAACAGCGTGTGAGTATCGCCCGCGCCTTGGCGCTCGACCCGGAGATCCTGTTCTTTGACGAGCCGACCTCGGCGCTCGATCCCGAGATGACGGCCGAGGTGCTGCGTGTCATTAAAGACCTTGCCGCGCAGAATATGACGATGGTGATTGTGACCCACGCAATGCAGTTTGCGCGCGATGTTGCCGACCGCGTGGTCTTTATGGATGGCGGCCGCATTGTCGAGGAGGGTCCTGCCGAGCAGGTCATCGACCATCCGCGTGAGCAGCGCACCCGTGAGTTCTTGAGCCGTATCGAGGGATAGGCTCAGGTATTTACTCAACTATTAATTAAGGCGAAGCCGCCGCAGGTCTTACGGTCTGTGGCGGCTTTTTGTTTGCATCGACGGGGTTCAATAATCGCCTCACAAGCTTGTCTCTTCCTCTCGCCGCCTGTATTCATACGTGCGCCGAAAGGTATGCATGGACGGTCGCCCGTGAGGGTAGGGTGGTGGCATAGGACATTTGGAGGGTGAGTCGGCTCGGCTGCCGACCATGCTGCTCCCGGGATGGCACCGACCGCGAACTCTCCCCGTTGGCGTCGCGCATTGCGCGCGGCCCTGCAAGGAGGTCATCATGGGTGCTCCCAAGACCGGTAACGTAAGGAACGTGGTGCTCGTAGGCCAAGGCGGGGTGGGCAAGACTTTACTCGCCGAGGCCATGCTCCACCTTTCCGGCAAGACCGCCCGCCTGGGCGGCCACGACGGCACCAAGCCCACGCTCGACTATGACCCCGAAGAGGTCAAGCGTGCATTTTCCATCTCGACGACCATCGCGCCGATCGACTGGAAGGGCGCGCGCATCAATGTGCTCGATGCCCCGTGCTACCCCGATTTTATCGGCGACGCCTTTGCCGCGATGAGCGTCTGCGAGACGGCTCTGTTTGTGGTCGACGCCGAGGCCGGCCCACAGCCTACGACGGTTAAGCTCTGGTATGCCGCCGAGGACCTGCGTCTGGCGCGTGCGGTGTTCGTAAACCGCCTGTCGCGCTCCGAGGCCAGCTTTGCGACCACGATGGACCTGCTGCAAGAGCGCTTTGGCACGCGCCTGGGCGCCGTGACCCTTCCCTGGGGCGAGGGCGAGGACTTTGACGGCATCATCGACCTGGTGCGCATGAAGGCGCGCCATTGCAACGGCACCGAAGCCGTTGAGTCGGAGATTCCCGAGGAGTATCGTGCCCAGGCCGAGGAGGCCCATGACCATCTGTGCGAGTTGGTGGCCGAGGCCGACGATGAGCTGATGATGAAGTACCTGGAAGGCGAGGAGACGCTGGCGCAGGAGGAGCTTGAGGGCCTGCTGTCGAAGGCGATCGCCGAGCGCATCTTTGTGCCGGTCTTTGCGGGCGATTGCATTAAGGAGCAGGGCGTCAACTCGCTGATGGACGACATCGCGACGTACTTCCCGGCGCCGACCGACTACGGCGAGATGCCGCTCATCGACGGTGATTCGCTCAAAATCTCGAGCGACGATGACCGTCCGGTGGCGTTTGTGTTTAAGACCCTGGCCGGTCCGCAGCAGGGTCGCATCAGCTTTATCAAGGTGCTGACGGGTACGCTTGAGCCGGGTCTTGAGCTGATCAACGCGCGTACCCGCAAGGGCGACCGTCTGGCTCACCTGTATGTGATGTGCGGCCGCGATATGACCGAGGTCGGTCACGCCTATGCCGGCGACATCATCGTGGCGCCCAAGCTGGCTGCCGAGACGGGCGATACGCTCTCCATTACCGGTAAGGTCGAGGCCGCGGCGTTTAAGTTCCCCAACTCGCAGTACCGCATTGCCATCGAGGCCGAGAATCGCGGCGACGAAGAGAAGCTCTACACGTTTATCGAGAAGGCCTGCAAGGCCGATCCGACCATGAGCATCGACCGCGACGAGGAGACCGGCCAGACCATTATCTCCGCCGTTGGTGAGGCGCAGGTTTCGGTGCTGCTCAACCGTTTGGAGGATCGCACCAAAGTCGTGGCCAAGAGCGTGCCGATCCGCATTCCGTATCGCGAGACCATTCGCCGTACGGCAAGTGCCCAGGGCCGCCATAAGAAGCAGACCGGCGGCGCCGGTCAGTACGGCGACTGCTGGCTGCGCGTGGAGCCGCTCATTGGGCCCGACGGCACGAGCGATGGCTATGAGTTTGTGGACGAGGTCGTGGGCGGCCGTATTCCGCGCTCGCTGATCACCGCCGTGGACAAGGGTGTCCAGGAGACCATGAAGGACGGCATCATTGCCGGCTACCCGCTCACGGGCATTCGCGTGGCTGTGTACGACGGCTCGTATCACAGCGTCGACTCCAACGAGATGGCGTTCCGCGCGGCAGCTCGCATCGGCCTGCGCAAGGCATGTGCCGATGCCGACCCGGTGGTGCTGGAGCCCATTGAGGAAATTACGGTGACCATCCCCGAGAGCTACGCCGGCGCTGTGATGGGCGACATCTCGGCATCGCGCGGTCGCGTGACGGGCATGGAGACCGATGAGCGCGGCGATACCGTGGTTATTGCCCAGGCGCCGCTGGCAGAGCTGACGGATTATTCGACGCGCCTGCGCTCTATCACGCGCGGCACGGGTGACTTTACCATGAAGCCCGCAGGCTATGAGCAGGTGCCTTATGACGTTCAGGCCAAGCTGGTCGAGCGCTATGAGGAGGGCCGCGCCAAGTAGCACGTGATTTTGTCTGCAATGTAGGTGCTGACGAAAGGGCCGCCCTGGGTAACCGGGGCGGCTCTTTTTGATTCCTTGGGGACGGAGGAAAACGGATCATTTAGGCTTTGGGGCAGCTTGGTCGGTCCTAGTCTCCCGAGGCCTGATTGCGGCCGGTGGTGTAGTCGATCTGCACGTGCGGCTGCAGGTTGTAGCAATATACGTGGAAGCAGAGGGTCTTGCCGTGGTCCTCGACCGATTGCGCCTCAAGGCGCATGCCACGGCAGACAAGTTCCTCTTCGTTATACATAGGCGTGACGCGGTAGAGCACATGGTTGCCCGTATCGCGAATATAGTTGAGAATCTGCTCTTCAAACGGCAGCATGCCCGTCTCGTTGAGATAGCGCGTGCCGGTGAGGAGATTCTTGCGGTTGGCGTTTTCGCCGCAGAGCGACCAGGCGATAAGGTGGCAGCGGTTGTAGAGGCTCTGGCCCGGAATAAAGTCGTAGCGCTGCTGGTGCCAACCGGCAGGATGGATGCGCGAGATATCGCCGCGCTTTCCCTGTCCGAGCGACTCGGGGCCTACACAGGCGAGCGCCTTGCGAGTGCGACCCAGGCTGTCGAGCTTGGAGAATTTCTTAAAGCAGCCCTCTTCGGTGGCGCGATCGTATTCATCGAGTGTGAATGACGGCGTGCCGAGCGGGTGCGTGCTGTCGGCGCGAAGGGCAACGTAGGGGTTGCCGGCGTAGTCGGGAATGCTGCTGAGATAAACACCGCGGGCGCGGTTGAGGTCGGGGTTTTCGACCTCGTCGATGGGGGTGGCGGCACTGCCCGCGGAAACGTCGTCATCGGTGTCGGTCGCGGCGGAATCGGAGCCATCGCCGGAGTCCTGGCTGTTTTGAGGGTCCGCCGCGCTCGCCGTTCCCGATTCGAGCCGAGCGACCAGGTCTGCCTCGTCGTCGGTGCGGCTGGGACTCTCGTTTTGTTTTTCGGCCAGAGCCGCCGCCTGCTCATCGCCTTGCGGCGACAGCAACTTGGGCGCTCCGTCGAGCGATCCCGTAAACAGCGCAAACCCCAGCACCACGGCGGTGCCGATGGAAAGTGCTTGCTTGTAGGCGGGCTTGCGCGACATTGAGGCTCCTGGATGGACGGTTGGGAATCTACCAGTCTAGCAGGAGCCGGCAAGGGCCGTTCTGTCGAACAAATACTTAAGATTTGAGACAAACGCTACTGATTCATTTGTCCCGCGGTCTAGATCGAGGTGGAGTCGAGCCAGTTGAGCTTGCACTCGAGAATGCGCTGCTCGCCGGGTTCGCTGCTTCCGTCAAGTAGGGCGAGCAGCATCTCGGCTGCTTCGCGACCTTCTTGGTCGACGGGCTCGATGATGGTGGAGACGGTCGGTGTGGTGAGATTAGTCCAGTCTTCGCAGTTGAGTCCCAAAAGGCCGATTTGCTGCGGAAGCAGATGGGCCATTGGCTGGAGGGCCTTGTAGACACGGGGAAGTGCCCACTGATTTTGCACGAAGATAAGGGTTCGCTTGGCGGGATTGAACTTGAATTTAAAGTATTCAGTGAACTCGTTGATTGACGGCTTGTTGTGATCGATGGGAATCGCTTTGTAGAGCTGCCCGTTCGCTGCCAGCGCCTCGGCATACCCCTGAAAACGCTCCATGCGGGTGCGCATTTCGGTCATGTTGGCGGCAATGGAAAAGAAATCTTCGTAGCCGGCGTCGAGGAGTGCCTGTGTGGCGTTGTACACGCCGTCGTAAAGGTTGGTTTTGATCCAGCTGGTACCTGGGCTATAGATGGCCGCATCGAAAAAGACGACCGGCTTGCCGGCGCGTCTAATGCGGTCATGCACGGCTTTGAAGTTTGCCGTGGGCTGGATGATAAAGCCATCGACGCCCAGCGAGAGCATCTTGCCGACGTACGTGAGCTCGGTCTCGGGGTTAAAGTTGCTCGTGCAAACGACCGTCTGGTAGCCCGCGGGGAGCATGACCTGCTCCATGCCATTGAGAACGAGCCCCGCCCATTTGTTGGTGTTATCCAAAATGATGATGGCAATGACGTGGGTTTGCTTGCCGGTGAGCGTCTGCGCTTGGGCGTTGGGAACGTATCCGAGTTCCTTAATGACGCGCGCGATTTTGTTCTGCGTCTTCTCGCTAAGCTTTTCTCGTTTGTCGTTGAGGTAATACGAGACGCTTGCCGTCGAGGTTCCCGCCTCTCGAGCGACGTCTGCGATCGTAACGCGCTGTTTTGCCACAGCGACTCCTTCCGACAGATGAGCATTTTCCAACATGATGACTTTGAGTCTTGGTGAAGGATACGCTTCGGTGAGCGGCTTTTTCCTTTCATATGAGTATGCAACAAATGCGGCATACGGGTGGGGTCGAAATTTGTGACCGGCATGCGCATCTGCCGTCTACCGAGAAAATCAAATACTTCTTGACTTTTGAAATCGAGGGCAAAATCGCAGGATTCATTTTTGGTTAAACGCATAACTAAATCGCATAACCAACGCTCTGACCTGCGCGTTTACCGAAATAAGCTGGCATTAAGAAAAACGAGCACCTATATTGTTCTTGTCGAAAAGACAGCAAGTCCAAACGGCAGGGGATGCTCCGGAGGCCTCCGCAAACGGTGTCTTGCGCACGCAACTCTATGAAAAGAGGGAAGCAATGAAGATCGTAGGCGTTGCCGCCTGTACTGTGGGTATCGCCCACACGTATATGGCCCAGAAGGCGATTCAGGATGAATGCGCCGCCCGTGGCATCGAGTGCAAGGTCGAGGCTCAGGGTGGCCTGGGTATCGAGAATGAGCTCACGCAGGAAGACGTGGACTCCGCCGACCTGGTCCTGGAGTCCGTCGACGTGGGTGTCGAGAACGAGGACCGTTTTGAGCAGAAGATGGCCGAGGGCAAGTTCCTGAAGGTCGGCACCTCTGATGTAATCGCCGATCCGGTAAAGATCATCGACCAGGCCATTGAGATCATCAAGGCGACGGGTGGCGCCGTTGACGCGCCCAAGGCCGAGGCCAAGGCAGAGAAGAAGGCCGTCTCCGCTGCCCCGCAGGCCCCGACACCGGCGTCCAAGCAGTCTATCTTTGCCGATCCTGGCAAGACGCTGCTCAATGCATTCAATACCGGCGTTTCCTATTTTATCCCCATCGTCGTTATCGGCGGCGTGTTTCTTGCCTTCTCGCTGGCATCCGGTACCGCCGGCGCCAACGGCATGGAGGTTACGAACCCGCTGATGGTGAGCCTTAACACCATCGGCATGGCCGGCATCTCCATGATGATCCCGGTGCTTGCGGCATACATCTCCTACTCGATGGCCGGCAAGCCCGCGCTCGCCCCCGGTTTTGTCCTGGGCTACCTGGTCAATAACGCAGTCGTTACCCCTAACGGCAACAGCGTTTCGACCGGCTTCTTGGGCGCCATGATCATGGCGGTCATCTGCGGCTACTTTGTCCGCTGGATGAAGACCTGGAAGGTCAACAACACCATCCAGACCATCATGCCCATCCTGATCATCCCGATTCTGACCTCGCTTGTCCTGGGCATGGCCTATATCTACATCCTGGCCACGCCGCTTGGCTTTGTGATGGACTGGCTCACCGGCGTGCTCGGCAGCCTGCAGGGCGGTTCCGCAGTTGTCCTGGGTCTGGTCATTGGCGTTATGACCGCCTTCGATATGGGTGGCCCCATCAACAAGACCGCCTCGACCTTCACCATGGCCATCATGGCCTCCGGTATCTACGGTCCTAACGGTATGTTCCGCGTCGCCGTCGCCGTTCCCCCGATCGCCTGTGGCCTCGCTGCGCTCATCGCCAAGAACAAGTTCGATGACGCTGACCGCCAGATGGGCATCTCCGCGCTGTTCATGGGCTGCATCGGTATTACCGAGGGCGCTATCCCCTTCGCGGTCAAGGACCTCGGTCACACCCTGCCCGGCATTTGCATCGGCTCTGCCGTGGGTGCGGCACTTGCCGCCTTCCAGGGCATCGACTGCTACGTCCCGCACGGTGGCTTTATCGTCGCCCTTGCCACCAACAACGTCGCGCTGTTCTGCCTGGACATCGTGATTGGCGCCGTGGTCGCCGCTGCAATCCTGATTGCCATGAAGCCCACGCTCGATAAGCAGGCCAAGTAAACCTTTAAGGACTCCGGTTGTGCGGAGGGATGGATTTGACTCCGCACAACCGCCCCTACACAACAAAATCCATCCGTACTGATAGGGCCCACATCTGGGTCCCAGGGAACTTTTGTCAAAAATCCTCTGGAGAAGGAGAACAAAATGTCCAACCTCACCATCCGTCAGGCCGTTCAGGGCATGCTCAAGCTGCAGGATAGCGGCGATCACGCAACCATGGTCGGCATTGGCCCCATGAGCCCCAACCTGATTCAGGCCGTGTTCGAGCTTGCCAAGGACGAGGATTTCCCGCCCATGTTTATCGCCAGCCGCAACCAGGTCGATATGGACGAGATGGGCGCCGGCTACGTCAACGGTTGGGACCAGACGCGCTTTGCCGCCGACATCAAGAAGGTTGCCGACGAGGTGGGTTACACCGGTCCGTACTACCTGTGCCGCGATCACGGCGGTCCGTGGCAGCGCGACGAGGAGCGTAACGCCCACCTGCCCGAGGACGAGGCCATGGAGCTCGCCCGCAAGTCCTTCGTCGCCGACATGGAGGCGGGCTTTGACCTGCTGATGGTCGACCCCACCAAGGACCCCTATCAGATCGGCAAGGTTATTCCGCTCGACGTGGTGCTTCGCCGCACGATCGATCTTATCGACTACCTTGAGCAGTACCGTCGCGAGCATAACCTGCCCGAGGTCGCCTATGAGGTCGGTACCGAGGAGACCAATGGCGGCTTGACCTCTACCGATAAGTACGAGGAGTTCATTTCTCAGCTGCAGCCCGAGCTCGAGAAGCGCGGCTGCCCCATGCCCACCTTTATCGTCGGCCAGACCGGCACCCTTACCCGCTGGACGGAGCAGGTCGGTCACTACAACTTCAAGAACGCCCGCGAGCTTGCCGATATGGCCAAGCGCTATGGCGTGGGCCTGAAGGAGCACAACGCCGACTATCTGGACGACGCGACGCTGCTCGAGCACATCCCGGCACACGTGACCGCCTCCAACGTCGCTCCGCAGTATGGCACCGAGGAGACCCGCGCCTACCTCAAGCTCTGCGCCACCGAGCAGATCCTGGTCGACAACGGTCTGTGCGATGACCCCTCCGACCTGTATCACACGCTGCTGGTCAAGGCTATCAAGACCGAGCGCTGGCGCAAGTGGATGACTGGCGACGACGTCAACCTGCAGGTCGATGACATCCTTGCCGACGATGAGCTCAGCCTGAAGATCCTGGATGTCTCCGGCCACTATGCGTTCAACGATCCCGAGGTCAAGGAGCAGGTCGAGAAGCTCTATCGCAACCTCGCTGCCCAGGACATCGACGGCAAGCGCTTTGTGATCGAGCACATCAAGCGCCCGATCAAGCAGTACGTCGTCGGTCTTAACCTCAAGGGCGTCACGAGCCGCATCGAGAAGGCTCTCGAGGACTAAGTAGCTTTTCCTACACGACGCCGGGCCTGGGGCATGTCCCAGCCGCAGGCCCGGCACATAGGACAAAGGGACATCCCCTTTGTCCTATTTTTTGAGTTTTGGATTCCTTCGAAGGAGTTTGCACCATGAAGTTCTTTATCGATACTGCCAATCTGGACGAGATCGCCGAGGCCAAGAGCTGGGGCTGCCTGGCCGGTGTTACCACCAACCCGTCCCTGTACGCCAAGACCGGCGGCAAGCTTGCCGACTTTGAGCCGCATATGCTCAAGATTGCCGAGCTCTGCGAGGGCCTGCCCGTTTCCGCCGAGTCTACCGCTACCACTGCCGAGGGTATGATCGAGGAGGGCAAGCGCCTTGCCGCCCTCGCCCCCAACATCGTGGTCAAGCTTCCCGTGTGCGAGGCCGGCCTTGCCGCCTGCCGTGCACTGGCCGATGCTGGCGTGCGCGTCAACATGACGCTCGTCTTCTCGCCGACGCAGGCCCTTATGGCCGCCAATGCCGGTGCTCGCTACATCAGCCCGTTTGTCGGTCGTTTCGATGACATCGCCGAGGACGGTATCTCGCAGCTCGACAACGTCGTGACCTGCATTAAGAACTACGACTGGACGGGCAAGAACGTCGACGACACCGTCGAGATCATCACCGCCTCGGTTCGTACGCCCAACCACGTGACCCAGGCCGCGCTACTCGGTGCCGATATTGCGACCGTGCCCATGGCCGCTCTCAAGAAGTGCCTGCATCATCCGCTGACCGACCAGGGCCTCGCCTCTTTTGAGGCTGACTGGCAGAAGGTCGTCGCTCAGGCTTAACGAGTGGATTGCCCCGGCATCGCGTCATCCGGTGCCGGGGTTGTTCTCAAGAGAGGAATTCGTATGACCAACCAGGAGCTGGCGAAGGTCGCCAATGAGGTCAGGAAGGGTGTCGTGACTGCGGTTCACGCGGCCAAGTCGGGACACCCGGGTGGATCGCTCGGTGCTGCCGACATCATGACGTATCTGTACTTTGAGGAAATGAATATCGATCCTGCCGACCCTCACAAGGCCGATCGCGATCGCTTTGTGCTCTCCAAGGGTCACGCGGCGCCGGGCCTGTATTCGGTGTTGGCAAATCGCGGCTATTTTCCCGTCGAAGAGCTCGAGACGCTCCGTCATATTGGCAGCCGACTGCAGGGCCATCCCAACATGAACGACGCCCCTGGCATCGATATGTCCACCGGATCGCTCGGTCAGGGCATCTCTGCTGCAGTTGGAATGGCGCTTGCCGCTAAGCACTGGGGCGACGGCTACCGTGTCTACACGTTGCTGGGCGACGGTGAGTGCGAGGAAGGCCAGGTGTGGGAGGCGGCCATGTTCGCCGGCAACCATGCGCTCGACAATCTTGTTGCCGTCGTCGACCACAACGGCTTGCAGATTGACGGCACGATCGATGAAGTCAACTCGGCCATGCCGCTCGCTGACAAGTTCCGCGCCTTTAAGTGGCATGTGATCGAGCTCGCCGACGGTAACGACATCGCGCAGATTGCCGCCGCCTTTGCCGAGGCCCGCAAAGTGAGCGACTCGCCCGTGGCCATTATCGCCGAGACGGTGAAGGGCAAGGGCGTCTCCTTTATGGAAAACCAGGTGGGCTGGCACGGCAAGGCACCCAACGATGAACAGTTTGAGCAGGCCATGGCCGAGCTCGCAGCAGCAGGGGAGGAGCTCTAATGGCAGACGTCAAGAAAGTCGCCACGCGCGTTAGCTATGGCGAGGCACTTGTCGAGCTGGGCAATGAGCGCGATGACTTTGTGGTTCTCGATGCCGACCTGGCCGCCGCCACGCAGACCGGTAAGTTTAAGGCTGCGCACCCTGAGCGCTTCTACGACGCCGGCATTGCCGAGAGCAACCTGATGGGTCTTGCCGCCGGCATCGCGACCACGGGCCGCGTTGCTTTTGCGAGCACCTTTGCGATGTTTGCCGCCGGTCGCGCCTACGAGCAGGTCCGCAATTCCATCGGCTACCCGCACCTCAACGTCAAGATTGGCGCTACTCATGCCGGCATTTCGGTGGGCGAGGACGGCGCCACGCACCAGTGCTGCGAGGATATCGCACTCATGCGCACGATTCCGGGTATGACGGTGGTCGTTCCCGCCGACGACGTCGAGGCTCGTGCCTGTGTGCGCGCCGCCTATGAGTTTGAGGGCCCGGTTTACATGCGCTTCGGCCGCCTGGCAACACCGGTCATCAACGACTGCGAGGACTATGAGTTCAAGATTGGTCGCGGCGTGGTCGTGCGCGAGGGGTCCGATGTGACCATCATCGCTTGTGGCCTTATGGTCGCCGAGGCGCTTGAGGCTGCCGAGGCGCTCGCTGCCGATGGCATCGATGCCGAGGTCATCAACATGCATACGATCAAGCCGCTCGACGAACGCCTGGTTGTAGCCAGCGCCAAGAAGACCGGTCGCGTGGTCACTGCCGAGGAGCATTCGATTATCGGCGGTCTTGGCGAGGCCGTTGCCTCGGTGCTAGCGGAGCAGTATCCGGTGCCGATGCGTCGCGTCGGCGTGCGCGATGTGTATGGCGAGTCCGGCCCTGCGGTCGATTTGCTGCACAAGTACGGTTTGGACGCCGACGGCATCGAAGCTGCGGTCAGGTCTGTGTTGTAAGGAAGGTTTCCATGGGATTTGTATCTGCCAACCAAGTGACGATAGGGTATACCGCCGCCTCGCGCGAGGATGCCCTGCATTATTTGTCCGATCAGGCCGTCGAGCTCGGCTTTGCTGACGACGCATCTGCCGTAGAGACTGCCTTCATGGCTCGCGAGAACGAGGCCGAGACTGGCCTTGTCGCCGGTTTTGCCGTTCCACATGCCAAAAGCGATGCTATCCACACGCCGGGCGTTGCCGTGCTTAAGCTGGTCGAGCCCGTTGAATGGCCGAGCTTCGATGGTGTGCCCGTCGATGTTGCGCTCGCGCTGTACGTGCCTGCCGGCGAGGCAGGAACCACGCACCTGCGCTTGCTCTCCAAGGCTGCCGTGATGCTGATGGACGCCGGCTTCCGTGACAAGGTGCGCGCGAGCACCGATCCCGTTGAGATTGCGGAGCTCATCAATAGCGGACTCGAAGACTAGAACGGTCATCCCGTTCAATCAATTGATCCTTCTCCAAGGAAAAGGGCCGCGACGCCGTATGGGTGTCACGGCCCTATTTGCGTTTCCCCAGATAAAACCTGCCAAAACAAACCTGTCCCTTATTGACAGGTCAGTTAACGCAGTCCAGGTTGAGCATATGCGAGCGAGCGGGCTCCGGGTGCGGTAAGGTGACGTGAAACAAGCGGGCGCTGACCTTTTGGTCGCGCCCGTGAAGTTGAGCGTCAGATTGCCGTGCCCGGGGCCTGCGCAGCGCCGAGCGGTTACGCCGTTTGTAAAACGGCGTAACTTAAAGATTCATGTTGCCGTGGATGTAGGGGGTGACCTCGGGGGAGATATGGTCGCAGCCCAGCTCGCGCAGCGCGGACTCGATAACGGCGGGCAGCGGGGTCTTGCCCTTGTCGTCGACGGCGGCACCGCCGAGGGTGGCAATCTTGGCAACATCTGCGGGTGCGGCCTCGATATGCATGCAGCCGCCGACCAAGCGCGCGCGTACCTGTGCCAGATCAAGATCGTGCAGGTAATCCTCGCAGGCGCGAATCAAGGAGACCTTCTCGCGCGTAAGCTCCTCGCCCGTGGGGACGCGCGTGGCAAGACAGGCTCCCGCCGGCAGGCTCCAAACGGGATAGCCCCATGTGCGCAGCAGCTCGCGCTCTTCGTCCTTGGTAAAGCCGACCTCCATAAGGGGTGAGCGTACGCCGAGCTCTTCTGCCGCACGCATGCCGGGGCGGTAGTCACCGCGATCGCTTGCATTGCTGCCATCGATGACGGTGGGAAAGCCGAGCGACTTGGCGTGGTTGACGATGGCGGTAAAGCCGGCGTGCTTGCAGTGGTAGCAGCGATTGGCATCGTTGCAGGCTACTTGGGGGAGCTGCAGCTGATCCACCGAAAGATTGAGCACGGGGAGCTTAAAATGCGGCCCCTCATTGGCCTGCCCATCAACGGACTGCTCAAACGAAGCCTGCTCGGGCGTGCCGATGAGCGGCGTAGTGAGATGGACGAGGAGGGTATTGGTAGGCATGATGCGGGCGCATACGGCGGCCAAAAAGCTGCTGTCAACGCCGCCGGAAAACCCGATAGCCACGCGCCCGTATGCCAAAAGCAGCTGTTCGAGCGCCGATAGCTTGTCTTGAAGCTCCTCTGCGGGTGCCGTGGTGTCTAAAATCATGAAACGATCCTTATCGTTGAGTACTCGGTCGAAAACTATAATCCTAATGCGTTACTTGCCATAAGACTTCTATCTATGTAACGAAAGTGCAATATGCTATATACGTTATATACAAGTTTGTAAAGTGCGGTAGAGTGGCAGTAACACAATCCGGTGAGGGGACCGATATGATTAAGACTGTTATTTTTGACATGGATGGAACGCTGGTCGATACCGAGCGTTTGGGGATTAAGGCCTGGAAGGCAGGCGCCGCTGAGCTGGGGCTCGCGATTGATGAAGCGCTGATCCATCAGTTTATCGGCCGCACGCTGCCCGATGTCATGGACATCCTCGATAAGCATTACGGCAGCCACGAAACCACCGAGGCGGTCTATGTCCGCCACAAGGAGATTCGCGACGAGATGATCAAGACCGAACTGGAACTTAAGGCCGGCGCCGCCGAGTGCCTAGACGAGCTGCTGGCTGCGGGCTATCACGTGGGTCTAGCGACGTCGTCGCGCCTCGTTACGGCCGAGCGCAACCTTAAGATGGTTGGCCTCTTTGACAAGTTTGAAACGGTAACGTGTGGCGAGGACGTCGTGCACGGCAAGCCCGACCCCGAGATGTATCTGCTCGCCTGCGAGCGCGCGGGCTTTGCTCCCGAGGAATGTGCCGTGGTCGAGGATTCGCGCAACGGTTGCGTCTCGGGCATTACGGCCGGATGCCATGTCTTCGCCGTCCCCGATATCGTGCCGCTGCCGCAGGACGTGGTGGATGGCTGCGAGGCCGTGCTCGATACGCTGTTCGATCTGGCGGCGGCGGTCAAGGCCGTGCGCTAGACAATTGCGGTGTTGAAACGAGCAATTGCCCACGTTTGCGCTCAAGCAAAAGGGGCCCGGCAATGGTCGGGCCCCTTTTGCTTGAGCGGCGACTTAGCATACTCGCGGGCGTGCTATAGATACGCACCGAGGTTGATGGCCGTGGCGTCGGTCTGGCTGCTTGCCTGGGTGCTGGCGCGTTCCAGCAGGAACGGCCGCACGAGTTCTTGGCGGTTGATGTCCTCGGCGGCGGTGACTGCGGTGACGGTGCGCGCGGCAGAGCCGATATGGACGTGCTTGGTCTTCGCCGGCGCCTTGTTCTCGATTTGCTCCATGAGCAATTGAACGCCCTTGCGGCCAATCTCGTAGCCCGGGGGCGCTACCGTAGTGAGCGGGACCGATCCGCTCCAAGCGAGTGGGTTGCCATCGCAACCTGCTACGCGTACTTGCCCGGGGACAGAGATGCCCTTGTCGACCAGCGCCGAGATGACGCCCGAGGCCAGCACGTCGGTTAGACCGACGACAAAATCGGGGCGTTCGTCGGCGGGGCGCGCGGCGATTTGGGCGCCGATGCCGTAGCCGTCGGCGGCGGTATTCCATTCGCCGGCGTCGATGACTTCGATCTTTATATCGGGGTGTAGGGCGAGCGCCTTATGAATGCCAAGGACGCGCAGGGTGAGTTGCATGAAAGCCGCTCTGCCCACAACGACGATATGGTGCGCACCGCGAGCGATGGCAAGTTCGGCAATGATGCGACCCTGGGCCTCGTTGTCGGCCGCTACGTAGTAGCCGGGCTCGGAGCAATGGATGTCCAGATGGACGATCGGCACGGGCATCTTGGTCATGGCGGGGTGCCAGTCGGGGGATGCCATGGGCTGAACCATGACGCCGGACATCTGGGTGCCCATAAAGTAGCGCAGGTAATGGTCCTGGAGAATATCGTCGTTATCGGCGTTGGCGATGAGCAAGTCGTAGCCGTGCTTGCGGGCCTCGTTGTGGGCGCCGCTGGCGATTTGGAGCGAAAAGCCGTGATCGAGACGGGGGAGCACCAGGCCAAAGGACTTGGTGGCGCCGCCCGCGAGCTGACGGGCGCTTTGATTGGGCAGGTAGCCAAGGCGATTGATGGTCTCGTTGATGAGCTTGAGGGTCTCGGGGCGCAGCTTTTCGGGGTGGTTGAGCGCGTTGGAAACCGTGCCCAACGAAACCCCAGCCTCGCGCGCGACGTCGCTGATTTTTACCTTTGCCATAGCGGCCCCTTTGATGCGTTTCAAGTACAAGGCAGATTGTAGCATCCCAAACCTACCAAAAAGGGACAGGTTTATTTTGGCAGGTTTTATCTGGGGAAACGCTGTTGCCAACGCGACCACCACGAAGGGGACAGGCACCTTTGTGGTGGTTTGGACCGGCTGGATGTGTGTGCATCGGGTGGTATCTAAGTTGAGATACCACTTCTGGTATATCAGCTTGTGCTTGCGTGAGTACAATACTCGAACGTTATACGTCTCAGCGCCTCCCGTGCGTGGACGTCTTGCAGTCACGCGAACGAAGGGATTTATCCTATGTGCGGAATCGTCGGCTACACCGGCTCTGATATTGCAAAGAACATCCTGGTCACGGGCCTCAAGCGTATGGAGTATCGCGGCTATGACTCCTCGGGTGTCGCGCTCGAGGTGGGCGAGGGCGCCGCGGCACACCTCGATGTCATCCGCCGCGTGGGCAAGGTCGCGGGCTTGGAGAGCGAGCTTTCCAACATCGACAGCGACGCTACCTGCGGTATCGGCCACACCCGTTGGGCCACCCACGGCAAGCCCTCCGTCGTTAACGCTCACCCCCACACCAGCTGTGACGGTCGTATCGCCATCGTCCACAACGGCATCATCGAGAACTTCGCCGAGCTGCGCGAAGAGCTGGAGGGCCGCGGCCACCACTTTAAGAGCGAGACCGATACCGAGGTCTTCGCGCATCTGATCGAAGAGGCTTATGCCGAGACGCACGACCTGATGGCCTCCGTGCGCGAGGCGTGCACCCACGTGGTCGGTGCCTATGGTCTGGCCGCCGTGTGCGCTGACGAGCCCGGCGTGATCGCCGTGGCCCGCAAGGATTCCCCGATCGTGGTCGGCGCGGGCGAGACCGGCGCCTATGTTGCCTCCGATGTCATCGCGCTCATCGACGCCACCCGCGATGTCGTGGTGCTCGAGGACGGTCAGTTTGCCAAGCTTACGCCCGCAGGCGTCGAGTACACCGACGAGGCCGGCAACGTTATCGAGCCCAAGGTCACCCACATCGACTGGGACCTGGACATGGCAGAAAAGGGCGGTTATCCCGACTTTATGCTCAAGGAAATCCACGAGCAGCCGCGCGTCGTGCGCGACACGCTGGTTGGTCGTATGACGCCGGCCGGCGAGCTCGACATCGACGAGCTGGGCCTTTCGCTCGAGGAACTCAACGACATCGACCGCGTCTACGTGATCGCTTGCGGAACCAGCTATCACGCTGGCCTCATTGCCAAGAATCTCATTGAGGGCTGGGCTCGCATCCCCACCGAGGTGGAGGCGGCCAGCGAGTTCCGTTATCGCAACCCCATCATCACGCCGACGACACTTGTCGTTGCCGTGTCCCAGTCGGGCGAGACGGCTGACACTCTCGCCGCCATCCGCGACGCGCGCATCAAGGGTGCCAAGGTCTTCGGCATCACCAACGTGGTGGGCAGCCCCGTGGCGCGTGAGAGCGACGGCGTCATCTACACCAAGGCCAACAAGGAGATCGCGGTCGCCTCGACCAAGAGCTTCATCGGCCAGGTCGTGAGCCTTACGCTTTTGGCTCTGCTGCTGGCGCAGGTCAAGTACCGCTTGACCACCAAGCAGGCGCGCATGCTGTTCCGCGAGCTTTCTGATACGGCCGAGCAGATCCAGTGGATTTTGGATACCCAAACCGAGGCCGTGCATGAGGCCGCCCTGCTGTGCAAGGACGCGCAGTCGGCGCTGTTCGTGGGCCGTGGCATGGGTGCCGCTATTTCCTACGAGGGCGCGCTCAAGCTCAAAGAGGTCAGCTACCTGCACGCCGAGGCCTACGCCGCCGGTGAGATGAAGCACGGCCCCATCGCGCTGATCGACCCGGGCTTCCCTGTCATCGCCGTGGCCACCAAGAGTGCCACCTACGACAAGACCGTGTCGAACCTCATGGAGTGCAAGGCGCGCGGCGCCAAGGTCATCGTCGTTGCCACCGAGGGCGACGAGGAGATCAACAAGATCGCCGACTGCATTATCCGCGTGCCAGCAGTCCGCGACGTGTTCAGCCCCATCACGGCGAGCGTCCCGCTGCAGCTGCTCGCCCGCGAGGTCGCCATCCTGCGCGGCTGCGACGTCGACCAACCCCGAAACCTGGCGAAAAGCGTTACTGTCGAGTAGTTGGTTCCGCCGTTCTAACGACCAAGGCCCGGCTCCGCGTCATCAGACGGAGCCGGGCCTTTTTGTACGGAGAAACCACCACAAAGGTGCCTGTCCCCTTTGTGGTGGTTTTGGCAGGTTAGCGGAGCTTGCTGGTCTCGAAGTACTCGGGGAACTGGTCCAGAACCTCAGTTTGGTTGCGGAACATCATGTGAAGGTGCTTGCTGACCAAAAAGCTCGCTTCGATGGGGTCGCGACCGGCGATAGCGCGGCGAATCTGCTTGTGCTCGTTCACGATGTCCTGATTGTCGAGAACCTGCGTGGCGGCGCGCAGCCAGCGGAAGCGCTCCAGGTCGGCATTGGTCTCCTCGAGCCACGACCACACGGTGCTGCGGCATGCGATGCTAAAAATCATGTGATGCATGAGGTTGTCGCTCAAAAAGAAGCCGATGCGATCCTCTTCGGCCATGGCCTTTTCCTGCAGCGCGATGGCGCGGTCGAGCTGCTCGATGCCGGCCGACGTGGCGCGCGCACAGCACTCCACAATCACCTGCTTTTCCAGGTGCTCGCGAATGTAGCAGGCGCTCTCGGCAAGAGTGAGGTTGATGGGCGAGACATAGGTGCCGCTTTGGGGCACGGTGCGCACCAGGCCCTCTTGCGCCAGACGCACCAGTGCCTCGCGCACAGGGGTGCGCCCCATATCCAGGTCGTCGCAAAGCTGCTTGACGCCCAGCTTTTCGCCCGGCTTGTAGTCCAGGTAGACGATTTTGCGTCGAATGGTGTGGTAGGACTGGTCCTGCAGGCTCGTTTCCTGCTCGCCGACGTGCATCGATTCTTCCATAGTGCCTCGCAACCGTTCTATCACACTCATATATCAGCTGTTAATTATGCCGCGAATCAGCTCTCCGTGGTGGGTAATTCGGCTGTCGTCCGAGAACTATTGCGGCATCTTAGCCTTTGTTTGCGCAGGGCTGTGCTCAATATTGCCGTATCATAAGCCGTCGCAAACGTGAAATAGAAAGAAGGAATCCCATATGCAATTGGCGAATATCGTACGCGAGCGCTGGAAGGGTGTCTTGTTCTGCCTGGTCATCGCCATCCCCGCGACGTTGCTCGGCAAACAGGTTGAGGTGGTTGGCGGGCCGGTGTTTGCCATCCTCTTTGGCATGGTTCTGGCGCTCGTCTTTCCCAAGAATCGTCGCGAACAGCTCGCCGTCGGTGTCACCTATACGTCTAAAAAAGTCTTGCAGTACGCGGTAATCCTGCTTGGCTTTGGCATGAACCTCTCGCAGATTCTGTCCAAAGGCGCTCAGTCGCTGCCGATTATCGTGGCAACGATCTCGACCTCGCTCGTCATTGCCTTCGTGCTCTGCCGCGTTATGAACGTGCCGGGCAAGATCGCGACGCTTGTGGGCGTGGGTTCGTCGATTTGCGGCGGTTCTGCCATCGCCGCGACCGCGCCCGTCATCGATGCCGACGATCGCGAGATTGCCCAGGCTATTTCGGTCATCTTCCTGTTTAACGTTATCGCGGCGCTCGTGTTTCCGACGCTCGGCGGCATGCTCGGGCTGACCAACGAGGGCTTTGGCTTGTTTGCCGGCACTGCCATCAACGACACCTCGTCGGTAACGGCTGCGGCGAGCGCCTGGGACAGTATGCATCCCGGCGCCAATGTGCTCGAAAGCGCCACGGTGGTCAAGCTCACCAGGACGCTGGCCATTATTCCCATTACGTTGGTTCTCGCATGCTGGCAGATGCATCTGGCGCGCAAGGCCGGCGGCGACGCCAAAAGCACGTTCTCGCTTAAACGCGCGTTTCCCATGTTCGTGCTGTTCTTTGTGCTGGCGAGCGTGATCACCACGGTGTTTCAGCTTCCTGTGTCCATCACGGCGCCCATCAAGGAGCTGTCGAAGTTCTTTATTGTGATGGCCATGGCTGCTATTGGCTTTAATACCGATATCGTCGAGCTGGTCAAAAAGGGCGGCAAGCCCATCGCATTGGGCTTTTGCTGCTGGATTGGCATTGCGTGCATGAGTTTGGGAATGCAGCACGTGCTGGGAATCTGGTAGAGAGTAGCTTATTTGCGTGCTGCGTGCTGGCGAGCGCATGTCCGCGGTGGAGCGATAGGAGCTCTTGCGGGTATGGCTTGTCCGCAGGTTGATAGGTCCCGAAGAGCTCTTATCGCCCCGCCAGGATGGCGATGCGGGGCAACTCATATACTCGCAGGACGGCGGCTTCTGCCCTATAGTGTTTGGTGAGCAATATCGTTCAATTTTGAAACACTCGGTCGTGCGACCGTCGACGGTTGCACGTCGCTGCGGACAGGGGCAAATAATGGATAGCGATGCCAAGCTGAACATCTTGACCGAGGCCCTGGCTGCTGCCGGGGCCTCGGCATTGGCAATCGATGCGCGTGGGGACGTCGCGATCTCGACCATGAATGACGCGGCACTCGAGCGGGATGTGGCGGCTTTTGTCGCTGAGCGCCTCGACCGTATAGGAGACGGCGCGCGTCTGGTTATGGGGCGTGCGGGTACGCGCCTGAGCCTGACCGTTCGCCCCACCGACAAAGAGGGCGGGGGCCTTTGGGTCGTCGTGGTCCGCGAGGTGCGCGGCGCCGCGGCGCATGCGGGCATCGAGTGGCTCAACGCCGACGAGGTTGAGGCCCGCTACGAATTGAGCGCGTACGGCATCGTTGAGGGGGCGGCCTCGGTGGCTGCGCCGGTTGCCGAGAGCTACGCGCGCGGTGTGCCCCTTATGCTCGAGGGTGAGCTGGGAGCGGGTCAGATCGAGATCGCCAAGCGCCTCTATCTGGACGGTCCTTTTGCCGATCAGCCCTTTGTTTCCCTTGCGCTTGATGAACTCACCGAGCGCGGTTGGCGCCATGTGCTCAAAAGCGCCGAATCGCCGTTGTTCCAAACGGGGCTGACCCTTTGCATTGAGGGCTGGAATGCGGTTGGCCCCCAGCGCCTCCGCGAGCTGGTCTCCACGATGACCGACACTGCGTTGGCGACGCGCTGCCATGTGGTGCTGACGGCGAATGACATGCCGGGCGGCGGCGAAAGTGATCAAGCCGCCTTTGTGACCGAGCGCTTCGCCTGTGCGGTGAGCGTGGCGCCGGCAGTCGCCGAGCAGGGAGCCGCGTCGACGAAGGTTGCGCGCTATTTGGAATATCTCGCTGATGCATTTGAGACGGCAGCACCCACGCTGTCTGCCGCGGCGACGAAGACGCTCGATGCTTACCGCTGGCCGCGCAATTATCTGCAGCTTCGCGAGGTCTCGGAACGACTGTATATATTGGCGGGGACGGGCACGGTGGACCGCGCTGTGGCGGAGGAAGTGCTCGCCCAAGAGGACGTGATTAAGACCGCAACCTTTGGCGCCCCGACGCTCGAAAGTGACCTGTATATCCTGCGACCGCTGGCCGATACCGAGCGAGATATCGCGCATCTGGTTGTAGACCATCTCCACGGCAACCGAACCCGTGCGGCGGAGGTGCTGGGCATAAGCCGTACAACGCTGTGGCGCTTGCTGAAGGACGATGACCGTTGAGCGAGGCGCCCGTGACCGCGCGCGACGCGTGTGCTACAGTCCAAAGCGTTATTGTTTCGATTTGGTTACGGCGTGCGAGGGCATATGGCTGAGACTTCAAAACCGAGCCGCAGAAGGCGGAGTGCCGCGCCGGTCAACCGACGCACGACATCGGTGACGTGGGGCAAACACGCCTCGGGGTTTGATGGCTCGTTCAAGCGCACTAAATACGGCTATCCTTCGGCAAGCGCCCGCTTGGCAATGCAGGCGGAGTCCTCGCTGTGGGGCCGCAAACGCGTGGTGGGCTCAAAGCTCAAGCACGACGGAACGCTCGGCTACATCAGCCGCGGGGCGGCTCGCCGCAGCGGGCTCAATCCCGCCGGCTGGCATCGCTACGTGCCGATCGTGGCCGCCGTTGCAGTGATCGTCATCGCACTCGCTGCGCTTGGCTATGCCGGCGGTGGCGCCAACTTGGACGCAGTGTTTAAATCGCCCGAGCTCGCGCATGCAGGTACAGAAGTTGTCGAGGGCGCTCAGACCCAGACGGGCGTCGCGCCCCAGCGTGGTATCGTTGCGGCGGCCTCCACCATCGCCGATGCGCAAAAGGACGAAGACAAGCAAGGCGACGACGCCGAAACGGCCCAGGCAAATGAAACGGCAACAACTCCATCGGCGGGATAAGTTGCGAGTGGGGCAGCAAATTTGGGACGGGGCCTTTCAGCGGGTCCGCCGTTCGGTAGAACGGCGGAACTAATTACTTTACGTACACCACGTTGTCGCGGCGCGGCTTTGCCTCGGGTAGCGTGTCCTCGGCGTAGCCAAGAATGCAGTTACCGACACCGCGCAGGCTGCCGTTGGCGGGCAGGCCCCAGCTGGCCAGCAGCTCCAGGCCCTCGGGCGAGTCAAAGACCTCATGCGCGCGGTGAATCCAGCACGAATCGACACCCAGTGCATAGGCGGCGTTGAGCAGGTTGCCCATGGCGAGCGAGCCGTCTTCCAGATGTGTGGGCACGCTGCGGTCAACCAGCACCACCACAACGGTCTTGGCGCCATAGAAGGGGTCGCTGTTGCTGCCCATGACCTGGGCGTTGAGCTGTGAGAGACGCTCGACGGTCGCGGGGTCGGTGACGGCGACAAACGTCACCGGTTGGCGGCCCATGCCGCTCGGTGCATATTGGCCGGCTTCGATAATACGCGCAAGCTTTTCGGCCTCGACGGGACGATCGCTGTAGTTGCGGCAGCTGCGGCGGTGAATGAGCGCTTCGATGGTCTCCATGGTGTCTCCTTGCGGTGGCGTTGCAGATGCCACGTTCATACCCGTCGGGCTCAAACGATAGACGGTCAATTGCCCGGCCAAAAGGATGGATTCCAATTGGGAAAGTGGGTTTGCATAAAAGTACCTTCAGAATGTGACAAACAAATGGGATGGTTAAACGTTTTATCCCGTCTACCCTGCGGTTTTTTACCACTTGCCTAAATGACGAACGCATAACCTCTGATAAAGGTTTTACTAAAGGAGCACCAACGTTTATCAACGCGCCATGGTGGCGCCGGGCCAGGAGGTAACATCATGTTCCAGGCTGGAGATGTCGTCGAGACCGACTTCGAAGGATTTCTGAAGCTGCTGCGTTCCAAGACGCGCGCTTTCGTGTCGATCAACGATCACGAGTACTACATCACGCACACCGATGGCTATTGGCGTGTTCAGGATTGCGAGGCCCTCAACGACAAGGGCCACTTTACTGACTGCTCCGAGCTGGTCAACACGGTCTGCGAGGTCGTCGAGCTGCCGTGGATTGCCGGCAAGAGCCTGCATGACAGCTTCTCGGGCGCTACGGTCTATGAGGCCGTCGCCGCTTAACAGGCAATAAAACCCGATTTTCACGTGACCGCTGGCGCCGCCCCCGCGCCGGCGGTCTTTTTCTGCCGATAGGCCATAAAAATGCACGCATTCGCGGAGAGCCTGTTGACGATAGTCAAAACTCGGACTAATCTAGAGACACATAATTGGTCAAAAATCGGACAATCGAATGGTGGGATAGATGAATAGTGCGGTTGCGCTGGTCGACTTCGACCGGTTGATCAATGGACTCGACCATATCTATTCGGAGTTCTCGCGCGCCTGCGGCCTTTCGGACTGCGCCTATTGGATGCTCGTCGACACCAGCACGGCGGGCGGCAGTATTGCCGTAAGCCGTCTGACAAGCGAATGGTTCTACAGCAAGCAGACCATCAACTCGGCAATTAAAACCTTGACGGCGCGGGGTTTCGCAACGTTGGAGTTTGCCGAAGGCAGTCGTAAGAACAAGGTTGTGAGCCTGACCGAAGAGGGCAGGCGATTTGCCGAGCGTTATGCGCTGCCGGCACTCAAGGCCGAGCAGCGAGCCTTTGGCGCGCTTGAGCCGTGTGAGCAGCGCGAGATTATGCGCTTGATCGGAAAATTTTCCCATGCGCTCGGCGATGAGTGCGGTGCCTTTAAGCAGCATATCGCTGCCGAGAGCCAAGCCGAGAATCAAGGTGAGGGGGAGTCGTGCGACTGCTAATGAGGTTTATGAAGCCATATCGAGGGCTTGTCGCAGTGACGCTGCTGGTGCTGCTGGTGGATAACGTCGGTACGCTGTTGGTTCCCACGATGCTGGCGAACATGGTCAACACCGGTATTACCACGGGCGATGTCGACTACATTTTACGCAACGGCCTATACATGTTTATCGCGACCAGCATGGCTAGCGGCGGCACGGTGCTGGGCTGCTATCTTTCGGCGCGCCTGGCCGCCAACGTGGCTTGCGATATCCGCAATGCCGTGTACGACAAATCGCTCGAGCTCGCGGCCAGCGATTTTGGGCGCTTTGGCACCGGATCGATGATCACGCGCTCGCTCAACGACATCAACGTGATTCAGCAGGCGATTCTGCAGACGATTCAGCTGGTGCTGCCCGTGCCGTTTTTGGCTGTGGCGGGCATCATCTTCGCCTGGTTTATCGATCCCGCCATGGGCACGCTTCTGGGCGTAGTCGTTGCGATTGTGCTGGTGGCGGCGGTCTTTACGGTTGCCAACGCGGCGCCGATTTTTATGCGCCTACAGGGCTTTATCGACCGCATGAACGTGGTGCTGCGCGAGAATATTGTGGGCGTGCGCGTCATCCGTGCGTTTAACAAGGAGCGCCACGAGGAACGGCGTCTGGACGAGGTGTTTAGCGAATACGCCGCCAACGCCATAAAAGTCAACCACCTGTTTGTGGGCCTCGACAGCTCAAGCTTCTTTTTGATGAACATCGCCGAGGTGGCGGTGCTGTGGGTGGGCGGCAACCGCGTAGGTGCCCACGCCATGCAGATTGCGAGTATCTCGGCGGTGCTGGAGTATGCAATTCTGATCCTGTTCTTTGTGATGATGGCCCAGATGGTGGTACTGACGCTGCCGCGTGCTGCCGCGTGCCTGAACCGTGCGCAGCAGGTGTTGGAGATTGAGCCGAGCATCGTCGATGGCGAGCGCACGCTGGATGACGGGGCGCGCGAGCCCCAAGACGAAGCCGATGCGGTGGCCGTGTTCGACCACATGTCGTTTCGCTTTGACGATGCCGACGAGGACACCCTGTGCGACCTGAGCTTTGCCTGCCGTCGCGGTCAGACGACTGCGATCGTTGGCTCGACAGGCTCGGGCAAATCGACGGTGGCCAAGCTTCTGCTGCGCTTCCACGATGCCACCAAGGGCTCCATTCGCCTGAATGGTATGGACCTGCGCGAGCTTACGCAAGACGAAATCCGCGGGCGCATTGCCTATGTGCCGCAGAAGGCGTGGCTGTTCTCGGGCACGGTGGCGAGCAACCTTCGCTTTGGTAACGAAGGCGCGATCGAGGGCGACATGCTTCATGCGCTTGAGGTTGCCCAGAGCACCTTTGTACTCGACCAACCGCAGGGGCTCGATACCCCGGTTGCCCAGGGCGGTACGAACTTTTCGGGCGGCCAGCGCCAGCGTTTGGCAATCGCCCGTGCGCTCATGAAGCATGCCGATCTGTATATCTTCGACGATAGCTTTTCGGCCCTGGACTTCAAGACCGATGCGGCCCTGCGCCATGCGCTGCAGGACGAAACGCGCGATGCCGCGGTGCTCATCATTGCGCAGCGTATCTCGACCATTCTGCATGCCGACCAGATCGTGGTGCTCAAGGATGGCGAGGTTGTGGGTCTGGGCACGCATGGCGAGCTTATGGAAACCTGCGAGGTGTACCGCGCCATCGCGGAATCGCAGATGAAGGGAGGTGAGTAGCATGACCGAGGAGCTCAAGAAGCAGGGCGGCGTTGATGACGCCGCTGCCGCGGGACTGGTCGAGGAAACGGCTGCCGCGTCGACCGAGCTGGATGACGCCGCCAAGGCTGCAGCCGAGCGCGAGGCTCGCCGCCAAGCGCTCTACGAGGAAAACGAACGTGCCGAGGACGAGCGCGCCCGCGCCGAGGCAGAGCGTATGCGCGACGTGGACGACGAAGACGAGGACGAGACGCCTCGGGATACCTGGGCGACGGTGCGCCGCCTGTGGAGTGAGGCTGCCGGCGACCATTGGCGCTTCTATATCGTGTTCGCGAGCATTGTGTTCTATGTCATCTTTAACACTGCCGCGCCGGCATATAGCGCCCGCGTGATCGATGAGCTGTGGGGCCACATCCAGGTAGCGTTTGTCAACAACGCCACCTTCAGCATCACCTGGGAGAACTGTGGCAGGACTATCTTCATCTACTTTTTGATTTGGACGGCCGCCGCTTCGTTCTACGCGCTCCAGAGCTTTTTGATGTCGAGCGTGGCCGAACGCCTCAATCTACGCCTGCGCAACCGCATCGCGCAAAAGCTCAACCGTCTGCCGCTTGCCTTCTTTGACGCGCATCGTCCCGGTGAGGTCGTCAGCCGCGCGACCAATGACCTGGACAAGATGTCCGAGAGTATGCAGCGCGGATTGCTGCAGCTGCTGGTATCGATCGGTACCGTGACGGGTGCCATCATCATGATGTTCGTGTTTAGCGTGCCGCTCACGCTAGTCTTTTTGTTCTTTATGGCGTTGTCGCTGCTGGTGACCAAAGTGGTCTCGCGTCGCACGCATGATGTGACGGGCGAGCGTCAGGAGTGGGTGTCCAAGATTACGAGTGCGGTTGAGGAGGGCTACTCGGGCCGTCTGGTGATCCGCGCGTTTAACCGCGAGCGCCAGAGCTCCGCTGAGGTGCACGAGGCCTCGGGCGAGCTGGCGCGCGTGAGTACCAAGGCCGACTTCATGATCAATGCCGTCGGCCCCGCGGTGCGCTTTATCGGCCGTTTGGCGCAGATCGTGATCGCGCTTGTGGGCTGCAGCATGCTGGTTGCCGGTCACATGACCGTCGGCGTGTTCCAGGCGTTCTTCCAGTTTATCTACGAGGCGTCCGAGCCCATGACGCAGTTGTCGTTTACCTTCAACTCGCTGCAGAGCGCGCTGGCGAGTGCAGAGCGCGTGTTCGACCTGCTCGATGAGCCCGAGATGGAGGCCGATCCGCTGCCGGACAAGGCCGCCGAGCTGCCGGGTCGCGTGGAGGGCCGCGTCTCCTTTGAGCATGTGCGCTTTGGTTATTCGCCCGACAAGCCGCTTATGCGCGACGTGTCGTTTACCGCCGAGCCGGGCCAGAAGATTGCCGTGGTGGGAACCACGGGCGCAGGCAAGACGACGCTCATCAACCTGCTCATGCGCTTCTACGAGATTGACGGCGGGCGTATTACGCTCGACGGCGTGGATACGAGCCGCATGGATCGCGGCGAGCTACGGCAGCAGTTTGGCATGGTGCTGCAGGACGCCTGGCTGTTCGATGGCACGATTGCCGAAAACATCGCCTACGGCTGCCCCGAGGCAACGCGCGACGAAATTGTGGCCGCGGCTCGTGCCGCGCAGGTCGACTTCTTTGTGCGCACCATGCCGCAGGGCTACGACACGCGCGTGGCCAACGATGCCGAAAGCATCAGCCAGGGCCAGCGTCAGCTGCTGACCATCGCGCGCGTGCTGCTCAACAACCCGGCGATTCTCATCCTGGACGAGGCGACCTCAAGCGTGGACACGCGTACCGAGCTTGCCATCGGCCGTGCCATGGATGCGCTTATGCGCGGGCGCACGAGCTTTGTGATCGCACACCGCCTGTCGACGATTGTGGATGCCGACCTGATCTTGGTCATGGATCACGGCAACATTATCGAGCAGGGCACGCATAAGGAGCTGCTGGCTGCCGAGGGTGCCTACGCCGACCTCTACTTGAGCCAGTTCGCCTAATGTGACAAAGGGACAGTTCCGCATGTCACATCAAAAAGAAAGGCGCGCCGGGGATGAATTCCCTGGCGCGCCTTCTTGCGTTGATGCCGATGTCGTTTTGTACCGCTTGCGTTCCTAGCGTTCGTCCACGAGCTTTGCGACGAGGGCTTTGAGCTCGGCCACCTCTCGCTCGAGTTCTTTGACGCGGCGGGCGTTCTCGGTGATGCCTTGGCGGTTGAGGGCACTCTGCTCGGCGGCGTCATCGGGCATGTACTCGCGATGCTGCTTGGCGTCGAAACTCTCCTCGAACACGCGGCAGCCGTTGCGCTTGATGATGCGTCCCGGCACGCCCACGACGGTGCAGTTGTCGGGTACGTCCTTGACGACAACCGAGTTGCCGCCGATTTTGACGTTGTTGC
>UREZ01000009.1 GCA_900547025.1 uncultured Collinsella sp.
GTTGCCGCGCCCCGCAGTGCCCGCTTCCCCCGAGAACAATTATCAGTGCAGGTAGAAGGCCTGTCGATTTTCGAAAAAGGCGGTCATGGTTGGCCCCATCGAGTTAAACGTAGTAGATTGCCCCTTTTCGTGGCGGACCATCAAACGAACGCCGACGCTTGTGCTGTAGCCGCTCCGACCATTCGTAAGTTGCGGTGGAATAGTTCTTAAACTCGATTACTCAAGGCTAAAACCGGAACTATATCACCGCAACTTAGGAGGAATGGGCGGGGGAGTACTAGTTGGATGCTGCTGTCGGGCTGGGATGGTTTAGGCTCGCTTGCGATGCTTCCATTGTTTACGGCACCAACGCATGAGTGCTTTTACGACCGGGATGGTGATGAGGATTACCCAGGCGGGATGGGGTTGTTCCAGGCAGAGCCACATGTAGAGGAACCATGCCTCGGCACTGACTGAATAGACGACATCGATCAGCTTAGATAAGTGGCGTTGGTCGATAAAGTCGCCAAGCGCGTAATAGACGGGAATCAAAAAGACGAGGAAGAGTCCCGTAACCCATGTGCCGTAGGCAATGCCGAGCACCAGGTAGGCGAGGGCGACGAGCGCGGGGAAGGGGAATTTGTTCCATGTACGTCCGACCTTGGTGTGGAAATGCTTGCCATGATGGTCGAGCTTGTCGTGTGCTTCCTTCCAGCTGGAGAATGTCTCGCCGTCGATGGTGACGGTGCCGTCGTCATTGGTATGCACGCTATGTCCATCGTCCTCAAGCGTATCGACATGCACGCCGTCCGGCCCCACATGCACCTCTTCGCCCTTGCGCTCGTTGGTCACATGGATACCGTTCCAGCCAACATGGACTTCCTCGCCTTTATTGGGATCAATGACGTGGATGCCGCGCGCGAGGGAAATATCGACAAGTGGTTTGTCGCCGCAATCGGCGTGCTCGGCAGAATCTTCGGCCTCTTTAGCCTCATCCACCGTTTCGGTGCTGCCGTCCTCTGAGCTATCGGCATCGCTAGCCGCTTCCCCATACAACAACTCATCCAGCGATACACCATACAGCGCGGCGAGCGCAATGAGGTTATCGGTATCGGGTGAGGACTCGCTGCGCTCCCATTTACTGACAGCCTGACGACTCACACCCAGCTGGGCGGCAAGCGCCTCCTGAGAAAGCCCGGCAGCTTTGCGGCGATCGACGAGCCTCTGCGCCATCGCAAGATCCATGGTGGTTCCTTTCGTTTGATGGTCGAATCGAATGAGCCGAGTATGCCGAGAACAACCGGTAGCGACCACCATCTCTAGTTAGAATCTGCCCCAACCCTACCGCAACTACCAGTAGCAACCCCTAACGACCAGCCATTTCAGGACAAATGGCAGTGCTACCCTCAGCTAAGAGCCTGCAACATCCCAAAATCTCAGCCCACGCACCCGCAGCAAGAAGACGAATAGCTTCGGCCTCCCTAGTTGCCGCAGGAGGCCCCAGGGCTTACCTCCCAAATCTTTCCGCAGGACGGAAGGATCCCGTCGCGCGAAGCGCACGGCGGGATCCTGACATGTCCGAGGACGATTTGGGAGGTAAGCCCTGGGGTCTCCGATGAGAGCAGTTTCGGCCGAGGCTATTCGCCGCCGAAGCTGATGCCCAGCGCCTTGGCCTCGCGCACCAGATCACTCTGGGGGTCGACATACTTGAGCTTGCCGGCGACTTCCTCGAGCGGCATGTGGCACATCTTGCCGTCACGCAGGGCGATCATGTAGCCAAACTCGCCGCGTAGGCAGCCGAGTGCCGCCTCGACGCCGCACTGGGTCGCAAAGATGCGGTCCTGGGCGTCGGGCTGGCCGCCGCGCTGCGTGTGGCCGGGGATGGCGACGCGGGTCTCGCGACCGGTCTTGGCCTCGATCTCCTTGGCGATGTCGTAGACGATCGACGGGCTCGTGCGCTCGGCGAGTTTCTTCTTGTACTCCTTCTTGGACAGCGCCGCGTCCTCCTTGGAGATAGCGCCCTCGGCGACGGCCACGATGGTAAAGCGGCTGCCGGTCTCCATGCGATGCTCGATGGTCTTGATGACGTTATCCATGTCGTAGGGGATCTCGGGAATCAAGATGACATCCGCGCCGCCCGCGACGCCGGCGTATAGCGGGATCCAGCCAACCTTGTGGCCCATGATCTCGATAACGAACACGCGGCCGTGACTCGAAGCGGTGGTGTGAATGTCGTCGATGCACTTGGTGGCGACGTCGATGGCGCTCGTAAAGCCAAACGTCAGCTCGGTGCCCCAGGTGTCGTTATCGATGGTCTTAGGCAGGGCGATAACGTTGAGGCCCTCTTCGCGCAGACGGTTGGCGGTCTTGGTGGAGCCGTTGCCGCCCAGCATAAACAGGCAGTCGAGCTGCAGCTTATGATAGGTGTGGACCATTGCCGGCACCTTCTCGACGCCGTCGGCCTCGGGAATATCCAGGCGCTTGAACGGCGTACGGCTCGTGCCCAGGATGGTGCCGCCACGGGTAAGGATGCCGCTAAAATCGGCGGGCGTCATGACGCGGAACCGGCTGTAGATAAGGCCCTGGTAGCCGTCCTCAAAACCATAGATCTCAATAGGCTCTTCGCTATTGGTCATAAGCGTTTTGACAATGCCGCGCATGGTGGCGTTGAGCGCCTGGCAATCGCCGCCACTGGTAAGAAGACCGATCCTAAGCATGATGAATCCTTCCGGGCAAGTTATAACATGCGCATAAGTTTACCCCCGCACACTGTTGATACGGGGGTAAAACGTGTTAGCTCAAGCGTATAGAAATGTAAACAACGTCAGGCGAGCGTAAGGACGACGGTGCCAGCGCCTTACAGCGCGAAGGCATCGACGTCGCCCCAGTGGCGGCGCAGCGTAATAGCGGCAGCGGGTTCGGTATTGTCAAAGACGACCGACCATTGCGTGTTGCTGGTGATGTCTTCCGGATTGGGCTCTTGCGCCGCAGCGCGTAGGGCCTTCCAAGCGACTGCCTCGTCCTGGGCACCGACATGGGCGTCAAGGACATCGGCGATTGCGACGGCGCGTTCTTTACCATGGCCCAGCTCGCCATTCTTTTGGTTGGGCAGCACTTCGTCACCATAGCAGGCATAGAAGTTCGTAACCTGGCGTACAGGAGTCACTTTGCATGCACGGTCGGGGTCGCGCGGATCCCACTCCACCACCCGCGCGTCACCGGCGGCGTCGTTGATAAAGAAGTGGTAATCGCGTCCTGCCATGGCGTGCATGTCGTAGGCGGAAAGCAGGTCGACAGCTTCTTGCGTGGTGGCGGCACGGTCGAGCACCAGGCGGATGGCGAGCGAGGTATTGATGACGGGGCGCTGCGTGTCCTGGTCACAGGGTTTGGAATCCAGGGTGAGTACGGCAATGGACACGCCGCGTTCGTTAACACCGTCGAGCTGGGCAAACGGGCCCATGAGTGCGGCGGCGCGTCCGGCGACGGAGTCAAGCGGAGTGTTATCGCCCAGGTTGTTAAGGGCGGTAAACCCGATGGAGGCATAGCCGCCGCGTGGGTGATTGCGCACCAGCAGCGCCGAGGTGTCGTCCTTGAAGTCGTAATTGCGACCGGTGCGCACGCGGCCTTCGGCATCTACGGCGACAAAAGCGCTGCAGGCAAACTGGGGCGCCTGGACATGTGCCGGCACGCCGGGCAACACCTGTGCCACCACAGCATCGATGTAGGCCTGGTCGTCGCGCACATCGGCGGCGATGATGCAGTCGAGGTCGTAGTCGTAGGCGATGTCGATCGCGTACAGGTCATAGCCATCCGCGTGGCCGGTCAAGCGTTTGAGCGACGCTGCGGACTTGATTTGCTTGCGGTAAACGATGCCGGTGGCAGCGGCAAGGCCGACGGTGACTCCCGCGACACCGCAGGCGATGGCAATGTTACGTGGCTTCATGACGGCTCCTCTCGTCCTGTTAGCGCAATTGTCGCAAAAGGAGCGCGGGCATGATGGTTCAACTTGGTGAGCGGCGTGGAATTAAGCACGGAATGAAGAGTGCGGCGCTGGCGTGGCGGGGTATGCTGGAGGGGACCATCAACCCAGCGAAAGGGGAGAGCATGACGGATCAGGAAGCGCCCGAGCGCGTGCACGTGACGGCCGACGATATCGAGGCCGCCAACGACCTTATCGACTTTATCGAGGCATGTCCCAGCATGTTCCATACGGCGGCGACCATTATGGCCGAGCTCGACGAGGCGGGCTTTACCTACCTGCCCGAGAACGCGGCATGGGATATCGAGCCGGGCGGGCGTTATTACACGCAGCGCAATACCTCGAGTGTCATCGCCTTTAAGGTGGGCGAGGACCTGGCCGCGACGTGGGGCGAGGACGGCGTTGCCGGCGACTATCATTTTCAGCTGACGGCGTCGCACAGCGACTCGCCGACGTTTAAGGTTAAGGCCGTGCCCGAGCTCGACGGCGCGGGCGAGACGCTGCGCCTGAACACCGAGGCCTACGGCGGCATGATTGACTACACCTGGTTCGATCGCCCGCTGGCGCTCGCGGGCCGCGTGCTGGTGCGCGAGGGCGACCGTATTGAGAGCCGCCTGCTTGCCACCGAGCGCGAGGTCGCTATTATCCCGAGCCTTGCTATCCATATGAACCGTGGCGTCAACGAGGGCTTTGCTCCCAACCGAGCCGTTGACCTGTGTCCGCTCATCAGTGCCGGCGAGCTTAAGCAGGGTGACTTTGATGCCCTGATCGCCGAAGAGCTGGATGTTGAGCCCGAACAAATTTTGGGCCGCGATCTGTTCCTGGTCAATCGTCAGGATGCGCGCATTTGGGGCTGGGCCGACGAGTTTATCTCGACGCCCAAGCTTGACGACCTGGCCTGCGCCTATACCTCGCTACAGGCATTTTTGGGCGCCGAGAACGCGCACGATGTCTCGGTCTTCTGCTGCTTTGATAATGAGGAGGTTGGCTCCGAGACCAAGCAGGGCGCCATGTCGACGTTCTTGGCCGACGCGCTGCGCCGCATTAACGGATCGCTGGGCTTTGACGACGAGTCGTACCATCGCGCCCTTGCCGCCTCGATGCTTGTAAGCTGCGACAATGCACATGCCGTGCACCCCAACCACGCCGAGAAGTGCGATGCCCGCAATCAGGTTGTACTCAACGGCGGCATCGTCATCAAGGAAGCCGCCAACCAGCACTACTGCACCGATGCCTTTAGCCGCGCGGTGTTCCAGGCTATTTGCGATGACGCCGACGTGCCCACGCAGGCCTTCGCCAACAAGAGCGATATGGCGGGTGGCTCCACGCTCGGTAACCTGTCGAACATGCAGGCGAGCATGCACGCCGTGGACGTGGGCCTGCCGCAGCTGGCCATGCATTCGAGCTACGAGACCGGCGGCGTACGCGACGTGATGTACGCCATCCGCGCCCTCACGGCCTTCTACGAGCGCAACCTAACCATCAACGGAGCCGAAAGCGTGGGGCTGTAAATGCAGGCCGAAGACATGAAGGCCGAGCGCAAGATTGAGCTTATCGATCAGGGTTCGCAGCTGTTCGCCACTGCTTGCCGCGATTCAGGGGTCGACGTGTCCAAGGCGCGACCAACGAGCGATGAAGAACTCAAGCGTAACGCCTATTCGGACCGCTACGACGAGGAGACGGACTGGCTCTAATAAGCGGAGCGTCGAAAACACTAGGTGTATGTCTGAGATCACTTTGGCGAGAGTGTCGCAGACAGAACTACCGGTATGGCGCAAGCCAACTTGACCCCATTGCACCAAAAAGGAAACGCCGCAGGTTGAGCAAAAGTCAGCGAGAGCCCGCCGTTTGAGCCAATGTGCCGTGAAATGAAAAGGCGCTGACCTTCTGGTCGCGCCTTTGAAATTGAACGGCAGATTGGCCAAACGGCGGGCTCGCAGCGTCGGCTCATTACGCCGTTTGTAAAACGGCGTAATTCTTAGTGTTCGATCCAGCAGCGAAGCGTCTCGCCCGCCTGTAGATGACGCAGATTCTCCGCGGCGATGTCGACCACGTTGTTGAGCGTAGCCTCCAGGTGGAACCATCCGGAGACGTGCGGTGTGATGAGCATGTTGGGCGCATCCCACAGGGGGCTTGTCTCAGGCAGCGGCTCGGGGTCGGTGACGTCGACCGCGGCGCCGGCAAGATGTCCCGACTCCAGGGCGGCAACCAAGTCGTCAGCAACCACAAGGTCGCCGCGGCCGCCGTTGGCAAAGAAGGCGCCCGGCTTCATCGCGGCGAAGAACTCGGCGTTCGCCAGACCGCGGGTCTCGGGTGTGCTGGGCATAAAGGATGCGACGACGTCGGCCTCGGCCAGGCGCTCGGGCAGGGCGTCCATGCCGTCCATGTCCTCAAACACAATGGGGTAGACGAGCGGATGGCGCTTGATGCCGCGGACGTGCGCACCCATACTGCGGCAGAGCGTGGCGAAGTGGCCGCCGATATCGCCCGCGCCCAGCACCAGCACGTTGGCGTTTTTGAGCGAGGTGACCGGGCCCAAGTCCTCCCAGCGATGCTCGCGCTGCAAGTCGTGGTAGCCGGGCAGGCGCTTCATCATGGAAAGGACCATGGCAAACATATGCTCGCTCACGGCCTGGCCGTAGGCGCCTACCGAGCAGGAAAGCTTAGCATCGGCCGGCACGGTGCCGGCGGCCAAGTAATCGTCATAGCCAGCGGTCTGCAATTGCAACAGCTGGAGATGTTCGCATGCCGTGAGCATGTCAGGGTCGATGTTGCCCAAGATCACGTCGGCATCGGCGACCTGCTCGCGCGTGGCGGCGTCGGAGCTCGTGTAGATAAAGTCCTCGCCCGGAGCGCTCGACTCAAGAATTGCGCGATGGCGGTCGTTGACGGGCAGCAAAACCAGGATATTCACAAGCAGTCCTTTCCGCTCGACCTGCCAAAAGGGACAGGTTTATTTTGGCAGGTTATATCAGGCAAAACGCTAAAAAACGCCGGATGCAAGACGAGCGTGCCCGTCAGCATCCGGCGCATCTACAGCTACCAGCTCAGCAGCTCGTAACCGTCCTCGGTCACCACGAGCTGTACCTCGCACTGGGCCGAATCGCTACCGTCCTTGGTGCGCACACACCAGCCATCGCCCTTGCTGATCTTGATGTCGGGCGCTCCGGCATTGACCATAGGCTCGATGGTAAAGACCATGCCCGGAGCCATGATGGTGTCCACATCGGGTGCCTCGGTGGTAAAGCCCACAAACGGGTCCTCGTGGAACTCCTTACCGATGCCGTGTCCGCCGTACTCGCGCACCACGCTAAAGCCGGCGTCCTCGACCGTCTTTTGTACGGCCTCGGCCATGACGGACAGCGGCAGCCATGGCTTGACGGCTGCCAGACCCGCCTCCACGCTGGCGCGGGTGACGTCGACAAGACGCTGGCGCTCGGCAGAGACCTCGCCGATGCAGAACATGCGGCTCGAGTCGCTAAAGTAGCCGTCCAAAATCGTGGAGCAGTCCACGTTGATGATGTCGCCCTCGTGCAGCACGTCCGTATCGCAGGGGATACCGTGGCAGACCACATCGTTGATCGAGGTGCACACGCTTTTGGGGTAGCCCTCGTAGTTGAGGTCTGCCGGCGTACCGCCGTGCTCGACGGTGTAGTCGTAGATCATCTGGTCGATCTGGTTGGTGGTCATGCCCGCGGCGATGTGCTCGCCTACGTAGTCGAGCACGCCCACGTTGATGGCGGCGGAGCGCTTGATGCCCTCGATATCGGCGGGCGTCTTGTAGAGCGTGCGGGGCAGAACCTCCCAGCCCTCCTCCCACAGGCGCTCGAGGCGCTCGTCGAAGGCGCTGTGACATTTCTTATATTTTTTGCCGCTGCCGCACCAGCAAGCGTCGTTGCGGCCGGGTACGGGTCCTTTGTCATACATGGCTAACTTCCTTTCATCCGCAGCTAGTATAGCCCACCCACGCGTCCATAAAAGTTGCGGTGATATAGTTCCGATTTAAGCGGTTTAACAGCACAAATAGGAACTATATCACCGCAACTGATGGGGCGGGATGGCGGGCACTAGCTGCTGCGTGGTTTTGCTAGTAGCTCACCTGGCAGGGAATGCCGAGGGCGCGCACACGCGCGGCAATGGCGTCGAGGACGTCGGGTGCTGCTTTGGCAAGGCCGGTGACCGGTGTCTCGCGCGCCACCGTGTAGATGGTCGCCTCCTGCGGACGAATGCGCTCGAGTGCCGCGAGCCAAGGGCCAACGTACTCCTCGCCGGTATTGTCGAGAGGATTGCCCTGGTGTTCGCCGGTCAAAAACATCGTCTGGATAATGACGTGGCCGTTAAAGCTCGCGAACGTCTCGATCTGGTGCTCCACATCGTAGGGGCCAACGGGTTGATCGAGCAGCTGGATAAATGCCGGGTCGACCGTATCGAGCTTGAGGATGTTGTCGTCGACCATCATGAGCGCGTCGTGTACCTGGGGACGGTCGGCGCGCGTGCCGTTGGAGAGCACGGCGATCTTGGAGTTTGGGGCAAGCTCGTCGCGCAGCGCGACGGCACCGGCGATGGCCCGCGGAAACTCCGGCGCGGCGGTGGGTTCGCCGTTGCCGGCAAACGTGATTACATCGGGCAGCTCACCTTCGACTGCCATCTCGCGCAATTTGGCCTCGAGTGCATCGAGCACCACGGCAGCCGTGTTATACGATTCGTGACAGGGGCGCTCGGCATTGAGACCGTTCTCGCAGTAGATGCAGTCGAACGTGCAGATCTTGCCGCTCGCCGGCATCATGTTGACACCGAGCGAAAGGCCCAGGCGACGGCTGCGAACGGGCCCAAAGATGGGGCTGGCATTTAGAAACGTAGACATAGGTAAAAGCTCCTCAAGACAATTAACCTTAAGCATAGCATCGGCTCCAACGTATGGTCCGGGCTTGTGCTTTGCGGGTTTCGTTTTTTAACTCTGCCTTCGATGCCGCGTCATGAAAGGTATCGGGTCGGGTACAGTTAATCTGTTAACAAAACACAAGACGATGGGGCACAACATGGATTTTACGGTCGAGAATGCGGGCACCACGATCGCCTGCCGCGAGTATGCCGGCCCGGTTGTATCGTCCGATGTACCCGCCTTGGTTTGCGTGCACGGTGCGTGCGTCGACGGCGTCTTTTTTGACGCCATCGCCCGCGAGCTCGCCCGTGACTGTCGCGTCATTGCCTACGACCGCCGCGGTTGCGGCGAGAGCGGCGACGCTGCAGACGGACGCTACGACCTCGCCGCCCAGGCCGCCGACCTGCAGGCTGTTATCGAGCATATTGGCGCTCCGGCAAACGTGCTCGCGCACAGTGCCGGTACGTTGGTGGCCCTGGAGCTTCTCCGTGCAAACCCCACCATAATCTCGCGTGCGATTCTGCATGAACCCGCCGTGACGGCTGAGGGTGCCGGTCTGGGCGCGGCCCCGGTTTTGCTCGAGATGATCGCCGCGGGAAAGGTCTCCAGGGCATTACGGGCCTTCCTGGGCGCCATCGGCGATTCGGACCCTGAGGCCCCCAAGTTAACCGAGGCAGAAGCCAAGCATGCCCTGCGCAACGGCCGTAGTTTCATGGCAAACGAATACGGGATTACTATGACCTGCGTTCCCGATTGGGATAGTGTTCGTGCGTCGAAAACGGTGGCCGCCGTGCTCCTGGGCGAGCTCTCGATTGACACGCCTCGCGAGGCGGGCACAAGGGTGGCGGCTGAGCTTTTGGACTGTCCACTCGTAATGGTTCCCGGCGCGCACAACGGCCTGCGCGATCGCCCGGTAGCGGCTGCCCAGACTGTCCGTGACATCCTGGGGCTCTAGCACCCGCAATAGCCAAAGCAGACTTCACCCGCAAACGTTTCGGCCTTGTTAACAAATGTGCTCAAAACCTTACGTTTGCGGCTCCAATTGCGCCGTCTGCCAACTCATAAAAATGTAACGGCATTCACGTGCTTACCTGCATCGGCAAGGTGTTACCCTTGTAACATTTGGAACCCACCGCTACTATGCGAAGCTATCGAAAGGGCCCCATATGCTCAATAATCACGAGGCCAATCTAACCGACGAGGAGGCTGCCGTCGAGGTCGCCCGCGTCGCGAAGACCTACCCCGTGGTACGTTTGCTGTCGGCCGACCAGATTAAGAGCGAGCGTAACTGCCTGCTCGCCGGCGATCACTGCCCTTGTTTGCGTCAGTCGAGTCTTGAGGCCTTGGCAGATTCGGGTGAGGTGTCGGAGCAACTGCTCAACGATGGTGTTGAGTACCGCGCCCGTCTGCGCCCTCTAAAGGTCGAGGGCGAGCCTCATGTCTTGCTGATGGTGCGTCCGATCGATGGGCAAGAGGCTGCAGAAGAGGACCTTGTCTACACCGACGTGCTGACGAGTGTGCGCAATCGTCGATATTACGAGGAAAAGCTCCGTAGCGCCCGCATGAATGCCGGCGTTGCGATGATCGACCTTGATGATTTTAGGGTCTTCAACGATACGTGTGGCCGTCATGCCGGCGACCTTGCGCTCAGTGCTGTGGCGACAGCCATGCGCAGCGGAATCCGTTCGACTGACGAGCTTGTGCGCTATGGCTGCGACAAGTTTGTGGTCGTCATGCCCAATATTCCCTCCGATGACTTCACCCGTCGCCTGCATCAGGTATCCGATGCCGTTCGTTCCACGGTTATTCCGGGCCATGAGTACGTGAGCTTGACGGCGTGCGTTGGTGGCGTTCTCATTCATGGCGAGACGGTTGATGAGGGCGTTGGCCGCGCTGTCCAGTTATTGAGCCGCGCTAAGGCAAAAGCCGGTACGGTCGTGACCGATGCCGATTCCATCGAGGCCTTCCAAAGCGAAAAGCCTTTGGTGCTTATTGTCGATGACTCCGAGATGAACCGAGCCATTCTCAACGAGATGCTCAAGGATGAGTATTGCATCCTCGAGGCTGATAACGGTCGTGCGGCGCTCGACATGGTCGACCGCCATGGCGATGAGTTGTCGCTCGTGCTGCTGGACATTGTCATGCCGGGCGTGAGCGGCTTTGAGGTGCTGGCCGATCTGTCGCGCCGATCGGTTGTTGACAATCTGCCTGTCATCATGATTTCGAGCGAAGAATCCGACGATGTGGTTCTGCGTGCGTACGAGCTGGGCGCCTCGGACTATATCAGCCGCCCGTTTGACGCCCGTGTCGTGCGCCGTCGTGTAAGCAACACTATCCGTCTGTACGCCAAACAGCGCCGCCTGACGAGCCTGTTGTCCCAGCAGTACAACGAGCGCGTCAAGAACAGTCGCATGCTCATCGACATCATGGCCGGCGTCATGGAGCTTCGTAACGGCGAGAGCGGCAGGCACGTTACGAACATCGAGAAGCTGACCGAGCTGCTGCTTGGCTGTCTGGTCCAGCGTAGCGGTACGATCTCCCTCGACAATGAGGAACGCTCCACGATCGCCCTGGCTTCGGCGCTGCACGATATCGGCAAGATGTCGATTGACGATGCGATTCTCAACAAGCCCGGACGCCTTACGCCCGAGGAGTTCGAGATTATGAAGACGCATACCACGATCGGCGCCGACATGCTGCGTGAGCTGGGTAGCCATCACGCCGGCAATGCGCTTATGGAATATGCGTACCAGATTGCGCGTTGGCACCACGAGCGCTGGGACGGCAAGGGTTATCCCGATGGCCTTAAGGGCGACGAAATTCCCATTGCCGCACAGGTGGTTTCGGTGGCCGACGTGTACGATGCCCTGACGAGCGTGCGCGTGTACAAGGACGCTATCCCGCACGAGGAAGCGATCAAGATGATTCTGGACGGTAAGTGCGGCACCTTTAACCCGTTGCTGCTCGACTGTTTGCTCGAGGTGCAAGACCAAATTGCCGAGACATTGGCACGCCCCGCCGATGTCGTCGCGTTTCCTACGATTTAGTTTGACCAAAGGAGTTTTAACCCATGATTTCCATGCGTGAGGCGTATGAGAAGATCGGCGCTAATTATGATGACGCGTGCGCTCGGCTGATGGGCGGGGAAATGCTTGCCCGCTTTGCCCTCAAGTTTTTGGATGACGAGAGCATGGACAAGCTGGAGGCCGCCATGGCGGCGGGAGACGCCGAAGGTGCGTTTATGGCAGCGTACACGCTCAAGGGCGTGAGCCAGAACCTGGGATTCGATAATCTGTACGAGCCGGCGGTCGTGGTGACCGAGGCGTTGCGCGGCGCCGATGCCGTTGACGGTGCTCGCGAGGGAATGCATGCGTTGCAGCAGCAATATGCGGCAACGATGTCAGCCCTGCGCGAGGCGGCCGAATAAGGGCTTGCGGGCCTTGATGACTATGAGAGTGGATAATCTCCCGTTTTAGGCCCGGTGGCGGCCTCAAAGTGGGAGATTATCCACTCTCGTTCGATATGTGTCCAAAAATCCACGCTCACCCCTCCGGGTTAGTAAATGGCCTATGCGCACTGGCGGGGCTTTCCGCATGCAATCAATATCGTTGTTCGATAAACTGTTCGAATAACGATAGGGTCGATGAGGGTGAGTGTATGTCTAACAGCGTTCAGCGTATGGCCAAGGCGGGCGAAAATATCAGGAAGCTTGGCTTTTGCATGGCAGCCGTTTTTGCAGGGATGCTCGTCGCTTTTGCCGCGTTGGTTGTTTACGTGATCTGGAATGCGGTTGCAAACGTTGCTTCTGTCGATTCTTTCGGCGTCGTGACGCTTCTCAATGGCGGGTGCATCGTTATCCCAAGCGGACTGTGCCTGGCACTCGTCGTGGGTATTTCGCTTGTCGTTCTGTGTGGGATCAGCCGTAACATCTCGCGAGGCGTCTCGCCCTTTACCAAGACGCATGTGCGGCTTATCCGTGTTCTTGCGCTTGCCTTTGCTGTTAACGCCGCGGTTTCGCTTATTGGTGCCTACGGATCGGTCAATCTTACCATTGGTGGGCTGGAGCTTTACGTCGTGCCTCATTCCTTCGTTATCGCGTTTTGCCAAGGCGTTGCCTTTGATGCGGGGTCGCTTATCGGTGCGGCTGTCTGTCTGTGTATCTCGGTGATCTGGAGTTATGCCTCGCTGCTCCAAGAGCAGTCTGACGAGCTTGTGTAGGAGGAAACATGAGCTATCTCATCATCGAGCTTGAGACGCAGCTGCTTAAGACCGGAAAGACCAGCGCTGATCTGATTCGGGCGACGGGGCATACTCCGGCTAATATTTCAAAGCTTAGAAACGGAAAGATAAAAGCTATTCGCCTAAAGACGCTTCTCGATATCTGTGATGAGCTTGATTGTCAACCGGGAGATATTATTCAGCGCGTGAGCGAGAAAGAGCTTGAGGAGCTTATTGTCGAGCGCGCAAAAAATGTCGTGAGACAGATGCGGGACGGCGGAGGCAATGAGGTATCGTTTCCGACATCAGTCTTCGCTGTCGATTTGAGTGACGAGTAGCTTAAGGCAAACAACTAAAACGAAGTATCAGCGTGAAGGGACCCGTGTCTAACACGGGTCCCTTCTTTTAGATTATCTTGACAAATATGAGTTATCGAAAAACAATAACAACCATGGAAAACGATAAATGAAAGAAGGAACGATATGAGCGGTTTTTCTATCAAGCAGAACGGGGGTCCAATGAACGCATCAGCGATGAAGCTATCAAAAGTTTCAAAACGCTACGGGAAACGGCACGTTTTGCATGACGTTTCCTTCGAGGTGCATCAGTCTGAGCTCTGTGCCCTTGTCGGTGCAAACGGTGCGGGCAAAAGCACGCTTATTAAAATCGTCTTGGGCCTCTGCGAGCCATCTTCGGGGAGCGTGGAGCTCTTTGGAGGCAAATCAAAAAGAGAGCTTGGCCTGATGCGGACGCGTGTCGGCTATGTGCCAGATTCCAGTGGAGCATACCAATCCCTCAGTGCGGTTGAGAATCTCCAAATCCGATGTTCGGAATGGGGGCTTGATGCGAATCGTGAGATTCCTCGCGTTTTGAGCCTAGTCGGGCTGGACGTCGAAGAGAAAAAGAGCGTGAGCAGTTTTTCTCTGGGAATGAAACGGCGGCTGGATATAGCTACAGCTTTGTTGGGTGACACTGATCTGCTTATTTTTGATGAGCCAGCAAACGGGTTGGACCCGCTGGGCATCGAGAGTATATGGGCCCTTATCGGTCGATTGAATCGAGAACAGGGTAAGACCATGCTCATCTCTAGCCATGATTTGGATGAGTTGGCATCAGTTGCAACAAGTTGCGTGTTTATCCATGACGGCGAACTGCTGAAAAAGGAACCGATGGACGTCATAAGGGATGAGGCATCGTCCCTAAAAGAGTATTACAGGCGCTTGATGAAGGCGGTCTCGCTATGAAGCGGGCGATCCATCCCATAAAGGCAGATATGATGCGTTTGCACAGGATGTTTCCGGCGAAGTTTGGTCTTACGCTTATGCTGGCGTTCGGCCTTCTCTTCGGCATCTTTCTAAAAAACGGAACAACGTTGCTCGCCTTTGGCAATAGCGTTTTTGGGGAGGATATTGGCTTCTGCTGGAATGTAATCGATCCTTCTGCACCCGATGAGTCCCTTGTGCGCAGTGCTTTTGCCGGCACCTCTCTGTTCGTTCCGCTCATCGTTTGCCTGGCGATTTTACAGGAGCGCGGCTATGAAGAGGGATGCCGAATTTCTTCAGCAAGAGGTCTTGCCCGCTTTAACGGGGCTCTGGCACATGTACTTTCGTTTGCTTCGATAATTGGCGCAGCATATAGCGTGCTTTGCCTTCTTCTGTTTGCAATAGCGATAACACGTGGAGGGCAAAACTATGCGCATAGCATGCTGGCTGCATTTTTGCCCGCAATGATGGTTAACGCCGTATTGGTGATATCGATTGCGCTGGAGACGGTGGCCATCTATCGGATTACAGGCAGCGCTGTATTGAGCGGGGCTGCGATAATTATTGGATTTGTCATGAGCTTGACGCTCTACGGAACTTACCTTCAGACGCCCATACCGTCCTTGCGATGGATTTTCTTTCTTCCGGGGCCGTACCTTGGAGTCGGATGTGCCCTTGGGTATAGCGATATGGGGCAGCTGACGCTTCTGGGATATGGCGCGGCAGCCAGCTGTCTATCGGTATTGATTTACGCTCTCGTGAGCTTTCGTGCTGGGGGTGTGCTCAATGGATCGTCAGACTAGAAGATTCCTTCATTCAGAATTGAAGCATGTGAGCAAATGGACGTACGCTTTAATCCTGGTAATTTATGCGTGCATGGTAGTATTGCAGCTTAATTCTTTCCCGATGTGGTTCTGTAGCCTCCGTGAGAACAGTTTCTTGGGCTTTTTCCCAGACCCGACGCTTCTGCTGTCGGCAGAGGATGTCCTTCTATTTGGTAATGCAGAGGTTTTTCGCGGTCTGCTGTTCAACGTAGCCCCGTTGGCTCATGCATTGTTCTTTCCGTTCATCGCGGCTTGCATTGTGCCGCGCTTTGTCAGTTCGGGCTTTATTGAGGAACCGTGGGGGTTGTCGGAGGCTCGGGGAGGGAAGCGTGTGTGCGCTATCGTTGCGCGAGTGGTGCTGTCTTCTTTTGCCCTTTTGGGCGCGTTTATCCTGTCGAGTGTCGTTTTGTACTGTCTTAACTGCGTAATCGTTTTGGATGCTCAACAGTATTTCAACCTGCATGTATTTTGCTATCGACTTGTTCTTGCTGCCGCTGCCTGCCTTGCATACGTGGTTTCTTGCGTAATCGTTGTTTCCTATTTTGGATCCGGCTTCGGTCCGATTGGCATGCTGCTGCTTGTCAACGTCGTAGCGATCTACATACAGCTCGGGGCCATTTCCATGCTTCCGCTTCCGTCCTCGATACTCATGTGGATTTGTGGCGTGACCCCGTTGGGGAATAGTCAAAGCATTTCGATTCTAATCGACTGCCTAATTAACGTAGCAAGCGTTTTTACCATTTGCTTTACCGTAGACCGATTGCGGTCGAGATTTCTTTGATTGTTTGTGAGGGATAAACATATGAGACCGTCTCAATACAACCTGATTGAAACCCGTGGCGAAAGGACGCTGGTGATGAATGCGAAGACCGGTGCGATCCTTTCGTTAGATAAGCAGCATGCAGAAAGAATGTGCCGCATGGTATCGGGAAGCGAATGGGAGCCAGATGAATTGCGCGAAGCGTTGCTTCAAGGAGGAATGCTGTTAGAAGATGATCGTGACGAAAAGGAGGAAATGAAGGCGATAGGCCGTCTTGTTCGGTTTTCTGATCGCTCTCTCGGCATGACGATAGCCCCGACATTGGAGTGCAACTTCTGTTGCCCATACTGTTATGAAAAAGGGCAACGCAAAACGACAATGACTCCGGAGGTCGAAGACCGACTTGTTTCATTTGTGAAAGAGCGTTCACGGGGACTGAGCGAGTTTGACATCAGTTGGTATGGTGGAGAGCCGCTGCTACAAGTCGATAGAATTCAGCGACTCACAGAGCGTATAAAGGGGGTCCTTAATCCGGAGTGTTCCTATGCAGCATCCATTGTCACAAATGGGTATCTTCTGACGCCAGAAGTGGCTGCGGCTCTCGCGGCTTGTGACGTCAAGATGGCTCAGGTGACTTTGGACGGTTCTCGACAAGATCATGATTCCCGGCGAATCTTGCGGAACGGACAGCCGACATACGATGCGATTCTAGACAACGTTTCTAAAGTCACCCATCTGTTAGATATTTCTATCAGGTGCAATGTCGATGCCCATAACATTGTCGGTGCTGGCGATTTGCTGGATGCGCTCGAGGAAAAGGGCCTTAAAAACAAGGTGGGATTCTACCTAGCGCCTGTCGACAATATCAATGATACGTGCCCAAGCGACAGTAGTTGTTTTTCGATGGAGGCATTTTCTGAGGAAGAGCTGGACTTTTATAGCCATGCCGTTGATAGGGGGTTCTACGTTGACCTGACGGTGCGCTTTAATCCGGCTATATGTGGCGCTGTTTGTGCAGGGTCATTTGTAGTGGATCCGGAGGGCTACCTTTATAAATGTTGGGATGAAATCGGGATGCGTGAACGCTCCGTCGGCACACTTGCCGAAGGGCCGAGGATGAATGCTCAGCTGGTCCAATGGCTAAACTATGAGCCGAGCGATCATGAGTGTGAAGAGTGTTTTGCCTATCCCTCATGCATGGGAGGCTGCCCTAATCACGCTCTTCATGGAGGGTCAAAACAGTGCGTATCTCAAAGGTATCAGGTGCGCCAACGAATGATTTTGACCGAGAAGGCTCAGCGATTGCTTTCGGAACTGGATTCAGCTCATGTTTAATCTCTGCGCAAGAACAATAATCAAGAATCCAAAGTATATAACCTATCTTCTAATGTGCCTGCTCTCGCTTGTGGTTGGTCTCGCAATTCCTTTTCTGACGGGGCAACTGGTCAACAACTTTGTCGGTGTCGCGCGAGATGGGGAAAGCGCAATCGCCATCGGCGCTGAGATAGCAGCGCTGGGTATTATGCGAGCCGGTTTGAATTGCGTCAGTGAGCTGGTCTATGTCGATCTGCAAACACATGTGGGATTTGCATTGAATGAAGAGGTGATAAGTCACGTTCAAAGGCTACCACGGGCCTTCTTTTCTAATTTTGATGCCTCCTATTACAACCAACAGATTAATCATGACGCTAACGATTTGGTGATATTTGTTATAAACGCAAGTGTCCAAAGCGTGAGCAATATAGTGACGTTGCTTGTGGTGTTTGTTGTCCTGGCGACCATAAACGGTCACCTGGCAATGCTGTGTATGGCTCTGGGCATAATAGGTGGCGCGGTCTATTCGCTTTTCAAAAAGTGTTTGTTCGCAAGAAGTTTCGAGGCTCAAGAGCAGGAGGCTCGATTCTTTTCCGATCTGGAGAAGCAGCTTAGCAACGCACAATTTATCCGCAGACATGTTCTATTCGAGCTTTTCAAGCAAAGGCTTGAGCACTCTTTTGCAGAGCTATATCGTTTCGTTTATCAGAACCAGCAAATTAATGCGACCTTTACGTTTGCCAACACTGCCGTCACATCTTTGGCACAGGGTGGAATCTTGATCCTGGGCGCAAAGGAAGTTCTCGACGGCAATTTGCTGCCCGGCTATCTTATGACGGCGCTAAGCTATTACTCCTATTATTCTTCGGCTATTGAATTCTTCCTTGCGCTGGGCAAGGACTATCAAACGTCAAAGGTATCCTACGAGCGTTTGCGGCGCTTGCTGGACATGCCCGAGGACTCAAACGGGGACATTATCCTCGATGATGTTTACGAGGTGAACTGTTCCGAGCTGGCATATAGCTATCCGGGGTCTGTAAAGACCGCGTTCGGAGACATTCGGGCTTCTTTAGAAAAAGCAAAGGTATACGCAATCGTTGGGTCGAACGGTTCCGGTAAGAGCACGCTGCTGGATGTGATAAGCGGTTGCGATCCAGAAAACTGCAAGGGTGATATTTGGATTAACAGCAAGCCCCTGAGCTCTCTGGACCGTTATGCGCTGCGAAAGCGCAATATCGGGATTACGGAGCAGGAGCCGCCCCTGACCGAAGGGTCGATACGGGACAATTTAACTCTTTGCTGCAGAAGCGCTGAAGAGCGTGACCTTGAGAGCCTCATTGAGAGAATGGGGCTTAAAAAGATGGTCGATTCAAGTGGTGGACTTGATGTCGAGCTGGACGATAGGCAGAACAATATTTCAGGAGGGGAAAAACAGAAAATAGCGATTATTCGCCAGCTGCTGAAAAACCCGGACGTGATGATGTTTGATGAGCCGACATCTGCACTTGACAGCCAAAGCAAGCAGGCGTTTATCGAAATCCTTAAGGAAAGAAAGGGGCGACATATCACGGTCATCGCTACGCACGACCCTGTGCTTATTTCGGCATGCGATGAAGTGATTGAAATTGCCTGACGGGCTAGTGGACCGCGCATATCAAATTCAGGGGGGGGCGGGCACCGTAGCTGGTGTCCGCCCCCCCTGGCTTAGGAGGCTTTAACCTGAGTGGTTCGCGAGCTAGCGGGCCTGCTTTACCTTGGCCGCTGCCTCGACAAACGACTTCCACAGGTTAAAGTCGGTCTCGAGCGTCATCCACGTGTACTCGGGATGCCATTGCACGCCCAAGCAGAAAGGCCGGCCTTCGACTTCGATGCACTCGGGAACGCCGTCGGTTGCCTTGGCGACCAAGCGCGTGCTTTTACCCAGACGATCGACGCAGCAGTGGTGTGCGGAGTTGGTCTGGATTAGCCTGTGCCCGCCAACCGCGCGTTCCAGCAGCGAGCCCGGCACGACCTCGACGGGGTGCACGGGATCGTTGAGCACGTGGGTGTGACGCCACTGCGTGCGACCCTCGCGCGCACCCAGGCTCGGCACGTCCATGCACAGGGTGCCGCCGGTGGCGACGTTGAGCAGCTGCGTGCCGCGGCAGGTGGTAAAGAGTGGCTTTTTGGCGCGGAGCACCTCGTTAACCAGCTTAAACTCAAAACGGTCGCGAATCTCGCAGCACAGTGTGGGGTCGTAGGGGCGCTCGTCGCCCCAGCGCTTGGGGTTGACGTCCGGGCCGCCGGGAATAGCGATGCCGTCGGCGATATCGACGTAATGACGGATAACCTCAATGTCCTCGGTGATGGACATCTGCAGCGGCAGGCCGCCGGCGGCAAGAATGGCATCGACAAAGACACTTGCGATTTCCTCGTTGGGGGAGAGCGTCTCGCTCAAAAACGGCTTTGCCTCTTCCCAACGCGGTGCGACGAGGATGAGTGGGCGGTCGGCGGGGTCGACGTCGACATGCGGGGTGTAGGACGATGAGGTGCGGGTTCCGATCATGGTTGCGGCTTTCGAATCCGAGTGGACATGGCACAGGGGTGGCGCGGGGCAAACGTTACTGATGAATTTGCCCGCGTGACAATTGGGTTAGTGACCCTTGATAGAGTTGAGGAAGTCCTGGGCGCGCTTGGTCTGGGGGTGGTCGAAGAACTCGTCAGGCGTGCCAGTTTCCACGATCTGGCCGTCGGCCATAAACACGACGCGGTCGGCCACGCGGCGGGCGAAGTTCATCTCGTGCGTGATGACGATCATCGTCATGCCCTGCTGGGCCAGACGGACCATGACCTCGAGCACCTCGTTGATCATTTCGGGATCGAGGGCGCTTGTGGGCTCGTCAAAAAGCATGGCCTTGGGCTGCATGGCGAGTGAACGGGCGATGGCCACGCGCTGCTGCTGGCCGCCCGAAAGCTGTGCGGGCACCTTGTCGGCCTGCTCGGCCACGCCCACGCGGCTCAGCAGGTCCATGGCGCGCTCGCGGGCTTCGTCCTTGGAGACACCCAGCACATCGACCGGTCCCAGCATGACGTTCTGCAGCACCGTCATATGTGCGAACAGGTTGAACTGTTGGAACACCATGCCCAGCTCGGCGCGCATACGGGCAAGGTCCTTGCCTTCTTGCGGCAGGGGCTCGCCCTCGATGAGGATCTCGCCCGAGTCGATGGTTTCCAGGCGGTTGATGGTGCGGCACATGGTCGACTTGCCCGAGCCCGAGGGGCCAATCACCACGACGACCTCGCCGCGGTCGACCGACAGATTGATGTCGTTGAGAACGTGCAGGTCGCCATAGTGCTTATCGACGTGTCTGAGCTCGATCAGCGGCTGATTGCCGGTGGAAGAGGTGCTCTGTGCCATGGTGCTCGGCTCCTTATGACTTGAAATGGTAAAGCGTTAGCGGATGATGGTCGCGCCGGTCTTGTGCGAAACATAGACAGCGGCCTTGTTGATCGCGACGTTGATGAGGATGTAGATGACTGCGATCACCAGGTAGACCGATACGAGGGCGTCGTAGTTGGTAATGAGCACGCGGGCGTTTTGCATGAGGTCGGGGTAGCTCACCACGTAGGCGACGGTGGTGTCCTTGACCACGACCACAAGCTGCGAAATCAAGGACGGAATGATAAACCGAATAGCCTGCGGCAACACGATTTTAAAGGTGATTTTGGCCCTGGAGAGACCGAGTGCCTGGGCGGCCTCGACCTGACCGCGCGGCACGGCGTTGACGCCGGCACGGAAGATCTCGGCAAGTACACCGGCTGCGGCGAGCGCGACGGGAAGCGTGAGCATCCAAAACGACGGTAGCGCGATCTTGTACTGGGGCAGCACCAAAAAGAAGAAGTAGATGAACAGAAGGCTCGGTACGCCGCGGAAGAAATCGGTGAGCACGCGACAGACCAGCTGCAGCGGCTTAATGTCGCTGGTGCGGCCGAGCATAAGGGCTAAGCCCAGCACCAGCGCGATGGCGCCAGCGGTGAGTGCGACTTTAACGGTGCCCTCAAAGCCGGCAAGCAAGAACTTCCAGGTGGTGAGGTGCGTAAAGAAATACCAATAGTGGACCGAAAGCTGACCAGTCACATAAAAGCGCTGCAGCACCAGGACGACGAGCGCGGCGACGGCAACAAGCGAGATGGCGGTGCCGATGCGAATCTTGGCGCGCATCTTGGGGCCGGGAGCCTCGTAGAGCGCATCGCGCATGGTGAGCGCAGGGGAGGAATGCTTGCTCATCGGAGGATCCTCACCTTCTTATCGATATAGTTGCCAATGTGGCTTACCACAAAGGCCGTGCCCAGGTAGCCGAGCGCCGAGATAAAGAACGCGGCGACGCCGCCGAGCGAGCGCGTGTTGATGTAGCTCACCACGCCGGTGAGCTCCTGCGGTTTAAGCGGCACCTGGCTGCCGAGCGCGGTGGTGAGCATGACGGCGATAAAGAGGTTGGTCATGGGCAATACACTTGAGCGCAGTGCCTGCGGAATCACGATCTTGGCGAGGATGCGATTAAAGCTCATGCCGAGCGAACGTGCGGCTTCGACCTGACCGACGCCGACGGTGTTGATGCCGCTCATAAAGTTTTCGGAGCCAAAGGCCGAGCCCAAAAGGACTGTGGCGACGATAACGCAGGCGCGGTAGGGCAGAACGACCTTGAGCGGCGGCAGCGCGTAGACGACGATGATGAGCAGCGCGATGCCGGGGATGTTACGGAAGACCTGGACATACAGGTCGCCAAAGACGCGCAGCGGCTTGAGCGGCGACACGCGCATCACGGTGACGGCGACGGCCAACACCATGGCGATGGCAAACGACTCAAGCGTCATACCCCAGGTTGCTAGCAGCGCGTCGATATAGTTCTGGCCATAGAGCGACCAGAGCTCGGAGAGACTCATGCGGACCTCCCGCCGATAAGGAAAGGGGCTCCCGTGTGTACGGAAGCCCCGACAACTCAGTGAGGAAACAGTTTACCGCAATAAAGCGGATCGTGCGTTTCCATATGGTTTCGTTGCGGCCGTTACCAGGCTCGCTGACTAGGCGCCGATCTCGGGCAGCTCGGGAACATTGGTGTCGCCCGTACGGTCGCCGATGCAGATCTGCCACAGCTCAGTCCAGGTGCCATCGTCCTCAATCTTCTTAAGGAAGTCGTTGACAAAGGCGACGCCGTCGGAATCGAGCGGCAGACCGATGCCGTAGGGTTCCTTGCTGCCGAAGGGCTTGCCGGCGATCTTGTACTTGCCGGGCTCGCGGACCAGGGCGCTCTGCTGCATGTTGTTATCGATGACGTAGGCGTCAACGCGGCCCTGCTGGAGTGCCTGGCGGGCCTCCTCGTCGGTCTTGAACTCCTGCTGGCTGGCCTTGGGAGCGAGCTCCTCCAGGATGGCGGGGCCGTTGGAGCCGGACTGGACGGCGACGTTCTTGTCGGCCAGGTCGTCGACGCTCTTGATGTCGTCGTTATCGGCGAGCACCAGGATAGCCTGCTGGGTGTAGTAGTAGGGGCCGGCGAAGGAGACGAGCTTCTTGCGCTCGTCAGTGATGGTGTAGGTGGCAAAGACAGCGTCGACCTGGCCGTTCTGCAGGACGGACTCGCGCGTGTCCGAGGTCACCTGGGTGATCTCGACCTTGTTCTCGCCCAGAATGTAGTTGGACAGGAGCTGTGCGACACCGGCGTCGAAGCCGCGGGTCTGACCGTCTTTCTCGTTGAGGAGGGAGAAGAGCGTGGAGGTCTGAACGCCACCGATCTTAAAGACGCCGGCGTCCTTGACGGCCGTCGCCCAGGTGCTGGCGGCGATGGCGTCGTCATCGGCCTTGGGGCCGTCGTTGACGAGCTTGTCGAATGCCTTAGCGTCGAGCGTGGTAGAAGCCTCGGTATCCTCGGAGCTCTTGGAGGAACCGGCGGCGGAACCCTTGTCGGCCTCGGCGCTGGTGTCGGAGCAGCCGGCAAGACCAAGGCCGGCGACGGTTGCGAAGGTAGCGGCGACAAAGCCGCGGCGGTCGAGAACGACCTGCTGGGAGAGGTTCTTGCTCATGGTAGAACACCTTTCTCAATAAAATCCCTAGCGGTTGAGTAGAGTTATACCCTATCGCGCTCAAATGGGTCAACACGAAATAACTCAGAAACATACTTACCTTATGGGTAATTCTACCTACCAAAAAGGGACAGGCACCTTTGTGGTGGTTCTTGCAGATGTGGCGGCCCGCCTCGCTGTTTTGTCTCAATCTGTAACATCTGCAGCCGTTTTTGCCGAGTAACTGTTACAGATTGAGATTTTCTCTTCAGGGGGATTCGAATGTCTCGATCTGTAACATCTGGACGGACAAAAGGTCTCTATCTGTTACAGATCGAGACAAACGTCGGGGACTAAGATGTCTTGTCTCGATCTGTAACAGGTAGACGGGAATTCGGGTCCTAGATGTTACAGATTGAGATAATCGCGTCGCGAAAATAAAAACCTCCGCAGGGGTGCTTTCCTTGCGGAGGTTTTCTTACTCGTTGAGTAGTCTCGCGGCTTCGGCGGCCATGTTCTCGACCGTCATGCCGTTCTGAGCGAGCAGTTCGTTGGGGTCGTAGCGGTCGGGGAAGCCCTTGGCGATGCCGAAGGTGCGCGTGCGCACAGGCGTGCAGGACAGATAGCACGCGACGCGCTCGCCCCAGCCACCGTCCAAGATGCCGTCCTCGAGGGTGACGACAACGCGATGCTCGGCGGCAAGGCTGTCGAGGAACTCACGGTCAAGCTCGGTTGCAAAGCGCGGGTTGACGAGCGTGGCCTCGATACCGTACTCGGCAGCCAAGCGGTTTGTCACGCGCTCGCCCAGCTCAAAGAAATCGCCAAGCGCGAGCACGGCAACGTCGCGACCCCGGCGCACCACGTTGTAGCGAACGGCGCTGTAGTCGGTGTCTTCGGCGGGCGCCAGATCGGGACGGCTTACCAAGCCAATGCCCGGTACGCGGATCGCCACGGGATGCTCGCGGTGGTCGAGCGACCAGCTCAGCATGGACAGATATTCCTCCATGCAGGCCGGCGCTAGGTAGCGCATGTTGGGAAGTCCACCCAGCATGGAAATATCAAAGAACGAAAGGTGCGTTTCGGACGTGGTGCCAAAGATTGACGCACCAAACACCAAAATGGTTGCCGGGGCGTCGTTGAGGCACAGGTCGTGCCACAGTTCGTCGTAGGCGCGCTGCAAAAACGTCCCGTACACACCAAAGACTGGCTTGGCGCCCGAGCGCGCAAGCGCGGTGGCAAAGGTCACGGCGTGTTCCTCGGCAATGCCCACATCGACGAACTGTTTGCCGGCGGCAGCGCGAAGCTCGGGCGTAAAGCCCATGATGTAGGGTGTGGCGGCCGTGATGCCCACGACCTGCGGATCGCGCTCGATGGCGGCGCTGAGCGCCTCGCCCGTAATGTCGGCATAGGTGCGCGGCGCCGGCTCGCTCGGATGGCCCGGGCAGAGCTTGCGCCCGGTCGCCATGTCAAACGGACCCACGTGATGCCAGCGCTCGGGGTCGCTCTGTGCCGGCTCAAAGCCCTTGCCCTTGGCGGTGGAGACGTGCAGCACGATGGGATGATCGATATTGCGCAGTTCCTGCAACGCGTCGACGAGGGCCAACACGTCGTTACCGGCGTCCAGATAGCGGTAGTCGAGCCCCATCGCGCGGAAAACGTTGCGCTCACAGGTACCGTTGCTGGCTCGCAGCTCGGCCAGATTGCGATACAGGCCGCCATGGTTCTCGGCAATGGACTGGTCGTTATCGTTGACGATGATGATCAGGTTGCTATCGAGTTCGGCGGCATTGTTAAAGCCCTCAAACGCCAGGCCGCCCGAAAGCGAGCCGTCGCCAATGATGGTGATGACGTTGTACGTATTGCCCGCCAGGTCACGAGCGTGCGCCAGGCCGCAGCCCAGGCTCACCGACGTGGAGGTATGGCCCATGGCGAACAGGTCGTGCTCGGACTCGTCGGGATTGGCAAAGCCAGAAGCCTCACCATAACGCTCCGGATCGATATAAGTGTACGCGCGCCCGGTCAGCGCCTTGTGGGCGTAGGTCTGGTGCGAAACGTCAAAGACAATCTTGTCGATGGGGGAGTTAAATACGCGATGAAGCGCAACCGTAAGCTCAACGACGCCCAAGTTGGGGGCAACGTGCCCGCCGACGGCGGCGGAGCTTTCGAGGATTGCCTGACGGATCTCGCCGCAGAGCAGCGGAAGCTCGGCGCGGTCGAGAGCCTTGACGTCCTCGGGCGTTGTCGTTTGCGTAAGCAGCATCGTTGTGGGTTACTCCATGCGAATCGTGCGCCGGCACTCCCTCGGCCGGCACAATTGCACAAGACAGTCTCGCACATTTTGGCGTTTGATATGTGACGGCGGCGCGGTAATTCGCCAACTGGTGGGGCAAAACGTTTTGTCCGATGCCATACTGATATGTTCCATGATGTTTTTATCGATTGTGCACAGGCCGTGGCTTGTCGCCGTGAGTCGCTGGAAGGAGGCAGCATGTCCGATGCCGTTCGTGCCGAGAAAATCGCGTGCGAAGTAGACCATGCTGCCCGTCAACTGGCGCAGGCGGGCCGTCTGGACCTGACGCGCGAGTTTATCCAGCATGGCGATGTGACGGTGTATGCACATGTGACTTCGGTAGCGCGCGCGAGTCTGTCCTTTGCCGAGCACTTGGGCCGTGCTGGCATTTCGGTCGACCGTGCCTCGCTGCTGCGCGGGGCCCTGTTGCACGATTACTTTCTCTACGATTGGCACGATTCCGACCCAAGCCATCGGCTGCATGGCTTTCGCCACCCGTTTTTTGCCCTGGCGCGTGCGGAAGAAGATTTTGAGCTGACGCCGCGCGAGCGGAATATTATCGTGCGGCATATGTTTCCGCTGGTGCTGGTGCCGCCGACGTGTCGTGAGGCATGGATTGTGTGCCTAGCGGATAAATGGTGTGCTCTGCGTGAGACGGTCGCCGGCCGCCTGCCGCGCAAGGACGAGACGGACGATAGCGCGAGTAAAGCATCGAGCGAAAAGAGGAGAGGGTAGACGGTGGGGACCGCGATTGATACCGCGTTTTGCGGCGCGACGCTTGCCGCCTGCCCACTCTCGGCACTGGTGCTCTCGTTTGCCTTTTACGGGTTTTGCGGTTGGGCATGGGAGTCGACAGTATGCGCCATGCTCAATCACGGACGATTTGCCAACAGTGGCTTTTTGCTGGGGCCGTGTTGTCCTATCTATGGTGTGGGCGGCATTGCCTGCTGGCTGCTGTTGCGCGGGATTCCGGATGCCTCGAGCCAGTTTGTCGCTGCAGCGCTCGTATGCAGCGTGATTGAGTACAGCGTAGGCGTGCTGTTGGAAAAAACAACGGGCGCTCGCTTTTGGGATTACTCGCACCTGCCGTTTAACTTGCACGGACGCATCTGTCTGTACTGGGCCTGCGCGTTTGGCTTGGGTGCGTTGTGTATTTGCCGTTTAGTGGAGCCGGCATTGCTGGGGCTGCTTGGCCGTCTGCCGGTGCTGATTGTGCGGTTGTCCGCCTTTATCGTCGCGGTCGCGATGATGGTCGACGCGTTGTGCTCGCTGGCGAGCTGGCGGCGTCTGTCCGATCAGCTGGAGCGCGTGCGCGCCGATCTTGCCGACCGCATCAACGAGTCGCTTGCCGATGCCTCGGACTCAATGCTCGAGCGCATTCCCGAATCGACGATTGACTCGGTGGCACAAACGCACATCCGTAGCCGTGCCGTTAACGCGTGGCTGGCCGAGCTGGGTGACGCCGCGCTCGATGCCCTGCGCGAGAAGGCTTCAATGCCGACGTTTATCGCGGATGGTGCTCGCGGCCTGGCACTTGCTGCCCGCCGTGTGGCCGATGCCGCGCCGAGCATGCCGCGTCCGTCGCTCAGTCGTCGCCTTGCCGGCAAGCGCATGAGCCGTCCGGTGCCAAGCGTGTCGCTCAGCCGCCGCGACCTACGCTTCTTTAACGCCTTCCCGCGTCTGCGCATCAATCGCTACGAAGGCGTCATTCGAGCAACTAATCTCCGCGACCGAGCCCGCGAGCTGTTCCGCCACTAGCCGAGACGGGCGCGCTCACGGCTTCCTTGCTCGCGTATTTCCCGTTCGCTTCGCGTCCGTTGCCGCGCCGTTTCCAAGATTGCGGCGCCGTTTCCATTCGACAACGCCGCGTTTAACAACGCCGTATCTGGTCTACACCAGTTGCCCCTCGGCCGCATTATGGGCGCCGACAACGTTCATGCGACCAAGGGAGAGCGAATGTACGATACGGGATCGACAACGTTTATGCTCATCTGCACCATGCTCGTGTTTTTAATGACACCGGGTCTGGCGTTTTTCTATGGCGGCCTGTCCAGGCGCAAAAATGTCATCAACACCATGCTCATGTGCTTTGGCGCCATTGGTCTGGTTGGTGTGCTGTGGATTGTTGCCGGCTGGTCTCTGGCCTATGGCGGCGACGGTTCGAGTCCGTTTATTGGAGGCCTTGACCAGCTGCTGTGCCTGCCGGTGCTCAACCAGGTGCTGCAGGCGGCTGAGGGCAATGCTGCGGACGGTGTCGTCTACCCTCAGATCATCAACATCGCCTTCCAGATGGCATTTGCCATGATCACGGCTGCTATCGTCACGGGCAGCCTGGCCGGCCGCGTTAAGTTCGGTGCCACGACGGCCTTCCTGGGTATTTGGCTGCTCGTGGTCTATGCGCCGCTCGCTCACATGGTTTGGGGCGGCGAGGGCTCCTTTATTGGCGATATCATCGGCGCGCTCGACTTTGCCGGCGGCGACGTGGTGCACATCTCGTCTGGTCTTACGGGCCTGATTCTCTGCTTAATGCTCGGCCGTCGTCGCGGCTTTGGCATGGTGAGCTACCGTCCGCATAACGTGCCGTTTGTGGCGCTGGGAGCCGGCCTGCTTTGGTTTGGCTGGTTTGGCTTTAACGGCGGCAGCGAGTTCAAGGCCGACGCCGTGGCGGCACTTGCCATCCTCAATACCGTGACGGCCAGCGCGGCGGGCATGGTCTCGTGGCTTGCCGTCGAGCGCGTGCACACAGGTCGCCCCACGCTGGTGGGCGCCAGCACCGGTCTGGTTGCGGGCCTTGTGGTGGTCACGCCGGGCGCGGGCTTTGTCGAGCCGTGGGCGGCGCTGGTCATGGGCCTGATCGTATCTCCCGTCTGCTACCTGGCCATCAGCCATCTTAAGACCAAATTTGGCTACGACGATGCGCTCGACGCGTTTGGCTGCCACGGCATCGGCGGCATCCTGGGCGGCGTGCTCACGGGGCTGTTCTGCGTGCCGGAGCTCTCGTGGACCGGTAAGGGCGGCCTGTTCTACACGGGCGATGTCTCGCTGCTCATCTCGCAGATTTTGGGCATTGTGGTGACGGTCGCTATTGTACTGGTGCTCGACTTGGTGATCGCCGCGGTGGTCAAGGCGCTGTTCCACGGCAGCCTGCGCGTGGACGAGGCCGATGAGGCGCTGGGCATGGATGCGAGTCAGCACGGCGAGAGCGCGTATCCCTCGTTCTCCGGACTCGATTAGCAGCTTCCCCAAGCACCGCACCTCGGCCTTCAATCGTCGTTTGCGTACCTTAAGTACGCGGCACTCCTCTTTCAGGCCGATCTGCGGCACTTGGGAAACCTGCTAAGACCTGTTAGTTGCACTTATCTGATCTACAAGGTTGGTCTGCGGCACCTGGGAAACCCGCGTCTCATGTAAAGGGATACGTTGATTATTGAGAGGAATTCATTATGAAAAAGATTACGGCGATCGTTCGTGCTGAGAAACTTGAGGTTCTTAAAAACGCGTTGTTTGCTGCCAATGTTCGTGGTATGACTATCAACCAAGTGCAGGGCTGCGGCGCGCAGCATGGCTGGAAGGAATATGTGCGCGGCAACGAACTGCTCGTCAACACGATTCCTAAGGTACAGTTCACCCTCATTTGCGCCGACGAGCATGTCGACGGCATTGTCGACATCATCTGCAACGCCGCTCGCACCGGAGCCGTCGGCGATGGCAAGATCTGGGTCGAGCCGGTCGAGGAAGTCATCCGCATCCGTACCGGCGAACACGGCCCCGCCGCGGTGTAGAATCGACCGCCTGCCATCCGCAACGTTAAAATACTGCAATGAGGCACAAGACTTGCGTTGCGGATGGACAGATTATGGGGCGTAATAAATATCCCGAGGAGACGGTCGCGAAGATTCTCGACGCGGCGCTGGAGCTATTCTGCGCACAGGGTTATGAGGGGACGAGCATTCAAGATATCGTCGACCGCCTCGATGGCATGACCAAGGGTGCTGTCTATCATCACTTTAAGAGCAAAGAAGAGATTTTCAACGCCGCATTTGATCGGGCAATGGCTCCGATTGTTGAGCGCCGCCGCGCGACACTCGGTGCTGGCAATATGACGGGAGCCCAAAAGCTCAAGCGACTGTACGCGCCCGAGTCTGTTGTTCCGCAAATTGAGCTATGGGCACGCATGCATCCTGCGGCAGATCCGGTAAAAAGCTCGCGTCTACTGGCGATGCAGTACCAGGGCTCGTTCGACGAGTCGGCCGATGGCTGTCTTTTGCCAGTGATCGAGGAGGGCATCGCCGACGGCTCCATTGCGTGCAAATGCCCGCGCGAAGCGGCTGAGGCCGTATCGTTGTTGGCGAATCTTTGGCTGCTGCCGCTGTTCCGTCCGCTCGAGACCAAGGATCGAATGCTCGCTCGCGCGCAATGTTTGGCGCAGATGGCGGCCGCGGTGGGGCTCGATTTGGGTAATGAAGTGCTCCAGACAACGGCTCAGATTTGGGACGTATGGAACCGTGCTGGGTGGTAATATAGATACTGACGGTATGTAATTGATTTGTAAGGGTAGCCACGGCTGCCCTTTTCAAGTCATTAAATACATACTAATGGTATGTATAGGGGGCAGGCTTATGGCTGGAATGCGGAGGAGCAATGTCTCGTTGGCGCAAAAAACAGTGCGATCTATCAGGCTTTTCGGTCTTCTTGTTGCACAGCTGTGCGCGTATTCGATGTTGTCGGCACTGTGCTTTGCGTGCCCGCTTTACTTGTTCGATTGCAGCGGCTCGTCAACGTTATATGGTGCTGTCGCGGCGATAGCGTTCGTGCCGGGCGTGCTTGCGACTCCGGCTGGCGGAATCTTGGCGGATCACGGGAGACATCGCGGGGTTCTTGTGGTGCTCGGCATTGTTCTGATGGCTGCATCACTGCTGTTTATCCCCATGAAGTGTTCGCTGCCTCTTGCGGTTGTCGTGGCAGCAATGCTTTGCGTCCAATATGGCATCCAATCGCTGCTGAAACCGATGCTTCAAATTGAGACGGTGCACATGATGAGCCAAGAAAAGGTTGAGCGTGCCACAGCGTTGGTCTCGCAGGTAACCATGGCGAGCAATATCTTGGGGCCTGTAGTCGGGACGGCAGTCTATGGGTGCTTTGGTATCGATGCTCTATGCGAAACCGCGGCGTTGACGTTTGCGATGTCAGCCCTGCTGTTCGGGGGCGCACTCAAGCAAAATGCCTCATCTGGAATGACAGGGGACAGTACGACTTGCTCGACATGCCGAAGCGATTTTCGGGAGTCGATTCGGTACCTGTTTCAAAACGCATCATTGCTCGTTGTGTTTTTGCTTGCGGCTATTTTGAACCTTGCGTTAGTTGGGTTAACGATTGGTGCTCCCGTTATTGTTGCAAAGCATCTCGGAATGCAGTCATCCTTTGTTGGGATTATTGAGGTGGCTATGGGCTTAGGTGGTTTTGTCGGCAGTGGTTTGGTCGGTATTTGGCCGCATCGTTTTTCCTTCAAGGGCATATGTCGATATGTTGCGATGATTTGTTTTGGAGTCGTACCGATTATTGTCACGCTACTGAGCGGTCCTGATGAATTAGCGTTTGCCGCGCTTGCGGCCGGCTCGGCATGGGTCATGGCGTGGGCAAGCATTGCATCGGTCGGAATCGTTTCATTTGTTCAGCGGTCAGCGCCAAAGGAACTCTGCGGAAAAGTGCTGGCACTCGTTTATATGACACTTTCCTGTGCAACGCCTATTGGCCAATTGGTTTACGGGCTTGCATATGATCGATGGGCTCCGGCGATTGTATTCGCAGGCATGTTGGCGGTGCTGACGTCGACGACGGCGCTGTTTAATCGGCTGAAAAGTCGCTTATGGCGAATGTCTTAAGGCGCTGGGGGACCGTGAATTTGTGGAGACAGTGGCACGCCGCGCCGGGACGGCATTGTTTAGGCATGCCTCTCCTTCGTCTACAATATCGTGCAGACGAAGGAGAGGCGTATCCATGATCAAGATGTTTGCGAGTGACTTAGACGGAACGCTGCTGAACGCCCTGCACGAGGCAGACGGGACCATCCGCCGTGCCATTCGCGAGCTGACCGAGGCTGGTCTGCATGTGGTCCCCGCGACCGGACGCTCAACGCTGCCGATCGGCGAGCATGGCTTTACGGGCCTGGCGCTTGACGCCTGCTGCTCCAATGGGTCCATCGTGCGCGACAGCCATGGCGATGTGCTCAAGACCTGGACCATCGACCCGCAGGTCACCGAGGAGCTGCTCAAGGAGTTCCCGGATATCTGTTTTGACTGCTCCACGCCCGATGGCATGTTTTCGAGCGGATCGTTCGAGATGCACCAGGCGGGCTTTAAAAAGGACAGTCCTATCAAACGTATCGTGATGCGCGGCATGCGTGCACGTGGCGGGTATCACGAGGAACAGTATTTCGACCAGTCGATCAGTGACATCCTGCGCCACGATGTGTGCAAGATCAACTGTCGCGTGACCTCGCCCGAGCTGGAGCGTGACCTTAAAGCATATTTGGCCGAGCGCTCGGACCGTGTGGTCAACGCGCCATTCGACCCGGTGATGTTCGAGATCACGGACGTGGCATGTAACAAGGGCGAGAGCGTGGCCTGGCTGGCTGGCTACTACGGCATTGCCGAGGACGAGGTCGCGGTTTACGGCGACGGCGGCAACGATATCGCCATGCTCAAGCGTTTCCGCCACAGCTACGCGACCAAAAACGGTAGTGATGCCGCTAAGGCTGCCGCGAGCGCGACTATCGGCAGCTGCATGGTCCACGCTGTCCCCAAACACATGCTCGCCACCATGCGCAAGCAAAACTCCCGCACCGTCATCGAATAACGTGACAAAGAGGCAGTCCCTGTCACATCTAAAATATCGCCTTTACGTGTTGATGCACACGGTGTGCAATAATACTCGCACTGTGCAATAGCGCACAGGTTGAGTAACAAGGAGGACGCTTGTCCCAGCTCGAGAAATGCGATCGCCGGTCCCTTCGCTCGCAGCGTGCCCTTCGCCAGGCACTTGCCAGCGAGCTTGCCGAAAGCGGCGACCTTTCGCGCATTAATGTCGCGTCGCTCACCGAGCGTGCTGGCCTTACGCGCCGCACGTTCTATTCGCATTACCGCGATATCCCCGACTTTATCAATCAAATCGAGGATGGCTTATTGGTTGAGATCCGTGAGCGCATTGAGCTCATCACTGCAGCTCAACTGCCTGATCTCTATCACAACATCGATGAGCTCGAGCCGGCGCCCGGTTCGGTTGAGCTGCTGCGCTACCTTGCGGCCAACCGCGATTTGATCGGATCGCTGCTGGGCCCGGGCGGCGACCAGGCTTTCATTAAAAAGATTATCGACACCGCGCGTGAGGCCGTGGTGCCTCGTGCGCAGACGGGCATTTTGGGCCTGGCGCTGGGTACATTCTTTGACTACTACGTTACCTACGTCGTGAGTGCCGAGGTCGGCCTGATTCAGCGCTGGTTTGAGCGTGGGCTCACTGAATCGCCCGAAGCCATGGCGCGCATTATGACGGTTATCGCCTTTGTGCGTCCCGGCGACCTATATGGCCAACCCATCGATATCAACGTGCCGGAATACGGCATGAAGCTATTGAACTTGCAGCTCGAGGACGCGGTCGACACCGCCGCAACCATCGAGTCCAACAACTAAGAGGAGAGACAGATGAGCAAACTCGTCGAGGGCATTAAGGACCGTATGGTCGCTGCCGCGCGTGAGGCTGCGCCCGCCGTGGTGGATGCCGCGCAGAAGGCCGCGACCGCAGCTGCCGAGAAAGTTGCTGGGGCAGTCGCCGAGGCAAAGAACGCAGCAGGGGAGACGTCCGTCGCTAGCGAGCCCGCCACCGCCGCTGAGCCCCTAGCCGCCACCGCCGCCCAGGCCCCCGAAGGCGCGATCTTCAACCCCGAGAACGCCCGCGGCAACCTGCACCTGGGCATCGACGTGGGCTCCACCACCGTTAAGCTCGCTGTGCTCAACGACGACAACCAGATCGTCTACGCCAAGTACCAGCGCCACCACACCGATGTCCGCGCTTGCGCCCGCGACCTGTTCGAGGGCGCCGCGACTGTGCTGCCGACGGCCCAGATGACCTGCGCCATCACCGGCTCGGGCGGTCTGCTGCTGTCCCAATGGCTCGACCTGGAGTTTGTCCAGGAGGTCATCGCCAGCAAACGCGCCGTCGAGACCCTCATCCCGGCCACCGATGTCGCCATCGAGCTGGGCGGCGAGGACGCCAAGATCATCTACTTCGACAACGGCATCGAGCAGCGCATGAACGGTACCTGCGCCGGCGGTACGGGCGCGTTCATCGATCAGATGGCAACCCTGCTGCACACCGACGCCAGCGGCCTTAACGAACTCGCGGCCAACGCCACCACCATCTATCCCATCGCCAGCCGCTGCGGCGTTTTTGCCAAGACCGACGTCCAGCCGCTGCTCAACGAGGGCGCTCGCCCCGAGGACGTGGCGGCCTCCATCTTCCAAGCCGTCGTGACCCAGACCATCTCGGGCCTGGCGTGCGGCCGTCCCATTCGCGGCAACGTCGCCTTCCTGGGCGGCCCGCTGCAGTATCTCTCTGAGCTGCGCCACCGCTTCTACCTCACGCTCAACCTGGACGAAGAGCACCGCATTGTGCCCCAAAACGCTCACCTGTTTGTGGCGAGC
>UREZ01000010.1 GCA_900547025.1 uncultured Collinsella sp.
CCGCCTCGCCCTCGCCGGCGTAGGGTAACAGCGCGTCGGCGTGCAGCACGCGCAGCGGTTCCTGGCGGCTAAAGACCGCAGTGCCCGAATAGCCTTTACGCTCGGCGTAGCTCCAGGTTTGGCGATAGCCGGGCAGGTCAATATCAACCTGGCCTTCTTGCAACTTGGTCTCTTGCAACGCCAGGATATCGACGTCGAGTTCTTGCGCGATCTGGATAAAGCTCGGGTCCTTTTTGAGCACGGCGCGCAGGCCGTTGACGTTCCACGAGGCGAAAGTGTAAGTCTGAGGCATGGTGTCCTTTCGACGGGGTTGGCAGGCTTAAGATTAGCGCAACAGGGGCGGTGGTGGGCACCGCGCGTGCTGACCCAAAGGCCGCATGCTGGGACATCGCCCGACGCTGCCCGACCAACAAGGACGGAGGACTCATATGACGCAGGCGATAACGGACTCCAAACAGGCCTCCGCCGCGCTGGCGGAGCTGTTCGGCACCCACAAGCGCGTGGTCTTCTTTGGCGGCGCGGGCGTTTCCACGGCGAGTGGCATCCCCGATTTCCGCAGCGTGGACGGCCTATATCACCAGCAGTTTGCCTATCCGCCCGAGACCATGCTCTCGCATAGCTTTTACGAGGCGCATCCGGCCGAGTTCTTCGACTTTTACCGCACCAAGATGATCGCGCTTAACGCTAAGCCCAACCGCTGCCACACCAAGCTGGCCGAGTTGGAGCGCGCCGGTAAGCTTGATGCCGTGGTGACGCAAAATATCGACGGTCTGCATCAGATGGCTGGCTCACAGCGCGTGTTCGAGCTGCACGGATCGGTCCATCGCAACATTTGCCAGTCGTGCGGCGCGGTCTATAGCGCCGAGTGGATTTGCTCGCGCGAGCACGAGGACGCCGCGGGCGTGCCCGTGTGTCCTGCGTGCGGCGGGCGCATTAAGCCCGATGTGGTGCTCTACGAGGAGCCGCTCGACGAGCGCGTGCTGACCGGCGCCGTCGCCGCCATTGCCGCGGCCGATGTCCTCATCGTGGGCGGGACCTCGCTCGTGGTGTATCCGGCGGCGGGCCTTACGCGCTACTTTACCGGCGATACCCTGGCCATTTGCAATCTCGCTCCCACCGATCAGGATGCAAATGCCGACCTGCTGATTTCTTGCGACATCGCGGCCGCGTTTGCGTTCTAGCCCGTGTGCGCGGATACAATAGAAAAACTGATTGCAAAGCGACCCCACCGCCTGCGCCCGAGCGCGGTGGCGCGGGCATTTTAGGAGGATGTTCATGGCGAACGATAGCAAGACATGGCGGTGCGGAAAGTATGAGCTCAGCTTTGACCGCCCGCGCATCATGGGCGTCCTCAACGTGACGCCCGATTCGTTTAGCGACGGTGGGGAGCACTTCGACCCGGATGCCGCCATCGAGTACGGCCTGGCGATGCTCGACGCCGGTGCCGACATCATCGACGTGGGCGGCGAGTCCACGCGCCCTGGTTTTACCCCGGTCAACCCCGACGAGGAGGCTCGCCGCGTGCTGCCCGTGGTGCGCGCGCTGGCCAAAGAGGGCGCTATCGTCTCGATCGACACGCGCCACGTGGCGGTTGCCAAGGCGGCCGTGCGCTGCGGCGCCTCGATCGTCAACGACGTGACCGGCTTCACCGACCCCAAGATGGTCGAGTTTGTTAAGACGAGCACCTGCGGCGTCATCGTGATGCATGCCGGCGAGGTCGCCGCGCCCACCCGCACGCACGCAACGGTGCAGCTCGATACCTCGGCAGCGGCGTTTGTTGCCGAGAAGGCGCGCGAGGCGGCTGCCGAGGCCGCGCGTGAGGCCGAGAAGCCGGCTCGCCGCCGTCGCGGCAAGTTGCTGGGCGAGCCTAAGTCGGAGGCCAAGCTTCCGGGCGGCGTGGTGCAGCCCTCGTTGCCGTTTGGCGAACCGGAGCCCACGCCCGAGCCTTCAAGCGAGCAGGAGACGCCGGCCGCCGAGCAGGCTGCTGCCGCCGAGACTGTCGCGCCCGCGCCCGAGGCCGCGCCCGCAGCCACCGAGGCCGAATCGGAGTCCAATGACCGCCTGGCCGCCATGATGCGCCGCAGCGCCCGCCGCGAGGAGGCCTACGTGCCCACCTCTCAGCTTCGCCGCTTTACCCTGCCCGATTCGGCGCCCATCATGCGCCGTGTCATGGGCTTTCTGTCCGACCAGGCTCGTACGCTCATCCATGCCGGCGTGTCGCGCGACCGCATCTGCATCGATCCCGGTCCGGGCTTTGGCAAGACGGCCAACGAGGACATCGTCATCCAGCGCGAGACCGCCAAGATGGCGTCGCTGGGCTATCCGCTCATGTGCGCCGTGTCGCGCAAACGTTTTGTGGGCGCCATCTCGGGCGTGACCGATGCCGCCGCGCGCGATGCCGCCACGTTTGGCGTGTGCCTGGGCGCTATCCAGGCCGGTGCCAACATCGTACGCGTGCACGACGTCACCGGCTTTGCGCAGTTCCTGAACGGTTACTGGGCTGTCGCCAAGCCGCAGCCGCGCCGTGCGTTTGTGGCCGTGGGCTCCAACCTGGGGCATCGTTGCGACAACATCCGCGCCGCGCGCGACATGATCGCCGAGATCCCGCTCACCTGCGTGTCCAATTGCTCGCGTATTTACGAGAGCGAGCCTGCCTACGAGACGCGCCAGGATGCGTTTGCCAACGCCGTCATCGAAATCAAGACCGAGCTGGCGCCGCTGGTGCTGCTCGACGAGCTCATGAAGATCGAGGCCGAGCTTGGGCGCGACCGCTCCAAAAAGGCCAAGGCCAACGGTCCGCGCACCATCGACCTGGACCTGCTGTGGATGGACGGCGAGACTCACGGCGGCAAAAAGCTGCGCCTGCCGCATCCTCTCATTGGCGAGCGCGACTTTGTGCTGGTGCCGCTCGAGGACCTGATGCACGACCCGCCGCGGTTCTTCCGCTACAACGGTGTCGAGGTCAAGGAGCCCGAGGACCGCGTGGGCCATATCGTGGGCGAATTGGGGCGTATGTAGATGATCGAGATGAATGCTGTTGTCGCCGGTACCGAGCTTGACGCCGCGCGCGACGCGGGCCGCGAGGGTGCGTCCGCGGGCTGGTGCGCTTGGAGCGCGGGCGATGCTTCGCTGACGTTTTCGCTGATCGTGCGCCCGGACGTGAACATGCATGCCTTCCACGGCCTGCCGTTTGTGGCTGCGATGGGCATGATGGACGCGCTCGTGGGCACGGCTTCGACGCCGGGGTTGGGCCTTGCCGGTAAGGTGGGTATCCAGTGGCCGAGCGATATCGTGTGCGGTGCGCCTGCGTTTGAGACGTCGCTCGCGCGTGTTGCCGTGAACGGCGGTGCCGCTGCTGCGGGCATGTTCGGTGCCGTGACGGTGGATATTGAGCGTTCGGCGCTGGGCGAGCTTGGTGTGGACGTGGCTGACGAAGCGCTGGTCGAGACGCTGGCCGCCGCCGTGCTGGCCCGCGTGGACGCTTGGGCGGTTGTTGCCAACACGCCGCAAGGCGCCGCAGGGCCGCTGGCTCCCGTGCTGGGCGAGTACTTCGACATGGTGCCGCTGCTGGGCCGCCAAGTTGCGGCGGTGTCGCCCAACGGCCTGCCGCTTGCGGTCGGTGTGTTTGCAGGCCTGGACATCTGGGGCCGCGCGACCATTAAGACCGATGCCGGCGAGCAGGAGTTTCCGCCCGAGGCCGTACGAATTCGCGGGCTGTAGCGCGGGGCGTTCGCGCCCAAAGATAGACATGACAACAAGACCCTCCTCGGCCTGTGCCGGGGAGGGTTTCGCCTATCTGGGGAATGGGTTGCCAGCGCCCTATTCCTCAAAACTGAAAAATTTTCGTTTTTGAGGAATAGGATTAAGGCAGCTCGGTCTTTCGCGAGGTATATTCGCTATAGAGCCTATTCCTCAAAACTGAAAATTTTTCAATTTTGAGGAATAGCGATAAAAGACCGCGAGGAGGCCCCAATGAAACTCATCAATAGAACGTCATATATGGACACGTTGACGAGCCTTATTGGCGTGCCGGACATCAAGGTCATCACGGGCATCCGTCGTAGCGGTAAATCAAAATTGCTCGAGGCCCTCCGCGATTACATGGAGGCAAATCTGTCCAATTCGAATGTCATCCATATCAACTACAACCTCGATGAGTTCGAGAATCTGCTCGAGTATCACGCGCTGCTCGCCTATGTAAAAGAGCATCGAGTGTCCGGCAAACAAAACTTTCTGCTTATCGATGAAGTTCAGATGTGCGACGGTTTTGAGCGTGCGATCAACAGCCTCCACGCATCCGAGCAGTACGACATATTCATTACCGGATCGAATGCCTTTTTGCTGTCGAGCGATCTGTCGACGCTCTTTACGGGGCGTACGTTTGAGATCGAGGTTTTCCCATTCTCGTTTGAGGAGTATCGACTCTATGGCGACGAGGGCGAGGTCGACCGCGACTTCGATGAGTACGCGAGAACCGGCGGTATGTCCGGCTCCTACCCTTATCCACTGCAGGAGCAGCGTTATCAATATCTCTCCAATGTCTTCAAAACGCTCATCGTGAGAGATATCGTGCAGCGGCATAACGTGAGAAACGAATCGGCGCTGCTGCGCATTGCCGATTACATGATGGACAACGTATCCAACATAACGTCGGCACGTAACATTACGGATATTTTGAACGCGGATGGGCTAAAGATAACGAACAAGACGGTCGGCACGTACATGGGGTGCCTGTGCGATGCGTTTGCCTTCTATAAAGTTCGTCGGTACGACATCCGCGGCAAAAAATACCTTAAGAGCGGCGAGAAGTATTACCTGGCAGACCACGCGTTCAAATACGCGCTGCTCGGTACACGTGATATGGATTGGGGACGCGTATACGAGAACATGGTGGCAATCGAGCTGCTGCGCCGCGGATACGAGGTATACGTCGGCGTGCTCTATAAAAAGGAAATAGACTTTGTAGCAATCAAGCGAAGCGAGAAGCTCTACATTCAGGTGAGCGACGACATCAGCTCGGATAAGACATTTGAACGCGAGATTTCACCACTGCTGAGCATTGGCGACGCGTACCCCAAGATGATTCTCGCCCGCACGCATCACGAGGCCACGGACCGCAATGGGGTGCAGATCGTGGACCTGGCGAGGTGGCTGTGCGGTGAGACGTAGCAGAAAGTCCTATTCCTCAAAACTAAAAAATTTTCGATTTTGAGGAATAGGACCAATGCGTTGCCTAGTTCGCCACTCGTGCTCGACTTAGGTCCCCGTCCTACCCCAGCTCCTGCATGCGGCGGTAGATTTCGCAAATGCCTTTGATGGTGAGTTGTCCATCGACCACGTCGAAGGCGCCGGTTGAATCGGCGACGATGCTGGCGAGACCGCCCGTGGCGATAACGGTGGCATCTTCGCGGCCCAGCTCGCGCTTCATGCGCGCGACCAGGCCCTCAGCCATGGCGGCGGCGCCCGTTACGGCGCCGACCTTGATGCACTCCTCGGTATCGCGGCCGATGGCGTGCTCGGGCGCCTCGAGCGGAACGCTGGCGAGCTTGGCAGCGCGGGCAGCTAGCGCGTCCATGGAGATGCGGATGCCCGGCGCGATCGCTCCGCCAATGTAATAGCCGTCCTCATCGATGACGTCGATATTGGTTGCGGTGCCAAAGTCCACCACGATCGCCGGCGCGCCGTAGAAAGCTTCGGCTGCGACGGCGTTAGCTACGCGGTCGGCGCCCACGGCCTGGGGTCGCGCCGCACGCAGCTTGGTCACGGCGGCCGTCTGCGGCCCGATGACGATGGCGTCTGCGGCAATGCGGTCGGCCACGGCGTGCCATTCGCGCGAGAGCTGCGGCACCACGCCGGCAAAGGCGATCGCGTCGACCGCGTCGAGTGAAAGGCCGTACATCTTAAAGAAACCCATCAGGCGCACATGGATCTCGTCGGCGGTATAGGAGCGGTCGGTGGGCATACGCCACGACTGCACCAGCTCGTCTCCGTCAAACAGGCCCATGGCCGTCTGCGTGTTTCCCATATCGATAGCGAGCAGCATGTCTACTCCCGGTGTCGGCGTAAAAGGACGCGCACCATTGTATACGTGCCGTCGGCGGCGCTCGGCTGCGATTCGTTTACGGCGATAGGGGCTGAGGGGTTTAAATATGAAGGAATTATGCTCTACGAGATTTTCCTTGCCGTTTACCGAACTCCCGCGTAATATTCTTTCTTGCGCACATGAGGCGCCCAGACATTGCGGGGTGGAGCAGTCTGGTAGCTCGCCGGGCTCATAACCCGGAGGTCGTAGGTTCAAATCCTGCCCCCGCGACCAAGAACTTGCAGCTCGGAAGCAAAATTGCTTCCGAGCTTTTTCTTTATCGGTTTACTTTGCGGGTGAATTGCGGGTGAATCCTGAGTCAATTTATTATGTGAAGCAAATAAACCATTGATAATCGCGGGCCGGTCGGCTTGACTTATCGACCGATAAACTCCAATTGGGAGGAGTTTCGGCGGTCCTTAGCTAATAATAGTGCCGGGGATGGATTGCGCCGCCCCCGGACCTTGCGCGCCAAAGGGACGAGTCCCCTTGGAACCCCGTCTATTGCTCTCAACACGGAAACAGGGGAGTGGGGGATACGGGTTGTAGGATGCCGACGGGCGAGCGCTATGCTGTCTCAAGTCCGCATGTAGCTTGTTCGGAGGCTGTCTCTGCGTCTCAAGGCGGGCAATGAATTCTGGCAATCGAACTTCTTCGTATCTGTTCGCTGCGACTTGAGCGATGCGCTCCGCACAAATAATGTTGCCGAAGCATGCGGAATATCAGAAGAGAGATTGCAGGACATGAGTCAGCGCATGAAGAGCTGCCCGTCGTTTTGATAATGACATAATTAAGTGGCAAACTAAAGCGATCGGAGCGACCATGATTCTTGACAGCCTGCGTAACAGCGCGTCTTTTAATGAAACCGACCGAGCCATTGCTACCTATCTGCTCAATCATACCGGCGACCTTAAGACCCTCACTATGGCAAAGCTCGCACAGGAGACTTACACCTCGAACGCGACAATCATCCGCTTTTGTAAGAAATTGGGCCTAAGCGGCTATCGAGAGTTGATCATGCAGCTCATCCAGGAGATAAGCGGAGACTATCTTCTGGCTGCCACTGTCGATCACAATCGTCCTTTTGGCAGTACCGATTCAATTGAGGCCATCGAGGGCAACCTTGCAAATCTCCTGAAGGGCGTCATAGATCAAACGAAAATCGAGCTCGATAGCGCCAAATTGAGCATAATCGCCAAGGCAGTTCTTAGCGCCCCGCGAATTTACATCTTTGCTAAAGGGGAAAGCTATCTGGCGGGATGTATCTTTCGCAACAATCTTCTCAAGCTCGATCGTCATGTCACCATGGCGGACGACGGTGGCCTGCAGACACTGCACGTTAAGAACGGTAGGCCCGGCGACCTGTTTTTATTCCTAAGCTACAGCGGCATTCACTATGATTATTCCAAATACGCCGCCGCTCTTTCCGAGCGCGGAATCAAGCCGTGTTTAATCACGGCGTTTTCTGATTCGGCGCTCGCCAGGCAATGCGACACTGTCTTGCTCATTCCAAAATCAGAGCGCGTGATTGGAAAGGTTGCCAATTACTCTTCCATGATCTCGCTCACGTATACGCTTCAGGTTATTTATTCGCTTATATTCAATCAGGATTATCAAGAGAACTATCGTGCAAAACACGAGGCCGATTCGTTCATCTTTACGAGTTTTGCGGAGATTTAGTCATACAAAAGGTGACCCCAAAGCATTTTGCCTTGAGGCCACCTTTTGTGCTTTTGCTATCTGGATGGCTTCTCTACTTCAGCTCAGGCCAATAGCCCTTGTTCGCCTCGATCATGTCGTCCAAGACTTCCTTAGCCACGCGCGCTGAGGGAATCGTGCGATTGAGGGTGAAGGCCTCGAGTGCCTTCTGGTAGGAGCCCTCGATAACGGCCTCGACCACAAGGCCCTCGCAGGCATCCTGCTGCTCGATAAGGCCCTTGTAGAAGCGGGGAATCTTCCCGACGCGGACCGGTTCGGCTCCTCGATCGGTGATGTACGCCGGAATCTCGACGGTCGCGTCGTCCGAGAGATTCTCGATTGCGCCATTATTGGGCACAATCACCAGCTGGCGATGGCGCAAATCCTTCGCCAGGGACTTGACGACATCGACAATGAACCTGCCGTGGACGCCTACGTAGAACTGCGTGAGATCGACCTTTTCACCGCGCTTAAGCGCCGCAGATGCGTCGAAGATACGCTTTTCGCGGCCGTTTACGACCTGCATGCCACGCGTGTTATTGATGTCCATGTACTCCACGCAGGCATCGGGCAACAGGTAATACTGGTAATAGGTGTTGGGGAGGTAATCCTGGAATAGCGTAGAAATCGTTGCCGCATTCTTGAAGGTGTGGGCCCAGTCTGGGTCCTTTACCAATGCGTCATTGAGGCTTGCCTCGGAAATGTAACCGTACTTACGCACGTGCTCTTTGAGCTTGTCCGTAACGTCGACGCCCTTGCAGCGTACGCTGGTATACCACCCAAAGTGATTGAGGCCAAAGTAGTCGACTTCAATGTCGTCGAGTTCGCAGCCCAAAATCTCCGCCATGCGGGCTTCAATCTCTACCGGCATATCGCAGATGTCGAGAATGCGAGCGTTTGGACGCAGCTTGTGCATCGCCTTGGCTACGATGGCAGCGGGGTTAGAGTAGTTGACGATCCAGTAGTCCTTGCAGGCGTACTCCTCGCAGAAATCGACAAGCTCGCACATGGGGAAGATGGTCCTCATGCCATAGGCCATGCCACCTGCTCCGCAGGTCTCTTGGCCGACTACGCCATGGCGCAGGCTGATCTGCTCATCCTGGATACGCATCTTGAGCCCGCCCACGCGCATCTGCGCCATAACAAAGTTCGCATCTGTAAACGCCTCTTTGGGGTCGACGGTTACATGCAAGGGGATCTCGGGGGCAAGGTCATCGATAACTGCCTTAACCACCACAGCGACCGTGTCCTGGCGTTCCTTGTCGATGTCATAGAGCCAAAGTTCACGAATCCCCAGTTCGTCCTTTTGATCAATCAGGTCTTTGACGATACCGGCGGTATAGGTGCTGCCGCCGCCGCAGATGACAATCTTGTATCCGTTCATGTTGTTCATGCCTTTCAAATCAAATTGAGCTGCAGACAATCTTGGTTACTATCTGCACGAAGTAGGTAGCGATGTTGATGACCGCCGCCATGCCTGCAATGCTGCCTGCGTCCGCGTGCCTTCCTGAACGCCGGGTCCAAACCGCAGCGAGTAGACCCAGGAGCGGCCAGATAAAACCACATGCGAATGCAGCCATAAGTACGAGAAGACCCCTTGTCGACTTTTCTTTGTACATGTTGAGCAGGCGTTCGAACATGCCTCGGATTGAATGAAACGTTTTGGTCAACATGAGGTCTCCTCGCTTATCGCTTATCGATTACGCGACTGTTAATCTTCCAGATTAAGGATGGGACGCAGCAGGTCGTAGACGGAGTGCACGTTGGTTCCCACGACAATTTGGACATTGGTGCCGTTCTTAAACAGGCCCTTGTCGATAGCCTTCTTGATGGTCTCTTCGTTGACCTTGTCGGGATCTTTGACTTCGACACGGAGACGAGTCATGCAGCAGCCCATGGTGTTGATATTGTCCTTGCCGCCAAGGCCGTTGATGATGTTCTGCACCATTTCCTGCTGTTTTGCGTCGACTTCCGGAGTTCCGGAGGACTCGAGAGCATTGTTGCCTCCGGAGACCTCTGCAGACCACTCTGCGGAACGGCCGGGCGTCATGAGGTTGAGTTTCTTGATCACCATCGCCAGAACGATGAACGAAACGGCGGCAAACACGATGCCCAAGACGATGTAAATCGGGAACTTGGTGACGCCCATTGGCAAAGGCAGGCCGAGCGTGAGCAGCTCGATGCCACCGTACATGTTAAGCAAGCGGACTCCCAGGACAAACAGGAGCATCTCGCCCAGTCCGTAGAACAGGCTGTAGGCAACCCAGAGAATCGGAGACGCGAACAGGATCATGAAGTCGAGCGGCTCAGTGATGCCGGAGAGCATGGCGGTGATGTAAATGGGCACCAGCATGGCTGCGACAGCTTTTCGATTCTCCGGACGGGAAGTCGCAATCATTGCGAGCACGGTGCCGAGGGTTACGAATTCCTTGCCAAAGCCGAACATGGCAAAGCGGACAGAGGGGTCGACTGTGGTGAGGGATCCGTCGGCGATATGGGGAAGCTCGGCATAGAAGATGTTTGCTGCGCCGGAAACACTCTGGCCGGCGACGACCGCCGTGCCGCCAATCGCGGAGTAGTCAAACGGCATCCACATAAAGTGGTGCATGCCGAGAGGTACGAGGACGCGGTTCAGGAAGCCGTAAATGAAAACGCCCAGACCACCCGAGGCTGCGATGAATGAAGAAGCGTTGCTGATGGCGTTGGCGATAGGGGGCCACACGATAGTCGCTCCGATGCCGAAGACAATGCTCAGCGGAACCATCGCCAGAAGGGCCAGGCGGGGTCCGCCGTAAATCCGGATATACTCCGATACCTTTACGTCGATCAGTTTGTTATAGAGCCAACCGCAGAAGCATCCGATGAGTACGCCGCCGAAGACGTTGACATCGGTAACTTGAAGACCCAGTACCGTTGCCTGGCCAGTGCCATACAGACCCATCGCGCCAGCTTTTGCCAGCTGATCGGTGAGCGTCAGGTAGGCGTTGTTGACATACAGGAACATGAGGTAACTAATAAGTCCAAACACTGCCGCGTTGGATTTTTGCTTCTTTGCGAAGCCTGCCGTTAGGCCGACTGCGAAAATCACCGGCAGGTTGCCGATCACCGCGGAGTTGGTTGCCGCGGAGAGCAGCGTGCCCAGATCTGCGACAACTCCGCTGCCGAGCGAGCATACCGTGGCGATGGCCAAAATGATGCCCGTTACCGAAAGGTACAAAATAGGGTCGACGATAACGCGGCCAAAGTTCTGGAAGGCCGTTTTGACTTTATCCATCTCTTCCCCTCTCCTAACTAATCTCGGGGGCTTGCCCCTTAGGCAGAGACGACACTCGCATACTTGCCGGCGTCAGGTGTTGATGTCGCCTCTGTTTACGGATTTCATGATAGTTGGGGTGTTTGCAAACAGGGCGGGCTGGAACAAACGGTTCTTAAAAACAAGTGCGACTAATCTATTTCGTTGTTACCATCTTTCCATTTCGGTCAGCGGTATTCATTTTTAGGCAAATGGCTTTGGACGCGAGTGACTAGCTACGCCTTGATTTGCCAAGTTTGAAATCCATCCATCTCTTTTTAATAGGCTCTTGCCGCCCGGGCGTCCCGGAAGAAAGGAGGAGGAGCGGAAGAAGCATTCCGATCCTGTGCGCGTCCATTTCCTGTGACAGCAGGGTTTCAAGCAGCTTTTTCGCTTCATCGAGGCGCAGGGGCTGCCTTTCGGCTCCCTGCGACCGCGGGACTGATATTGCATCGCTTGCGATGCAACTGTTGAAGTCAAGCAATCGTTGGTCGAATTTTGGTCGAAATTGGCATGGCATTGATTCAAGCATTTTATCAAAATATGTTAATCTACCTGCGCATATAACGGTATCAAAGAGCTTCAAAAGGTGTCGATAAACATCGATATTCTGTTCTCATGACCCGAAGGTCGTAGGTTCAGATCCTGCCCCCGCGACCAAGACTTTTGTAGCCAGGAAGCTTAACGGCTTCGGCTTATAGGACAAAAAGTGTGTCCGCTTTGGGGGCATCGGCGCAGGTCGATGCCCCTTTTTCAGCCGTTTAAAATCCGCGCCCGCTTTTTACCGCTCGGACAGAATGTGTGTCCGGTTGCCTATCGTTCTCGCGGGTAGATAACCTTTTCCGGAACCGTAAAACCCTTTCGGAAGAGGTACCCATGAAGGCCGTTTATTGCCCCTACTGCGGCGGTCGGACCAAGCGCAACGGCAGGACGTCTTCGGGCTACTGCGCGTGGAAGTCGCGCCCGCCGAGCGCGAGCTTTGCGGCGGACATGGTCACGTTCTCGTATTTAAACCCGAACTACCTGCCCTACTCGTGCACGAACCTTGCAGGCATTTCCGGCCTAGGGAACCTCTTGGGCGTGCGGTCGATGGGCTACGCGTTCTCGTCGTGCACCTTCGCAACCATCGACTTCCGGGGCATCGACCCGTCCAGGCTCACGAATCTGTTCTGCACGTTCTTGGGGTATTCATACCTGACGATGATTTACGCGGACGCGACATGGGCACTGCCAACGAGCGGCATCACGGGTTCGCAGTGGTTCTATTCCTGCTCCACGTCGCTCGTCGGCGGCAACGGGACCGTGTGGGCAAGTAGTAAGACGGCCTGCTCGTACCTGTGCGCCGAGGTGGCTGGTACGCTTGGGTACATCATGGCTTCTCAGCAATGAGTTTGGCCTTGGCCACTATATCGGTATTGGCCATATCTGAGAACATTTCGTCGACGAGCCGAACGTAGAACTCGTAGGCTTCGTAGCGAGATGCTTTCAGAGCGCCTTCGGCTTCCCTCAAACGCAGCCCAGCATCTCTCGCTTGCGCTTTTCTTGCCATCTGCTGCATGACTGGTTCGTCACCGCCTTTGGAATCATCACCTCTCTGCAGTTTCGCCACCTCCGCATCAAGGCGCGTCATCAATAACTCGTATTCACTCTCACCAACATTTGAGAGGCTGATCAGCAAGTCTTTGAAAGTTCTGGCAGTGAGCATGCGATTTAGAGCTGCCCTGCAAGCATTAAGTTCTGCGTTGGCTTTTTCGACCATATCCTGGGCAATGAAGGCACTCCCTGCAGATGGCTTCTCATTCTCCAGCGTGGTCTTTCCAAGCGGCCACTCTACGCTTGCCTTCCCCGTGATGCTTTTAAGTGCGGTGACTGCCCCGCTCTCCAATCCAACGATGTCGGCGACATCTTGGAGCTCGTACGAATCGCAGTCCGTTTCGCCGATTAGATAGCCGATTGGTTTTCCGAAGAAATCGGCAAGTTCGACCAAATCAGTCCAATTCGGGAAATGGTCTCCCTTGAGGAAGTGGCTAATCCTTCGCGCTATGGCCTTGCACGCCTGGTCCGTCTTCTTTACGCATTGAGCATCGATGCTCGATTGGTTTTCTCCTCCGTAACGCCTTTCGTACATGAGCCTCGCGAGCTCGATTTGCGAGAGGCCAACTCTACCGTCCGTATTGACGAAACTCCGCATTAAGCTTGCAAGTCGTTCTGGAAGCACATCTTCTGGCTTATAACGGCGGACATACATTGTCTGAATACCCTTTCTAAATAGCGCAGCAGACATATCTTAGACATTTACTGTTTACTTGTGCAGTTGCATTATTGACCCAAGTAATCAAGTAGCCAGCGGGCGGTCGAGTTAGGAGGACACGATGACGGATTGGGACTACGCGCAGCTGTCACATATTGCAAAGGAGTCGGGCGGACCAAGGGCGCTTATCGCAAACATCAGAAATGGGGGAATTGCCACAGGAAGGTGGCAGGGTTGCATTGTTGGATCTGCTGTAACGCTTGCCATAGGGAGTATGGGTTTGTGCCTGTATAACAGGCACCAGAAGAAGCTGGCGCTTGCCAACGAGAGCGCCGAAATCCTTGAGTCGAACATCGAAGCCTACGATGCCATCCAAGCGGAGGGGGCCACGGGCGCAGCCGATGAAGACGAGCAGAGTATTCGGGATGAAGGACTAGGTGTCGAAGCCGCCGTTTAACGACGAGCAATATTGCTAGCCAATTCAACGATATAAACCTAGAAGGGTCGAGCCCCCGGCACAGCGCCGAGGGCTCGCTTTCGTTGCGGATTGATTACACTGGGCGGTCTTGAGCTCCCGATACGTCGGGCCGCCCTTGCTGATGTTTACTTAAAAGTGGTCCGAATGGTCAAGCTAGCGTACTGGACAAGGATCTTCGAAAAACGCTTCGAGCTGACGGCGGCGCCCTTTGATGCTAAAAGGCATCGGGCCTGCGTTTCTATAAGGCCGGCCACCCAATTAAGAGCCATCAGGACGCATGGCTGCGGTACATCGAGGGGCGGCTTGGATGGGCTATCGAGATGAAAAAGATCGTTGCGGAGATCGGGTTTTAAAAACGCTTCGGCAATTTACTGGCTTATAGGACACACTTTTTGTAGCTTTCAACTATGAGTCGACTGTTTTCCGACTACAAAACGCGGGGATGCCATCGAAAAGGACACTTGCGGTATCCAGAGTCGGGTAGGGATGGATGCCGCAAGTAGAGAGTCCAATGCAAGTAGAGAGTCCAATATTAGATGATGCGCCCGGTAAGGTACCCAGACGCATCGCGGTCGGTCTGTTGGAAGCCGTGCGTCTGACGGTGAGATCCATCACGATGTTACAGGGCATGCCATCTTGCGGTCTTTCCCGTTCCGTCGCTATCGATGGTCTTGTCTACCTTCTTCATCTTCGCTAACAGGTTCGACACCTTCTTGGCCTTTTGCGCGTCGGTAAGGCCCGAGGGGAGAAGATCGTTGATGAGGGCGGTGATTTTCGCACGTGGTGCGGGCCCCGTTTCTGAGAGCATCTGAATGACAAACGCCTTGCAGGCCTCTTCATTGAGGCCTTTGCTGCGCGTGTAAGACACCTCCTGCCCCGTCTTCGAGGCAAGGGCGTTCGTGATGGAGATATGGGGGTACCTGCCTTCGATAAGCTTGAGTCGATGCAGCTCTGCGGCCTCCTCGTTCGTGATTTCCTCGCCTTTTTGAACCTTGTCCAAAAGGTAGACGACGTCCATCGGAAGGTCCGGTTTAGCATAGAGTAGCCTGCTGTAGCTCTCATTGATGGTCTTACCGTAGACGCTTACGCGCACGCGGGTTGGATCCGAAAGGTCGTAGGTGGGTAGGGGGAAGTATCGCTTTCTCTGCATCTGGAATACTTTGGGGATTCCCATGGCGATGGTGTCAATCATGTCCATCTGCACCATCGCCTCGGAAAGGAAGGGGTTGCGGTAGTAGCTTGGCTTAAAACCCGGCCGCATCGCATTTTCGATTGTCTCCGGAATGAAGGACCCTTCGTTTAGGAACACGAGGTGATCCTCGAATTCCTCGACATTGATTCGCCCCTGCATGGAATAGTCCTGATGGGCGATACAGTTGTTCAGGAGCTCTCTGATGATCTCGGGTTCGTACTGGTCAGCCTCAAAGGGAAACAGACTCGCGCCATTTGCGTTGAACCGGTACTTCTCGTTGCGGATTTTCCCGAGTACCTGGTCAATCGCGAGAAGGAAGGGTGGTTTGAAGTGCTCGTAAGAGGTTACCGATCCATTGGAGGCATAGAGAGTCCAGGTGATGCGCGGGCTCATTCCATCGAGCAGACGGGTGGATTCTGGCCTTCCGAGCAGGATGAGTGTCGTCGGGGTGATCTTGCCGTTTCTGGTTAGGTTTGCCATGTCGAGAATCGTGCGGTCATCCATGTCCGCGAACGCCCCGGAATGCCGCCGGTGCTTGGAGAGAAAGAGCTCCACCGCTTTCTTCACGGCTTTGGGGTCGAGGTCCTCGAAGGTTGCTTCTTCGATTTCGAGGGCACTCCAGTCCGGCCTCCGCATTTGGCGTATCTGCTCGTACTTATCGATGGGGAGTGGCCCGAGTGATTCGCCCTCGCGCGCCCATGCCGCATTGTTGAACGCCGTCGGCATGCCTGGCGTTGCGGCGGGGATTTGAAACGCGAGGACGCGTTTGCCGTCAATCCTGAGTTCATGGATCTCTCTCAGGGTGAGGTGGTTGTTCGCGCGGTCCGCAATCTCCTTTTTAAGGGATCGAAGGTTGGCCGGATTTCCTTCTCGGTAAGCGGTTCCGCATGCGACCTTGTCGTTGTCCATACCGAAGATGAGCCAGGCGTCTTGTTTCCCGCGCAGGACCGCTTCGTTACTCAGGGCGGAGAAGTACTTCCCGAGGTTCTTGAAACTGAAGTCGTTTTTCGCTTCCTTGAGCTCGATAACCTCGCTCTCATAGGGCTTCTCGATACGGGCGATGAGTTCAAGGACGTCGTGATCGCTGTAGTACAAGATCGCTCCTAACGGTCTCGTGGCTGATATTTAGTCGTAAGATACGACTAAATATCGAAATTAAAGTCATTTTAGTCCAATCTAACGACTAGAAATAAAGATGTTGGACTGTTTATAGGACTAAATACTGTGGAAGGCACGGCTTTAGTCCAATCGCTGTTTGACGGCCCGCCATATCCATAACCCGGAGGTCGTAGGTTCAAATCCTGCCCCCGCGACCAAGAACTTGCAGCTCGTCGGCCTAGCCGGCGAGCTTTTTTGTTATTTCGGGACCGTGTTTTCGGTCCAATTCTCGGCCTCTCAAACAAAATCTCGATCTGTAACATCTAGACCCGATTTGGGCGGCTAGGTGTTACAGATCGAGATATACCGGTGGGCTGGGTCGTGTTTGTCTAAATCTGTAACACGAGGGACGGATTTTGCCGAGTTGTTGTTATAGATTGAGATTTTCTAGCAAGCGGGTTTGGTTTGTCTCGATCTGTAACAGTAAGACCCAGTTTTGCCACGTAACTGTTACAGATTGAGACAAACCGGCAGACGTCCCATCCCCATCCACCTGCCGGCACCTGATATTCGCCGATTTCCGTTGCGCTGCTGTATTCCCATGCCATATCCTCTAGACAACTACGCGGCATCATCGCCGCCGCGCCTACAAGAGAGGAATGTCCATGACCGCACCTGCACCCAAGCTGCTCCAGCCCATTACGGTTGGCCCCCTTGAGCTCAAAAACCGCATTATGTTCCCGCCGCTGACCACCGGCTACGAGGAGCGCGACGGTTCCATTGGCGAGCGCAGCCTGGCTTTTTACGAGCGTCTGGCTCGTGGCGGCGTGAGCTACATCGTCATCGGCGACGTCGCTCCCGTCATGACCGCAAGCCCCACGCCCAAGCTGGCGACCGACGCTCAGATCCCCACGTTTAAGGCCCTGGCCGACGCCGTCCACAAACACGGCGCCAAGGTCGCGCTGCAGCTGTTCCACCCCGAGTACGACGTGCCCGGTGTCGGCCGCATGGTCATGGGATCCATGGCTGCCGCCAAGGCCGCGCAGGAGGCCAAGGCCGCCGGCGACGAGGAGACCTTTGCCGCCAAGATGGCCGAGTCCAACGAGATCCGCAACCAGGCCTACGCCAAGCTGCATCACGACATGCAGCACTTTGTGAACGAGGCGAGCGTAGAGCAGCTCACCCAGATTAAGGAGGCCATCGCTGCCTCGGCCGCTCGCGCACAGCAGGCCGGCATCGACGCCATCGAGGTCCACGGCGACCGCTTGGTGGGTTCGCTGTGCTCGGCCATCCTCAACCAGCGCACCGACGAGTACGGTGGTTCGTTCGAGAACCGCGTTCGCTACGCGCTGGAGGTCGTCGCTGCCATTAAGGAAGCCGCGCCGCAGCTGATGGTGGAGTACAAACTCCCCGTGATTATGGAGAACCCCGACGGCACGCCGCGCGGCAAGGGCGGCCTGCAGCCCGACGAGGCCTGCGAGTTTGCCAAGCTGCTTGAGGGCGCGGGCATCGACATGATCCAGGTCGCACAGGCCAACCACACCGGCAACATGGGCGACACCATTCCGCCCATGGGCGCCATGCCCTACAACTGGACGCTGCCCGTGGCCGAGCGCGTCAAGGCCCTGGTCTCCGTGCCGGTGGCAACCGTGGGCCGTGTTGTCTCGGTCGAGGCCGGCGAGAAGATTCTGGAAGACGGCGCGGCCGACATCATCGCCTACGGTCGCTCGCTCATGTGCGACCCCGACATTGCGCTGAAGGCCGCCACGGGTGAGCCCATCCGCGAGTGCCTCAACTGCAACAAGGGTTGCGTCGACGCGATTCAAAACCGCAAGTACATTTCGTGCGTGCTCAACGCCGAGAACGGCGACGAGGCGACCATCGCCATTAAGCCGGGCGAGGGCGACAAGAAGATTGCCGTGGTGGGCGGCGGCATCGCCGGCCTGGAGGCCGCGCGCGTGGCGGCCAAGCGCGGCTACGACGTGACCGTCTACGAGGCGAGCGACCATCTGGGCGGCCAGATTGTGCTGGCGGCCGCGCCCCCGCGCAAGGACGAGATCATGCGCTCGGTCGAGTATTACGAGAAGATTCTGCCCGGTCTGGGTGTGAAGGTTGAGCTCAACCATGCCGCTACCGCTGAGGACCTCAACGCCGCCGACGCCGCGATTGTGGCTGTGGGCGCACACGACGTGGTCATTCCCGTTCCGGGCGCCGATTCGGACAAGGTCGTCTCGAGCTGGGACGTGCTGGCCGGCAAGGTGGAGCTTACGGGCCGCGTCGCCGTCATTGGCGGTGGCCTGGTGGGCACCGAGACTGCCGAGTACCTGCTGCAGCACGGCTGCGAGGTGGCGATCGTGGAGATGCTCGACAAGATTGCCGCGGGCGAGTCCGAGACCATTCTGCCGCTGATTATGAGCGACTTTGCAGAGCACAACGTGGAGCAGCATGTTAAGACCCGCCTGACCGCCATTACCGACGAGGGCGTGGAGGCTGTTCGCACCACCGAGGACGGCGCCGAGGAGCCGGTGAAGATCGCCTGCGATTACGTGGTGATGGCCGTGGGCTCCAAGGCCAACGCGTTTGACCTGGATGGCGTGACGGTGCCCGTGACCTGCGCGGGCGACTGCTCGGGTGAGCGCACCGCCGACATTGCGAGCGCCATTCGCACGGCGTATCACGCGGCCAACGAGCTGTAGTTGAACATCGCGGCCAGGCGGGGCGGTAGCACGGATCCGTCTCGCCCGGCTGTGTCCCGTCGGGTGTCAACCGGTGCGGGGCCTGCAAGCGCAGCAGGTCCCGCCCTTTTTGTTTTGCTCCGATGAATGGCAATGCGCGGTAATCATGAGGAGTGAGGACGTCTACTGCCTTGCGGATCACTCAAAATTATTGGGGGAGGGGTTAATAACCATATCCTCTATACCAAAGGACATAAAGAGATGCCAATTTTGTTGACAAGCGAATGACGATTAGCTGTGAGTCAGCTACCAGCGTAAATAATCGATAAAGAAATGTCGTAATTTGGTGCCAAATGCCCAGATAACGCCGCGTCTACTTTAATTAACTGCTTTGAGCAAACAGTAAAATGCTACTATCTAACTTGCACGTAAGAAAGCAGATTAACGGTTAAGGCTAAGAAGTGGCAGGTATGTCGGAAGCAACTAGGACTCGCACGCATGCGCCCGAGGTTAGGCAGCGCGCCGTCGAGATCCTCCAAGAGGGGGTCGGTCATCGCGCCCTCGCCGCGGAGCTTGGCATTCCCCAGGCCACGGCTCGTCGGTGGGCCCGCGCGTATGCCGTGGGCGGTGCCGACGCCGTTCTCAATGCCGGTTCGCATCATCACACCTACTCGTACGACGTAAAGCTCGCTGTGGTTAAGGACCGTCTGGAAAACGGCTTGACGGTTCGCGAGGCCATGATCAAGCACAAGATTCCCAGCGAGTCTTCGGTCAAGGCTTGGTGCCGTCAGTACCGCGAGAGCGGTGAGTCCGCACTGGTCGATAAGCCGCGCGGTCGCAAGCCGCGCGTTAAAAAGGCGGAATAGCAAACGGGATGGTGCGCCCACAGGGGCGCATTTTTCTTGCCGCCCCTCTACTCCAATGCGGACAGACTCCTTGCCCCGTACGCCTAAAACTCCCCAGTTGACCGAAAACCCGCTGCCGCTACTCATCAATTGAGCTATAACGTTAAACAATTGCAGCGTTTTTGCATGGGGGAGTGATGGTATGACGCTACTGTATTTCCTTACCCTGTTTCCGCTGGTACCGGCGCTGGGCATGCTGCTCGCGCGCGGTGACCGCGCTCGCGATGCGGTGGGGCTCATAGGCTCCGGCATTATTATGGCGGTGACAGTTGTAGTCGCCGTCATGTTTTTTGGCACGGGTCCGCAGAGCTTTGAGGTTGCCCCCGGCACCTCGCATGTGCTCTCGATCATCAGCTCCGCCATCGATGTCATCCTGTGCGCCGTCATCCTGTACAACGCGTACAAATATAGGAACGCGCTCACCACGGTGCTCGGCATAGCCCAGCTGGTGGGCTCGCTCGCCTTTGCAGCCATGACGCTGCCCGCGGCCGAAGCCGTCACGGCGACGCCGCTCTACCTGGACTACATGAGTGTGATCATGGTCCTCGCCGTCGGTATCGTCGGCAGCCTAATCTGCGTGTATGCCCTGGGCTACATGAAGGACTTCCAGGCCCATGACGAGCACGAGGCTGCGCTGCGCGGGCAGACCGCGCCCGACCGTCGCCCGCAGTTCCTGGCGCTTATGTTCCTGTTCCTCTCGGCCATGTTCGTCATCGTGACGAGCGACAACCTGGAGTGGCTGTTCTGCGGTTGGGAAATCACCACCGTGTGCTCGTTCCTCATGATTGGCTACACGCGCACGTCCGAGGCCATCAAAAACGCCTTTACCCAAATCATCCTCAACATGCTGGGCGGCATCGCGTTTTTGGCGGGCCTTATGTTCCTGCACTTCAACGGCATGCCGCTCACCATCTCGGGCATGATTGAGCTTTCCGGCGCCGGCACCGCGCAGTCCGCGCTGCTGGTGATGCCGGTCGTTCTGCTGTCACTCGCCGCACTCACCAAGGCCGCACAGATGCCGTTCCACACTTGGCTGTTGGGTGCCATGGTTGCCCCCACGCCCACGAGCGCCCTGCTGCACTCGTCCACCATGGTCAAGGCCGGCGTGTTCCTGATGGTCAAGCTGAGCCCGCTCTATGCCATCTATCCCGTGACCGGCTTTATGGTCACGAGTGTGGGTGCCATCACGTTTTTGCTCGCTGCCCTCATGGCCATCTCGCAGAGTAACGCCAAGCGCGTGCTCGCGTACTCCACCATCTCCAACCTGGGCCTCATCAGTGCCTGCCTGGGTGTCGGCGCGCCCGAGGCCGTGTGGGCCGCCATCTTTCTAATCCTGTTCCATACGGTGGCAAAGTCGCTGCTGTTCCTGTGCGTGGGCACGGCCGAGCATCATATCGGCAGCCGCAATATCGAGGACATGGACGGTATGTTCAGCCGCATGCCGCATCTGACGCGCCTGATGATGCTGGGCATCATGGGCATGTTTGTGGCGCCGTTTGGCATGCTCGTGTCCAAGTGGGGCGCCCTGGTGGCGTTTGCGCAGACCGGTAACGTGCTCATGATCATGGTGCTGGCCTTTGGCTCGGCCGCGACATTCTTCTTCTGGGGCAAGTGGCTTGCCAAGCTTTCGGGCGTCGACCCCACGGCTCAAAACGTTGAGGTCAATGTCCATAAGACCGAATGGATGGCCCTCAACACCATCGCCGCGCTGCTGATTCTGTGCTGCGTGGCGTTCCCGGTTATCTCGAGCGGTCTGGTGTCGCCTTACTTGGCCATGGTGTTTGGCCGCGTGCCGTACGTTATTGGCAAGGATGCCATGTATCTGATGGTGGTTATCGTGGCGTTTATCGCCGTGGTGCTGCTGACTTCATTCCGCGTGAGCAATAAACCGCACGTAAACGTATATCTTTCGGGCGTGGGAACCGACAAATATCGCCATTTCCGCGGCTCGATGGGACACGAGGTGAAGGCCGAAAAGCGCAATTGGTACTCGGAGGACGCCCTTGGCGAGAAGCGTATTGGCCCCGCGGGTAGCGTCGTGTGCTGCAGCATTATCTTGTTTGCCCTGCTGTGTTGCGCGTGGATTGGGCCCGAGCGACTTGCCATGAGTGCGCCCTCGGTGCTGCGCGGCAAGTATTTCGAAGGCTCGGGTGTCGTGGGCATATTTATTGGCACCGTGGCGTTTGCCTTGCTGGCGCCTTTGGTTGGTGGCCTGATCGACGGCCTTGACCGCAAGCTGTCCGCCCGCATGCAGGGCCGCGTGGGCCCGCGCCTGCTGCAGCCTTTCTACGACGTTGCCAAGCTGCTGCGCAAGGCCCCCGCCAGCGTAAACACCATGGACGATACCTATATGGCGTGCGCACTCATCTTCACCGTCGTGGGCGGCGGCATCTTTGTGTCGGGTTCCAACACGCTGTTGTGCGCCTTTATGGTTACGCTCGCCGCGATCTTTGTGGTGCTGGCGTCCGCCTCGACGCAAAGCCCGTTTGCCCAGGTCGGCGCCGACCGTGAGCTGCTGCAGGTCATGAGTTACGAGCCCGCCGTTCTGCTGATGAGCGTGGGCCTGTATCTCGCCACCGACAGCTTCGATTCCATTGCTGTGACCGGGCAGTCGGCGCCCATCATCGTGTACAGTGCGCCCATTTTCCTGGCGCTGCTTGCGGTACTCACCATCAAGCTGCGCAAGTCGCCGTTTGACCTTTCGTACTCACATCACGCGCATCAGGAGATTGTCCAGGGCGTCGCCACCGAGATGAGCGGCGGCACGCTGGCCAAGATGACCCTTATGCACTGGTGCGAGACCGTGCTGTTTTTGATGTGGGTAGGCATGTTCTTTGTTTGGGACAACCCGGTGAGCTGGGTGGTCGCCCTGGTCGTGATGGCCGCGACGTATTTTGTCGAGGTCCTGATCGACAACACCTTCGCACGCAGCACCTGGCGCAGCTGCTTTAGGCTCGGATGGGGCGTGGCGCTGGTGTTTGGCCTGCTCAACCTTATGCCCATCCTCGTCGACGTATTTATTTAGGAGGCGGCATCCATGGATCATAAAATGTCGCGCTCGCCGTGGGTTATTCATTACGACGGTTCGAGCTGCAACGGATGCGATATCGAGGTGCTGGCCTCGCTCACGCCACTGTTCGATGCGGAGCGCTTTGGCGTGGTCAACACCGGCAACCCTAAGCATGCGGATATCTTTTTGGTGACGGGGTCGGTCAATGCCCAGAACCTGCCCGTCGTGCGCCAGATCTACAACCAGATGCTCGAGCCCAAGTGCGTGGTGGCCTGCGGCATCTGCGCGTGTTCGGGCGGCGTGTTCCGCGATGCCTATAACGTGATCGGCGGCGTGGACCGCGCGATTCCCGTGGACGTGTACGCGCCCGGGTGCGCCATTCGCCCCGAGACCGTGATCGATGCCATCGTGGAGGCGTGCGGCATCCTGGACCAGAAGGAGGCCGTGATGCGCGCCGGCGGCGATCCGCTCACCGTGGGCGGTGCCGCAACCTGGGACGGTGGCGTTGAGCTGGGCGAGGACGGGTTTGTGGCTGCTGCGGAGGCCGGCGACGCGCCCGTCGCTGCAAAGGAGGCCGAGTAATGCAAAAGGCTATCTATACCACCGTCGGGATCGACGAGCTCCTGTCGCATGTCCAGGCGCTCAAGGGCGTCGGCGCGCGCTTTGTGCAAATGCACGCCGAGCGCAACGTCGACGACGGCACGTATCGCCTGGTCTATACGTTTATCAACGTTCGTGTTGCTCAGGAGCAGATTGCGCAGGACGGCAGCTATGCGATCGAGAACCTGGTGGTTGAGGGAATTAATCAGTACCAGGAGATTCCGTCCATCAGCTCGTACTATCCGGCAGTATTCCCGTTTGAAAACGAAGCGCACGACCTGTTTGGTCTTGCCATCACCGATATGCAGATTGACTTTAAGGGCTTTTTCTACCAGGTCTCGACTGCCGAGCCCATGAGCGTTATCACGCCCGAGGTGAAGGCCGCGCGCGAGAAAGCCATGAAGGTCCGTGCCGCTGCCGAGGCCAAGGCGCGCAAGGCCGCGGCCGAGAAGGCTGCTACTGCCACGGCCGCTGCGGGGGAGGGCACTGCGGGCGCTGGCGATGCTGCGGGCGCTGCCGTCGCTCAGCCCGCTGCGGCTGCCGGCTCCGATGCTCAGCACGATGAAACTGCTGCGAAGGCCGCGCTCAAGGCTGCCGAGATGGAGGCAAAGCTCGCCGCCATGGATCCCGAGAAAGCGGCCAAGGTCCGCGCGGCGCTTGCCGCCAAGGCCGCCCGCGACAAGCAGAAAAAGGAGGCGTAAGGCCCATGGCACATCGCTCCGTTATTCCGTTTGGCCCGCAGCACCCGGTGCTGCCCGAGCCGCTTCATCTGGACCTGGTGATCGAGGACGACCGCGTCATCGAGGCAATTCCGCAGATCGGCTTTGTGCACCGCGGACTCGAGAAGCTCACCGAAAAGCGTGATATGCACCAGTTTGGCTACATCGCCGAGCGCATCTGCGGCATCTGCGCCGTGGGCCACAGCTGCGGCTATGCCAGCGCCTGCGAGCGCATGCTCGACATCGAGGTGCCCGGCCGCGTGCAGTATATCCGCACCATTTTGCACGAGCTTTCGCGCATCCACTCGCATCTGCTGTGGCTGGGCCTGCTTGCCGACGCCTTTGGCTTCGAGGCGCTGTTCTATCGGTCATGGACCCTGCGCGAGCAGATTCTCAAGATTTTCGAGAGCACTTGCGGCGGACGCGTGATCCTTTCGATTAACGAGATCGGCGGCCTTAAGCACGACATTGAGGATTCCGAGCTGGCGGGTATTGTCCAGACGCTCGACGCTATGCGCCCTGACTACGAGGCCGTGGTGCATACATTTTTGGACGACAATAGCTGCGGCGAGCGCCTGCATGGCGTGGGCGTGATCAGCAAGAAGGACGCGCTGGATCTGTCGATGGTCGGCCCGTTCGGTCGCGCCTCGGGCGTGGATTATGACGTGCGCATGTTCGGTGACGGTGCCTATGCGGACTTGGTTGCGTTTGAGCCGATTGTTGCCACCGATGGCGACTGTTATGCCCGCTGCCAGGTGCGTTGTGCCGAGGTTACGCAGGCCATGGACATTATCAAGGAGCTTATCGGCAAGATTCCGCACGACGGTATCGGCGGGCGTACCAAGCTCACGCCGGCCGACGGCGCGCGCGGCGAGGTTGTGATTGAGCAGCCGCGCGGCGAGGCGTACTACTATGTGCGCGGCAACGGCACCAAGAATCTGGACCGTTTTCGCGTGCGCACGCCGACGTCGCAGAACCTGGCGGGTCTGACACATGCGCTGCAGGGTGTGCTCCTTGCCAACGTGCCCATGATTATCCTGACCATTGACCCCTGCATTAGCTGCACGGAAAGGTAGGCGCGGCATGAGTTTACTGACATTTGCCAAGACGGCCTTGGGTTCTATGGTCAAGCAGCCGGTAACGGTGTGCTATCCGCAGGAGAAGCTCGCGGCACCCGAGCGTCTGCGCGGACATATCGTCAACGACATGGACGTGTGCATCTGCTGCGGCATGTGCGCGCGCCGCTGCCCGGCGGGTGCGCTCGCGGTCGATCGCAAGGGTGGAACGTGGTCGATTGACCCGTACGCGTGCGTGGTGTGCGGCGAGTGCATCGAGAGCTGCCCCAAGCGCTGCCTGACTATGGATACCGCCCGCACTCCGGTCGCGTCGGACAAGACTCCCACGGTGGAAACCAAACCGGAATAGAGCTGGGATAGGGGCCGATGGGGCAAATGCCCCACCGGCCCCGCGCTTAAACGAGCGGTGGAGCCGCCGCGAACAAAACTATGCCGGATTACTACGATAAATCGCCTGCCCCCAACCACGCCGCATTTGGCAAAATCAGTGCAGGTAGACGGCTTGCAGTTTTGCGAAAAAGTCACGCGTGGTCGGGGATCTCATTTTTATCGTAGTAAACCGGCATAGTTTTGAAATGTCACCATATCAGTAACAGCCCTTGATCTCCCGTGGACGGAGGAAAACGGATCATTTTGGCCCTGCGAGGGCCGCCACGTGACCCCGCCGCCACGAAACCGGCCCATCTACTACTTTTGAGTGGCAACCCCCAACCATAGCGAAAAACGCAAAAACAAAACCGCAGGTAGAACACCTGCGGTTTTTTATGAAACGCGGTTATGGTCAGGGGTATCGGGCTAAACGTAGTAGATGGGCCGGTTTCGTGGCGGGGTTTATTAATCAACCCCCTCTGGCTGGAGAAAATTGGGCCATTTTGGCCCGTCTATCTTCGGTCGCACCCGTTTTCCTGCGAAAACGCCGTGTCTCAACTTTGGTGAGACATTTGTCTCACGCTCAAAATCGAATCTGGAACGTGTGTCACCTGCCCAAATTGTGTCTCATTCCGTAACTTTAGGCTGATGCAAGGTCAAGCCCGCGAGAAGGGAGACGCGATGAGCAAGCACACGAGGGGTCTCTTGGCGGTGATACTGGCCGTAGTGCTGGTGTTGCCGGCTGCAGCATTTGCCATGCTGCCCGAGGCCAACGCCAGGTCCAGTACGGGAATGGACGGGCCGACAGTGAGCGGGCCGACGGTTGTCGACCCCGACACCACCGGACGCTGGGAAATCTGGGCGGCCGGCCACAGCGGTAATAAAGTAACGACCCAAAACGTCGGTCGAATCTGGACCGACAAGACGGTCATGGCAACCGGAGAAAACAAAGCGTCAGATTTTGTGACTACGCTTTCGGCGATGTCCTCAACGTCTAATTCGACCGTGACGGTCACCACGCCACTCGACATCGTGATGGTGTTGGATGCCTCCGGCTCGATGGATGATCCTATGGGTGGCGGAGATCGCACCAAGCGTATCGATGCACTGAAGGGCGCTGCGAACAGCTTTATCGATACCATCGCCAAACAAAACGAGGCTATCGAGGGCGTTGATAGGCAGCATAGGGTTGCCATTGTTAAGTTTGCGGGTGATAAGACTGATAAGGTCGGCAATGACACGTACTATCAAGGCCAATACAAGTACAACCACTCGCAGGTAATGAAGGGTTTGACCGATTGCTTCGGCGGCAACGTGAAAGCTCTTAAGGATACAGTTGCTGGAATCAAGCCAAGCGGTGCTACGCGTGCCGACTATGGTCTGGAACTGGCCGGGGATATCACTTCTGGTCGCGCAGATGCCAAGAAGATCGTTGTGTTCTTTACCGACGGCAAGCCAACGAGCTACAGCGAGTTTGATTCTGACGTCGCCAATGCTGCCGTGACGGCTGCCAAGAAGATGAAGGATGGCAAGGCCACCGTTTATACCATCGGCATCTTTAGTGGAGCGGACCCTGTTGCCGATCCCTCGAAAAAGGGGACAAGCGACGTCAACAAGTTTATGCACGCCGTGTCGAGTAATTATCCCGATGCCACGTCGTATGCGAGCGACGAGCTTGGCACGCGCGCGGAAAATTCCGACTACTACAAGTCGGCGACCAATGCTGAAGAGCTCAAGAAGGTCTTCGACGACATCTCACAGGCCATCACATCGGAGCCGCCTTATCCGACCGAAATCCATAAGGGCTACGACGAGACCAAGTCCGGCTACATCACGTTTACCGACGAGCTGGGCGACTTTATGCAGGTCGACGGATTTACCGAAGTCGTCATCAACGGCATGTCGTTTACCAAGGCGAGCAAGACGGTCAACAAAGAAACCAATACCGACACCTACGAGTTTTCCGGCAAGGCAAAAGACCTGCTCATCACCGTGCAGCGTGCTGGCGATGACAATCCCCGGAAGGGCGATATCGTAACGGTTAACATTCCTGCGTCGTTGATTCCGCTGAGTCACTTTAAGACCGTAGACGGCAAGCTTTCGGTCGACAACGTTAAGCCCATTCAGGTGAAGTATGCCTCGAGCGTGAAGAGCGCCGCACTTGACAACCTGTTTACGCCCGAGAAGGTAGCAGGGCTCAAGAACTACATCGAGCATAATACGACTGTCGTTGACGGCACCAAGACCGTGAGCTTCTACGCGAACAAGTGGAGCGGTGGTGCGCTGGGTGATACGGTTGCGACCTTTGAGCCGGCCGACACCAACCGCTACTACTACTTCCAGAAGCAGACTCCCATTTACGCGGATAAGGACTGCACGCAGCCTGCAAAGAATTCGCTGGCAGATACTGGCACCTATTACTACAAGGATGAGTTTGAGGAGCGGGGCTCGAACGGCGAGGCCAAGCCCGCCACTGCTGTCATCGAGTTTGTCGGCGGCGACGCAGCGAAGTTTGACGGCGCTCTTGTTGCCGACGAGGACGGCAACCTTTCGTTTAGCGTGGGAACCGCGCGTTTGGCCTTTATCGATGAGCTCCACACTACCAAGGGCAGCGTGGGCGGCAACAGCACTGGTACCGCGACCGACGTTCTCAACCCCAAGTGGAACAACGTGTCTGCCAAGGCGACCGCGACGCATGTCAATTCCTACCTGGGCAACAACGGCAAGATCAGCTTTGCGTATGACATGACGCCGGCAATGGTGAACACCAAGGCCAGCTTTGGCCTGACCAAGGTGCTCAAGGGTCGCGACTGGACGAATGCTGACGCGTTTGAGTTTGGCCTGACATCCGAGAGCGGCGCCCCGATGCCTGCGGCTAGGACTGCGACCGTGCGCAAGGCTGACCTGGACCAGGGCAAGGCTGCCATCGACTTCGGCACGATCGAATACACCGAACCTGGCACGTACGTCTACAAGGTCAGTGAAAAGCATGCCGGGACCACGATTGACGGCATCGCCTACAGCAAGAACGTCGCGGAGATCACCGTGACGGTAACGCCCGACAAGAAGGGCGAGCTGAGCGCTGGCGTGAAGGTGACCTCGGGCGAGACCGAGTTCAAGAACGTTTACGCCACGAATCCCGTTGAGTCCAGCGTCACCGACCAGATTACCGTGACCAAGTCTCTGACCGGGCGTGACCTTACGGCCGACGAGTTCAGCTTTGAGCTGCTCGAAATCATTGACAAGGAAGTTAAGCCTGTCGAGACCGTTAAGAACGCCGCCGACGGCAAGGTGACGTTCAGTGCCATCAAGTACACCGAGATCGGCCAGCACACCTACAAGCTGCATGAGGTTAAGGGTAACGCCGGCGGTATTGACTACGATGACGCGGTCTACACCATCGTGACGACCATCGCCGATAACGGCAAGGGCCAGCTGGTTGCCACGCACGAGCTGAAGGACGCCAAGGACGTCAAGAGCATCGAGTTCAAGAACGCCTACACCACGAATGCTACCGAGGCATCGCTTGCGGGTATCAAGAATCTGCAGGTTGACGACGCTCTGACCCCGGCTGATATCACCGGCAAGTTCACCTTTACCGTGACCGGTGAAGAGGGCGCGCCTATGCCTGCGAGCACGAGCGTGCACAACGACGTTGACGGCAAGGTCGACTTTGGCAAGATCGCCTTTACGCTCGACGACCTTAACAAGGCTCTGGGCGAGAAGCCCGAGAAGCGCGAGCACACCTTTACCTACACCGTGACCGAGTCCGGCGAAGTGGCTGGCGTGACCAACGACGCCAAGCTGTCGCGCAAGGTTTCCTTCACCGTGACTGATGACGGCAAGGGCAATCTGAGCGTATCCCGCAAGCCGGACGGCGATGTGGCATTTACGTTCACCAATACCTATAACGTGACGCCTGTCGAGACGAGCGTTACCGACCAGATCACCGCGAACAAGGTCCTGACTGGCCGCAATCTCATGGACAGCGAGTTCTCCTTCGAGCTCGTCGAGGGCGACAAGGTCGTCGCCACCGGCACCAACGACGCCAGCGGCAACATCACGATGGGCGCCGTGAAGTACGACAAGGCCGGCAAGCACACCTACACGCTGCGCGAGGTCAACGGCGGAACCACCAGCAAGGGCATCACGTACGGCGACGCCAAGTACACCATCGAGACCACCATTACCGACAAGGGCGATGGCACGCTCAAGGCTGAGCATGTCCTGAAGGACGCCACGGCTGCGACCTTCAAGAACACCTACAGCGTGACCCCGCTCGACGCAGAGCTCGACTTTGATCTGAGTAAGGCTATCGACGGTCGCGACTGGACGGACTCCGACGAGTTCAGCTTTACCATCACCGCCGCCGAGGGCACCCCGCTGCCCGATCCTGCAACCGTGACCGTGAACAAGCACGATGCGAAGGATGGCATCGCTGCCGTCAAGTTCGGCAAGATCCGCTACACGGCTGCCGGAACCTACACGTACGAGATCCGCGAGAACGCGGGTAACGCGGCCGGCATGGCGTATGACGGGCATGTCGCGACCGCCGAAGTGACCGTGACCGAGAACGGCGAGGGCAAGCTGACCGCCAACGTCACCAAGAAGGAAAGCGGCCGCTTCACCAACACGTACCGCACTGAGCTTAACTACACCGCGGCCGGCGGCCTCAAGCTCAGCAAGAGCCTCTCCGGACGTCCTATGACCGAGGGCCAGTTCACGTTTACCGTGACGCCTGCCGACGAGGCCTCGGCCAACGCGCTTGGCCTGCTGCCCGGAGCCAACAACTTCAAGTCCCCTGCGACGGCAGAGGCAACGGTCGGACTGATCGACATTCTGGCTGGTCATGAGGTTAAATTTACGCAGGCTGACGCCGGCAAGACCTTCACGTACACCGTAGCCGAGAAGAATGACGGCAAGCCCGGTTACACCTACGACGACGCCGTGCGTACCGTGACGATCGCCGTCGCCGATGACGGTGCCGGTACGCTTACCGCCACGACGACCGTCTCCGGCGGTCCCGAGGGTACGCATACGACGGTCCACAAGAGCGGTGAGAACAAGGTCGAGAGTGCCCTGGTCCCGTTCCACAACAGTTACAGCGCTACGACCAACACGCCTGGTGGCACCGCTGCTCAGGTCGTTGCCACCAAGACTCTGACCGGTCGCCCGATGGCCGACGGCGAGTTCTGGTTCGGCATCGCCTATCAGGGTGAGCTTGTGGCATACGAAAACCTCAAGCCCAATATCGGCGGGCACGTGAGCTTTGATACGCTGCACTACGACACTAAGATGCTTGCTAATCTTGAGGCTGCTGGGCTTGCTTATCGTACCGATAAGGACGGTAAGCTTGCCTGGACCATTAACTACACGGCCTACGAAGATTTATTCGGGCTGCCGAATGGCGTTTCCGCTACAACGTGGAGCTTTGGCTTTAAGGTTATCGTCGTCGACAACGGTGACGGTACCCTGACGGCAACGGTCGACTACGGCGGCGTCGAGCCCTTGTTCGAGAACGTCTACGGCGCCGAAGCCGTCGATGCCGCGCTCACCGGCATTAAGAAGCTCCAAGCTGCCGAGGGCCTGACCCCGGCTGACATCACGGGCAAGTTCACCTTTACCGTGACCGCCGGCGAGTCTGGTGCCCCGATGCCCGAGCGCACGACCGCAACCAACGACGCGGCTGGCAACGTGGACTTTGGCAAGATCCACTTTACGCTCGAGGACCTCAACCGCGCTCTGGGCGTGACGGACGATGCGACCGATAAGGCCGAGGCAGACGAAGCTGACGAAGCCGAGGCCGACGAGGCAGAGGCCGACGAGGCAGAGGCTGAAGAGGCCGACACCGATGCCAACGCCGACGAGCCCGAGCCCGCAGCCCCCACCGCTCCGCGCTCGCACACCTTTACTTACACGGTGACCGAGTCCGGTAGTGCCCCTGGCGTGACCAATGACACCAACGCCACGCGCAAGGTTTCCTACACCGTGTCTGACGACGGTGCCGGGCATCTGAGCGTCAAGCGCGAAGGCGACGACGGTGCTGCCTTCACGTTTACCAACACCTACGGCGTGGCACCTACCAATTCGTCCGTGACCGATCAGGTCAAGACAGTCAAGCGCCTGACTGGACGCGACCTTGCAGCAGGCGAGTTCACGTTTGAGCTGCTCGAGGACGACGTGGTTGTCGCTAACGGCACCAACGACGCTAACGGCACCGTGACGCTGAGCCCGATTCGCTACGAGGCACCCGGCACGCACACGTACGCGCTGCGCGAGGCTTGCCCCAACGCGCTCGGCCTGTACAAGGGCGTCACCTATGACGGCACGACCTACACCGTCGTGACCACCGTCTCCGACAACGGCGACGGCACGCTGACCGCGACGCACAAGCTCGAGGGAACCACCGAGTCGGCTGGCTTTACCAACAAGTATCACGCCATGCCTACGCAGGTTTCCATCGGCGCTATCAAGGTGCTCGAGGGACGCGAACTCAAGAAGGACGAGTTTAGCTTTAAGCTCGTTGGCGAGGACATCGAGTCTACGGTTACCAACGATGCCGACGGCAAGATCAACTTTGACAAGTTTGAGTACGACGAGCCCGGTACGCACGCCTACACCATCAGCGAGGTCAAGGGCGACGAGGTCGATATGACCTACGACAAGTCCGTCTTTACCGTGACCGTCAACGTGGTCGATGACGGCGAGGGCAACCTCAAGGCGAACGTCGCCTTTACCAAGGGCGACAGGAGCGTCGAGGGTATCGTGTTCAACAACACGTACAAGAAGCCCGAGACGCCCGTGCCGACACCCGATCCCGGCACGCCCAAGACCGTGACGAACATCGTCAAGACGGTCAAGGGTTTCCTGCCCACCACGGGTGACCAGCAGGCCGCCGCATTGCTCATGGCATTCGTCATTGCCATGGCCGGTGTCGGAGCCCTGGTCTGGGGTATCCGTAAGCGCTAGGCACGCTGGCAGCGCCCGGGGCCAAAAGGCC
>UREZ01000011.1 GCA_900547025.1 uncultured Collinsella sp.
AGCAGCAGCGCCCCGCCGCCATGCCCCAGCAGCAGCCGACGCCTCGCGCCGCCGCTCCCGACCCGCTTGCCGTGGCAGACCCCTTCGCGCCTAGCGTCCCCGACCCCGCCGCCGCACCCATCCCGGTGCCGCAGACCGTCTCGCGCGACTCGCTTGCCGGCATGGGCGGAGCCGCCGCGACCGGTGCCGCCGTGGGCCTAGGCGCCGCAGCCGGCATCGCCTCCAACATGGCGAGCACTCGCGCCCCGCAGCGCCCGCTCGCCCAGCTCGTCGACGTCGTGAGCGGCGAGAGCCATAGCATCACCTCCGCACAGGTGACCATCGGTCGCGAGCGCTCAGTTTCCGACATTGCCCTGCGCGACCCCAACGTGTCGCGCCGCCACGCCCAGCTCACCTTTACGGGCTCGGATTGGTCGATCGAGGACCTCAATTCCACCAACGGCACGCTCGTCAACAACCGCCGCATTACGCGCTGCCCGCTGCGCAACGGCGATCTGCTGACGTTTGGCCTGAGCACCTTTGAATTTAGGGGATAGTCGCTTATGAACATCGATATCGTCCTTTTTGCAGGCCGCATCGTCCTGGTCACCCTGCTCTATATCTTCCTGTTCGCCGTCATGAAGACCGGCGTGGGACTTGTGCGCGGGCAGCGCCGCGACTCGGCTATCTGGACGATTGATGTGGACAAGGGTCCGCGCGGTATCCGCGGCATCCACGTAGACATGCTCGGCCCCGTCATCGTCGGTCGCTCGCCATCTTCGGACATCTGCATCAATGAACCGTTCGTCTCGGCCTCGCATGCGCGCTTTTCGCTGCAGGGCCCGGCGCTCATCATCGAGGACCTCAACTCGCTTAACGGCACGCTCGTCAACGGCCGCCAGCTCGTGGAGCCCGCGACGCTGCGCGAGGGCGACGAAGTCCAGATTGGCGATGTGGTCATGAAGGTGAACCGTCGATGATCGACGAGGAGAACAAGTCCGCAACTATGACCGAGGCACCGGCTGCCGCCACAGCTGCGCCGGCCCACGCCGCTCCGGCGGGCTCCGCACCCGTGGAACCCGAGGACACTGTGTTCTCCCTGCCTCTTTCGCATGTAACGCATGATATTTCGGATCTCGCCGATAACGAGGACGAAGAGGATGCCGTAGCGGCGCCCATCGGCGCACATGCTGCGGAACAGCCCACAGCGCCCGAAGCAACCCCGGTGCCGGCTCACTTTGCAGAGCCCGTCGCCGCGGCAATCAACGAGAGCGCTGCGGTGTTTGCGGCACCCGAGCCCGCCGCGCCGGCGTTTCCCATGGCCCCGGCGTCCGAGGTTGCGCCCGCGTCTACGCCGGCGCCCGAGCCTATAGACGTCAGCCCACAAGACGACGAGTCGACCGCCCGCGTGTCCGAGGAGCCCGGCTCCCCGGACACCGGCGATTCCGAATCAAACGCCGAGACCGACACCGTCTCTCCCGGTGACACAGCCGAGATCGACGTTGCCGCCGTTGAGGCCAAGCTCAAAGACCCCGGCTCGACCATGAGCTTTGAACCCCTAACCGAGGAGCGCATCGAGACCGACTCGACCTATGATGCCGGCACCACCACGCAACTCATGTGGGGCGCCCGCTCCGACGTTGGCTGCGTGCGCCCGCACAACGAGGATTCCTACCTGGTGCAGTCGCCGCTCTTTTGCGTATGCGACGGCATGGGTGGTCACGCTGCCGGCGAGGTGGCCTCTTCTATCGCTGTCGAGACCATCGCCAAGACAGCTCCTCAGTCTGCCGACGCCGCACGCCTGGCGGCAGCCGTCGAGGCCGCCAACGCCGCCGTAATCGAGGCTGCCTTGAATGGCCTGGGCAAGCCCGGCATGGGCTGCACAGCCACCTGCGCCTATATCGAAAACGACACGCTCGCCATCGCCCACGTGGGTGACTCTCGCGCCTACCTGCTCCACGAGGGCACGCTCATCCGCGTGACCCGCGACCACTCCTACGTGGAGGAGCTCGTGGACGCCGGCGAGATCACGGCAGACGAGGCTCGCGTCCACCCCAACCGTTCGGTCATTACCCGTGCGCTGGGCTCGGACCCCGCCATGTATGCCGACCACTTCACTCTGCATATCGAGGAAGGCGACCGTCTGATCCTGTGCTCCGACGGCCTTTCGAGCATGATTCCCGATAGCGATATCGAGAACATCGCCACGCAGTCCTCAACCGCGCAAATCTGCGTCGACAACCTAGTGGACGCGGCGCTTGCCGCCGGCGGCCACGACAACGTAACCGTAGTAGTCGTTGACCTGGTTGACGATGGCGTTATGCGCGAGGCGCAACGCGTGCGTCGCCGCAACGTTACTATCGCCGCCATCCTGGCCCTCGTCTTTGTGCTGGCAGCTGGCATCTGGGCCTACACGGGTGTCACCGGCTCGTACTACCTTGGTACCTACCAGGGCAATGTCGCCGTCTGGCGCGGCCTGCCCGGCAAGCCACTCGGACTCAAGCTCCACTGGCTCGAAAGCGAAACCAGCATCAAGCTGTCCGACCTGCCCGAAGACACGCAAAACCGCCTCAAGGCGGGCATTCCGCAAACAAGTGTCGACGATGCGCAGGACACGATATCCAAGTACCGCCACCAGATCGACGAGGAGCAGACCCGCCAGGTGATCGACGCGCAAACGATTCGCGACAACACCAATCAGGGATCGACCTCCGAATCAGATTCCGAGAAAACCGCCGAACAGTCCGCCGAGGCCGAAGCCTCCGATAAGAATTAGAAAGGGAGTGCCGCTTATGAGTCGCCGCAACACCGAGCTGCTCTTGCTCATCGCCTCGGCGTTCCCCGTCATCCTGCTATATGCGGTGTACGTGCTCACCGCGGGCGCCGCCATCTCCTTTGAGACGCTCGCCGTGCCGATTGGCCTCTTTGCCGCCTTTGCCGCGGCCCACATTGCCGTGCGCATCTTGGCGCCCGGTGCCGACCCCGCCATCCTGCCCATTGTCTTTGTGCTTTCGGGCATCGGCATCACGTTCGTGACGCGTCTCGCCCCCGCTCTCGCCATCTCACAGCTCATCATCCTGTTTGTCTCGGTGGCCCTGATGGTGGGAACGCTCGCACTGGTCAAAAACCTCGACGTGGTCATGCGCTACAAGTACACCTTTGGCATTATCGGCATCATCCTGCTGATGCTGCCCATCTTTATCGGCACAACGATCTCGGGCTCCAAACTGTGGATTCGCATCGCGGGCTTTACCATCCAGCCTGGCGAGTTCGCCAAGGTCTTTATCGTCCTGTTCCTGGCCGGCTACCTGGCCGAGAACCGCGAGCTGCTCTCCATCTCCAACCGCAAGATTCTGGGCTTTAAGATCCCTCGCCTGCGACTGCTGCTGCCGCTGTTTGCCGTGTGGGGTGTGTGCCTGCTCGTCGTCGTCTTCGAACGCGACCTGGGTTCGGCCGTGCTGTTCTATACCATCTTCTTGCTGATGCTCTACGTTGCCACGGGGCGCTTTTCGTATGTCGTTATCGGCCTTGCGCTCTTAGCCGTCGGAGCCGTGGGCGCCTACAAGTTCCTGTCTCACGTTCAGGTGCGTTTCCAGGTTTGGCTCGATCCGTTTAAGGACGCCCAGGGCCAGGGCTACCAGATCGTCCAGTCGCTCTTCTCGCTTGCCGATGGCGGTCTGGTCGGTGTTGGCATCGGCAACGGCATGGCCAACAACATCCCTGTCGTCGAGTCCGACTTTATCTTCTCGGCTATCGGCGAGGAGATGGGCCTTTTGGGCGGCGGCGCCGTGCTCATCCTTTTTATGCTCTTTGCCGTGCGTGGCCTCACCACGGCTGCCCGCGCTAAATCCGACCTCGCTGCCTTTAGCGCCACGGGCCTTACGGCCGCCATCAGCTTCCAGGCCTTCTTGATCGTTGGCGGCGTAACCCGCCTGATCCCGCTGACCGGCGTCACCCTGCCCTTTATGAGCCAGGGCGGCTCCTCTCTGCTGGCGAGCTTTATCATCGTCGCGCTCCTGCTGCGCGCCGGTGACGAGGCGACCGGACGCGAGGCCGAGCTTACCGGCACCGGCACCATGGCCGCCATCACCGATGATCAGGTCGCATCTGCCGCCGCCCCGACGGGCACGCGCTTTGCCACCTCGTCTTCCTACGGCAGCGGCAGCCATTCCGTCGGCTCGCGCATGCGCCGTCGCCTGCTCGACACACCTGAATCCGGTGTGCTCGGCCGCGTGGCGCTCGCCAACCGTCTAACCCGCGCGGTGCTCGCCTTTACGGCGCTGTTCGCCATCCTTATCGGCAACCTCACCTATGTCCAGGTCATCAAGGCCAAGGACTATCAGGACATGCCGACCAACAACCACACCATCGCCCGCTCCAAGTACATCCAGCGCGGTTCCATCATCACGTCCGACGGCGTGACGCTGGCCGAGTCGCTGCAGCAGGAGGACGGCACCTACGTACGCTCCTACCCCAACGGCAACCTGGCAGCGCACGTGGTTGGCTACGTGAGCCAGCAGTATGGCACCACCGCCATCGAGAGCGTCATGAACGACACGCTCACCGGTTCTAAGGACTACTCCAGCTGGAACAACGCCATCGCGTCGCTCGCGGGCCAGACCCAGCCGGGCAACACCGCCAAGCTCACCATCGACTCGCGCATCCAGACGGCTGCCGAGCAGGCGCTCAAGGGCTTTAAGGGCGCTGTAGTGGTCATCGACCCGCGTACCGGCGCGGTGCTCGCATGTGCCAGCTCGCCCACCTACGACAACACCAACATCGATGCCCTGCTGCAGACGGGCGGCGGCGAGGACGGCTCCATGTACAATCGCGCCATGGACGCGCTGTACACGCCGGGCTCAACGTTTAAGGTCGTTACGCTTTCCGCGGCACTCGAGACCGGTACCGCCAGCCTTACCAGCACCTACCAGGCGCCCGGCTCCATGGACATCGGCAACGCACCGGTCACCAACTATGCCAACGAGAGCTACGGTACCATCAGCCTGCAGCAGGCCTTTGCCGTGTCCTCCAACGTCGTCTTTGGCCAGGTGGCAAACGAAGTTGGCGCAAACACGCTCGTGCAGTTTGCCAACGCCTTCGGCTACGGCCAAAAGCTCGGCCAGGACCTGACCTCCGCGGCCTCCATCATGGCCGACCCGTCGCTCATGACCGAGTGGGAGACCGCCTGGGCCGGCGCCGGCCAGCCTGTCGGCATGGACCACACGCCCGGCCCGCAGACCACCGTCATGCAAAACGCCGTGATTGCCGCCGCCATCGCTAACAGCGGCGTGGTCATGGACCCGTACTTTGTAGCCCAGGTACTCGCCCCGGACGGAACCGTGGTCAAGACCACGCAGTCCCGCTCGCTTGGTCAGGCCGTCAGCTCCGCCACGGCCGACCAGGTCAAGCAGGCCATGCTTGCCGTCGTCCAGTCCGGCACCGGCACCGATGCCCAAATCCCCGGCGTCAAGGTCGCCGGCAAGACCGGCTCGGCCGAGATTGGCGGCACCAACGTCAACTCGATGTTCGTTGGCTTTGCACCTTACGATTCACCCACGGTCGCCATCTCGGTGGCCTTGGAGGATTTCGACAAGCATGACGTCGAGGCCGCCAAGATCGCCGGTATCGTCCTGACCGCAGCGCTCGCCGCACAGGGAGCGTGATGCCCGTGATCAAAGCGGAAACTTATGGCACGCCGCGGCCGATGAGCTAACAGCAACGCGCCACACGGCCCCAGCGGCCACACATTTGGTACTACACACATCATTGAGCGAATAGTTATGTTAGGAGCAGGAATGGAACAGAGGGTCCTCGGGGGAAGATACCTCCTCAAGGATAAGGTGGGAACAGGCGGTATGGCGACCGTCTTCCGTGCACAGGATCAGGTCCTCGACCGCACGGTTGCCGTCAAGATCATGCTGCCGCAGTATGCCGGCGACGCCACCTTCGCCGCCCGCTTTAAGCAGGAGGCCCAGGCAGCGGCCGGCCTGTCCTCCCCCTATATCGTGGGCGTCTACGACTGGGGCAAGGACGGCGACACCTATTACATCGTCATGGAGTACCTGCGCGGTACCGACCTTAAGAGCGGCATCAAGAGCCACGGCGCCCTCGATCCCAAGAAGGTCGCACAGATCGGCTCGCAGATCAGCTCCGCGCTTTCGGTCGCACACAAGCACGAGATCATCCACCGCGACATTAAGCCGCAAAACATCATGGTGCTGCCCGACGGCAACATCAAGGTCATGGATTTTGGCATCGCACGCGCCAAGAACAGTCATCTCACGCAGGATAACAACGTGCTGGGCACCGCCCACTATGTAAGCCCCGAGCAGACCCGCGGCCAGGACCTCGGCCCCACCTCGGATATCTACTCGCTGGGTGTCGTCATGTACGAGTGCGCCACCGGCCGCGTACCCTTTGACGGCGACGACGCTATCTCGGTCGCGCTCAAGCAGGTCAACGAGCTCCCCATCCCGCCGAGCCAGATCAACTCCGGCGTCGATGCCGACCTGGAGCGCATCATCCTCAAGTGCATGGAGAAGGACCCGGCAAACCGCTTCCAGACGGCCGACGAGCTGCGCCAGGTGCTCAACAGCTACCTGTCCGGCCGTGCCGTCAACGTCTCGGAGCCCACGCGTATCATCGGTGCCGCCGGCGACCTGGGTGCCACCAAGACCCGCGAGCTTTCCGACTCAACGCGCGCTATGGTTCGTCCCGTCTCGGGCGTGAGCGGTCAGAACACCGCCCGTAGCGCTGTCTCGGGCTCCACGGGCTCCTACGAGGTCGAGAAGCCTAAGTCCAACAAGAACAAGATTATCGCCGCCGTGATTGCCGCCGTCGCCGTGATTGGCGTTGTAGTGGCCTTTGCCACGGGCATGTTCAGTGGCGAACAGGTCACGGTGCCCGACGTGCTGGGCAAGGACCAGGAAACGGCTATTGAGCTGATCAAGGAAGCCGGCCTTGAGGTTGGCACCGTCGACCAGAGCTACAACGACGATGTCGACGAGGGAAAGGTCGCCGAGCAGACCCCCAACGGCAACACCAAGAAGGCCAAGGGCACGAGGGTGAACCTGGTAGTCTCCAAGGGCCCTAAGCCCTCCGAGAAGGTTGAGGTTCCGCAGCTCGTCGGCCTGACCAAGGACCAGGCCGAGGCCGCGTTGGCAAGCGTTGGTCTGAAGGGCAACGCCTCCGAGCAGGCCAACGAGGCCGATGAGGGCCAGGTCTTTGAGCAGGGCACCGAAGCCGGTAAGGAAGTCGCGAAGGGCACGACCATCTCGTACAAGGTCTCGAGCGGCCCGGATACCACGTCCGTCCCCGATCTGACCGACATGACCGAGGCCCAGGCGCGCAACGCCCTCGATATGGCAGGCTTTGGCGTCGACGTTAGCTACCAGGAGAACGACTCGGTTACCGAGGGCACCGTGATCAGCTGGAACCCCAGCGGCAAGCAGAAGCCCGGCGCCACGATTACCGTCGTCATTGCCAAGAAGTCCGGCAAGGCCGCCGTCCCGGGCAACTTGTACGGCAAGAGCATTTCCGCCGCCGTTACCGCGCTCAACAACGCCGGTTTCTATAACATTGGCTTCTGTGACCAGAACGGCAATCCCGTGAGCGGCAACGAAGATGCCACCGTTACGGGTGTTTCCCCCACCGGCAAACAGTCCACCGACAGCACGATTACACTGACGGTCGCACTTTCTGGCTCCACCTCGGGTGACGATTCCGGCACGACGACTAACTAGTCGACAACCCATCACCTGCAGCGGCTATGGCCGCAAACATATTCGCTCAGAAGCGCCCGCTTGCTCCCCGGCAAGCGGGCGCTTTGTTTATCGACAGGCCAGGGCTCCATAGCAACACAAAGAGGCCTGAAGTTGATATTCAAGGTACCAGACCGAGCGCGACAGAACGACTTCGCAGCGACCCATTACGGCATCGCGCATGCGCTACAATCTCGGTTAATCTGTTAACCACCCGAAAGCAGCAGGAGGCCCCATGCCCACACCAGGCAAGCGCCCATCCATGCGCCAGATTGCCGTCGCGGCCGGCGTATCCGTCGCCACGGTCTCCCACGTCATCAACGGCAGCGGCCGTTTTTCCGAAGACACCCGCAAACGCGTGGAAGCCGCCCTAAAGGAATACGGCTACGTCACGAACATGGCGGCGAAGAGCCTCCGTATGGCCCAGTCCCGGACCATCGGCATGATCGTGCCGGACATCTCCAACGACTTCTTTTCCAAGATCGCCCTGCATGTGGAGCGCGAGCTGGCAACCGAGGACTACTCGGTCTTTGTTTGCAACAGCGCCAATGACCCCGCCCGCGAGCGTGACTACTTCCGCACGCTGGCAAGCAAGCAGGCCGACGGCATCATCTGTATCTCCGGCCTGCGCAGGCTCGACGGCGAGTTCGTCCCCCACGGAATCCCCGTGGTCTGCATCGACCGTGCGCCCGAAAACGACCTCGGTTTCCCACACGTGGGCTCCGACAACATCGGCGGTGGCTACATGGCGACCGAGCACCTCATCGAGCGCGGCTGCAAGGACATCCTGAGCATCTCGAGTTTTACCGCCAACTACCCCGGCAACGAGCGCCAGATGGGCTACGAGCGGGCGCTCGCCGCGCACGGAATGCCGCTACGCCGCGACTACCAGCTGTTTGTCTCGGGTAAGCAGCCGAGCATCATCGAGTCGGAAGAGCTCGTGACCGACTTCCTCTCCACGGGCTACCCCGTCGACGGCGTCTTCGCCCATAGCGACCACGCAGCCGTGGGCGCGCTGCGTGCGCTCGTTGCCGCCGGCAAGCGCGTACCCGAAGACGTCCGTCTCATCGGCTTCGACGATTCCGTTTACGCGCAGCTTCCGACGCCGCAAATCAGCACCATCCGCCGCTTCCCCGAGCGCCTCGCGCACGAGGGATGTCAGGCCCTGCTCGCCCTGCTGCGCGGCGAAGAGCCCGAGATGGAGACGCTTGTCCCCGTTAAGCTCGTGCAACGCGCGAGCAGCTAGACAGCGGGCAGCGAATAGCCGCGTTTTTCTCTCGCATGTGCTCTATCCCACGCGCGACATGCAAAAAGCCCGCCACCACACGGGTGACGGGCTTTTCCGCTACCAGCCGCGTGCTTCCTCCGCACGTACGAGCTGACGAGCCTCGATCTGGCGAATCATATCGATGCGTCGCTGGTGACGGCCGCCCTCGAACTCGCCGGTGAGCCAGGCGTCGACAATCATTTTGGCCAGCTCGATGCCTACCACACGAGCACCAAATGCGAGCATGTTGGTGTTGTTGTGCTCGCGCGACAGGCGAGCGGAATACGGCTCAGAGCAGGTGCAGCAACGGATACCGCGCACCTTGTTGGCGGCAAGCGAGATGCCCACACCCGTACCGCAGATAACGATACCGCGATCAACCTCGCCGGACATGACAGCGTCCGCCACGGCCTCACCCGCGATGGGATAGTCAAAGCGCTCGGTGCTGTCCGTACCGAAGTTCACGACTTCGTAGCCGTACTTCTCCTGGATATACGCCGTGATGGCTTCCTTGTACTCGACTGCGACGTGGTCGTTTCCAATACCGATCTTCAAAAGAGACCCCTTTCCATAAGAACCATTCGCGCATGCCGCGCGCTCAATCCGTCCTAATTCGCCGTTCCGCTTCTAATACACCTCGCCGGCGCGCAAACAGCGCAGACACTCCTCGTAACCAGCGTCCTTGCCAAACAGCGCACTGGTGCCCAGGATAAATCCGTCCGCGCCAATGGCGGACAGGTCGCGCACGCGCTCGGGCGAGCAGGCGCCGTCGATCATGAGCTTGAAGCCAAAGCGCTCCTTCAGCGCGGCAAGGCGACGCACCTTGTCGTTCGTGAACTCGATAAAGCTCTGACCGGCAAAACCCGGATTCACCGTCATGACCATCACGTAATCGCAGAGGTTCAACATCTCCTCGATCTCGGAGATAGAGGTGTCGGGGTTCACGGCGATACCGGCGCTCTTGCCGAGGGACTTAATCGCGGCGAGTGTCTTGACCACGTAACGCTCGGACTCCGGATGGATATAGATGATGTCCGCGCCGGCGGAGGCGAAAAGTTCAACCTTGCTGGCAGGATTCTCGACCATAAGGTGCACGTCGACGAGCTTGTTGGTGGCAGCTCGCACGGCCTTGATGTCTTCGAGACCCATGGCGAAATTGGGAACGAAACTGCCGTCCATCACGTCGCAATGGAAGATGTCGATGCCGGCGGCGTCGAGATCCTCGACGGTCGCACGCAGATTGCCGTAGTCGGCGCACATGAGACTGGGGCAGAGCAGCATAGTGAACTCCTTATCTGCTCGGTGATTATCTACTCGGTGGTAATTAATCGTTTAACCTTTATCTACAGTCTGGCTGATTAATCGTTTAACCACGTTGTTAACCTGCAGGCTTTTCCAGATTCACAACGTTGCCATATTTGCCTATCTAGCTGGTATCATGCAGGAGCCCGCACCACGAAACGCTGTCGTATTCCCTAGGAAGAAATCCCGCTACGCGGACAGCAGCAGCCAGGGGCCGCAATCCGCAGACCTGAGCCCGGACCCCCTACGCTCCAGGCGTGATCAGGCGCGCGCACTGGGCGATCTTCTCGTCATAGGACTCCGCGATAATCGACACACCATCGAACCCAAACGCGCGAACATTCGAGAACTGATGGAACTTCGAGCTGTCGCACAGCACGTACGCCTTATTCGAATTCTCGCGCACGATGCGCTTCTTCGCCGCCTCAACGTAGGAGGGCGTCATGACGCCGCGGTCCTCGTCAATCGCGTTGGTCCCGATAAACGCCTTATCGAAGTACAGATCGCGCAGGATCGATTCGGTCATAGAACCGCAGAACGAGGAGTTCACATAGTTGAACTCGCCACCCACCACGATGAGCTGGGCGCGCGTCTCGCTCTTAATCAGGCACGCCGAGGCATCCGTCGTGTAAATTGTCACGTCGCGGTCGAGCAGCAGACGCAGCAGCGCCGTGCAGGTGGAACCCGAGTCCAAGTAGAGCGTGTCCCCGTCCTCAACAAAACGCAAGGCGACTTGGGCAATCTGTTCCTTCTCACTCCCGTGTAGGCCCGAACGCGTCGAGATACTCACCTCGTGGACAGCTGAGAGGAGCCTCACCGCGCCGCCCGAAAGATGCTCAACCTTGCCAAGCGCCTCCAGCTCCTTGAGGTCGCGGCGTAGCGTCGAAATAGAGACGCCCGGCAGCTCCTCCTGCAGCTCGGAAATCCTCACGAGGCCCGACTTCTGCAGGCACTCTACAATTCGCTCCTGGCGCTCATACGGGATCATATTGGGAACCTCTCCAAACCGCTCTGCTTCACGCTCGTTCATTTCTTTTCGAAAAGTGTAACGCATGCGCAGAAAAGTGGCCGCCACCTGTTGCGATGACGACCGCTTTAATCGATTGACCAACCCTCTCGTTCACAATTCGAACGAAGGTGAGGCGCCTCACGCAAGGGCGGGGCTCCTCGAGCGAGGATAACGAGCCCCAGGCGAGGCAGCGCGCGTCGAGTGAAATAGCATCCCAGAGGCGGCGCACCTCAAGCTCTTAGGCGAGCTGATCCTCCTTGCCGGTGAAGGCGAAGGCAAGAACACCGGCCACGACGGCGGAAATGAGCATGCCGACCATAGCCCAAGCGAAGTTCATGGGGTCGGAACTCACGAAAGCCGGGAACGTAGTGACGGAACCGAAGGTGAACGCAGTGGTGACGACCTTCATGATACCGAGGAACGCGCCGCCGACGGCACCGCCGATGATCTGCGCAAGCCAGACCTTCTTGTTCTTCACGAGCATACCGAACAGCGTGGGCTCGATGATGGCGGACAGGGCGATCGATACGACACCGGTCATCGCGAAGCTCTTGAGCTTCTGGTCGCGGGCCTTGAGGAACACGCCGAAGGCGCAGCCGATAACGGCGAAGTTGCAGGCGAAGGTGAAGGGGCAGATGTAGTCGAAGCCGTTCTGAGCGATGTTGTTGATCATGATGGGGTTCACGGCCCAGTGGATGCCCATGGACACCAGCACGGACCAGCCGCCGCCAACCAGCACGCCGGCGAACACGGAGCTGCGCTCGATCAGCCAGTTGACCACGAAGGCGATGGCCTCACCAGCGTAGACGCCCAGGGGACCGATGACGAGCATGGTGAGCGGAACCATAACGATCAGGGAGATGGCGGGCAGCACGACGAGCTTGAGCATCTCGGAAACGTGCTCATCGAGCCACTTGTACAGGTACGAGTAGACCCAGACAGACAAGATGGCAGGGATAACCGTGGAGTTGTAGTTCATGAGAACCACGGGGATGCCGAAGAAGTCCGTCATGGCGCCGTTGCCCGCGTCGCCCATGAGGGCGATGAAGTCCGGGTAGAGCAGGCACGCGCCGAGCAGCGCCGACAGGTACGGGCTCGCGCCGAAGCGCTTGCCGGCGGAGAAGCCGAGCAGCACGGGCAGGAAGTAGAACACGCTCATGGCCAGGGTGTACAGGATAGTGTAGGTACCCGTGCCCTCGGCGATGATGCCGAGCTGGGCGGCAAGGATGACAAAGCCGCGCAGGATACCAGAGCCGGCCATGGCGGGCAACAGCGGGGCAAAGATGCCGGAAATCGCGGAGAAGATCTGGCTGATGACGCTCTCGCCCTCGTCCTTGGTAGCAGAGGAGATCTCCACGCCCGAACCCTTGACCAGCGGTTCGAACTTCTCGTACAGCTTCGGAACCTCAGTGCCGATGAGAACCTGGTACTGACCGGCCTTGTTCAGCGTGTTCACCACGCCCTCGACTTCCTTGACCGCAGCGTCGTCGCAAGCAGCGTCGTCCTTGAGATTGAGGCGCAGGCGCGTTGCGCAGTGCGTCATGCCCGAGATGTTCTCGGGACCACCGACGGCGTCCAGAATCCCCTGAGCCATCGCGTTCCAGTCGCGTTTCATTGGTTACCTCCCCATTGCGCAGAAGAGCTCGCGGACAAGCTCGGCTGCCTTAATCGCGTCGTTTGCATCGATAACGGATTGGATCTTCTCCATGCTTACGGTCTCGATGGCGTCGTTGAGCAGATGGATCATCTGGTCGTTCTGTGCAGCCTCGCCGGCAGCGGGCTCGATGACCGGGAACGTGTCGAAGTAGATTGCGCTGTCGTAACCGTGCTTCTTCACGTAGTAGAGGAACTCGAGGGTCTTCACCGGCGTGGACGTACCAATCATAAGGCCATCGTCGAAGCGACCGTTGCCGTCGTTTAGGTGAATGCCGTAGAGCTTGCCCTCGCGGCCGAACAGGTCGGCGGCCATGGCAGGGTTCTCGTGCTTCATGAGCATGTGGCAGTAATCCAGCGTGACGCCCAGGTTCGGGCGGTCTGCAGCGTTGAGAATCATGCCGGTCATACCCATGGAGTCGATGAACGCGTACGCGCGCTCCTCGTAGGGTTTGTACTCAATCGAGATCTTGAGGTCGGGCGCGTAGTCGCAAACCTTCTGGAATGCGGCTACGAGCTGGTCGAAGACGCGAGCGTAGGCGATCTGGAAGCTGTAGTCAAAGCCGTCGTGGCCGAGCCAGATGGTCACCGTGTTGCCACCGGCAGTGCGGCAGTAGTCGCACGCCTCGTAGCAGAGCTCAAGGGCTTCCGCGGCAAGGGCATCATCGGCATTGCCCAGGTCACCGTTGAGGAAGGCGTTGCGGAAGCGCAGCGCGCAGCCGTTCAGCTGCAGGTCGTGAGCTGCGAGCTTGGCGGCCATGTCCTCAGCCGTGACACCTGTGCAGTGCTCGGGGTAGTTGAGGTCGACGTGCGTGAGGCCCACGCTCTGGAACTCCGCGAACACGCGATCAAGATTCTTGTCGCCATCGCGAAAATAGGAGTTGATACGAGTTGCAAGCTTCATGCTTCTACGTCCTTTACCTTCGTCCTTGATCGTTTCTGCCCGTTCGAGCACCTGATCTATATCCGTAATTCGATAAGGGCCGCCGCCTGCGCGCCGGGGCTTACCCTGTGACATGTAGATTACTGCCACATAAGTTCATTTTCAATCAGTATTTTTCACTCTTTTTCTCATTGTGTCAGAGTTTTTCACCGTATAAAGCCATCTACCTTGTGGTTTTGCTGTTAATCAAGTTTGACCATTCTTGAAATTACCTGATTTTTTCTGAATTAATTTGCCGTTTATCGGTAAAAATCGACCGCTCACGGCTGACGGCGACGCAAGATGGAAGATACTTGCATGAGGAAAAGCACTGAATTCCCAGCGCCGATTCGAATGACGCGATTGGTGACGCGAGCGTCGACGGCCCGAATCTGCCGTCGGCCCCCACTAACCAAAAACGGCGCCGCTCACGCGACGCCGTCATATTCCCTGGTGCCCCCCGGGCGGATTCGAAAACTCCCCCCGCGGGGAAATTGGTGACGCGGGTGTCGACGGCGCTGAGCGCTCCGTGTTTTGGTATGTGGATATGGCAGCCATCAACCTTTCTCGGCATGTGAAACTCTAGGCACATATGAGCATACCTGAGCGACGCAACACATGCGCTCCATCTATCCCAACAAGCTCCAGCGGTACCCGCACTTCCCATTTCGTGTATACAGCAGCTAGATTGGGCAATCATGTCAGTATTCAGACGTACGGCCTACAATAAACTCCTCGATTGGAAAGCGAGCAATGGATCCCGAGCCATCATGCTCGAGGGGGCCCGCCGCGTTGGAAAAAGCACCCTTGCCCAAGAGTTTGCGCAGTCCAAATACAAATCCCACCTCGTGATCGACGAATCTGTTGCGAGTGAAAAAAGAAGACCGGAGACTCAACTGGTCTCCGGCCTCATTTCTAAAAAACGTCTCGTGGTTCTACTCGTGCTGTCGGGCTTCTACCAGCCTGCAGAAGTCGTTGACGCTCATGAGCCATTCCCTTTGCGCGGGCGTGTAGGTTTCGAACAGCGATGAGGGCACAACGAGGCTGAGCCTGTCCTTAGCCATAGCTCGTGTGTAATCCTCATTTACGGCGGGCTCAAGTGTTACAAGATGCTTGTCCTCGATTCTGTCAGCCTCATCAAGCACCTGACGCCAACGCTCCCTGATGGTTGTCTTGGCACCGAGCATCGTCAGTCGAGCGACAGGGAACTTGGGGTCGTGGTAATCGTCAATAGAGGGAAAGATGAAATCCGGCTTTGATTTGCCCTCGGTGTATTTCTGCGCCGAGTAGCGTATGCCCCTAGCATCGAATAGCATCGAGAGTTGATTCTCGAACGCCGTCCCCGCACGGGACTTGCGGCGCTGGAAGGCCGACATAGTGGTGCGCAGCACGCCATCAACATCAAGCGCCGAGCCAAGGTATGGCGCGAGGTCGCGCTCCAAGAGATGCCGCTCGAAGACGCGGAACAGCATCTCTTCGCGTTCGTAACAAGCGACCAAGCAGCCATCCGGGTCGCCCGTCCAATCGAGCTTTCCAAGGGTGGAAGCTGAGTAGGCTGAGAAGTCTGCCCCTTTGGGGAAGGACTCGCCGAATTTCTCGATCATACCGTCGAGGAAGTTCTCCGCTGCGATCGGCATGCTAACTTCGATGCCGATGGACTCCAAAATCCTTGCGGCGATCGACGTGATGCGCGTATCCTCCCGAGCAGAGGGCGTAAAACCCTTCTCGCCAACCCCGTCGAGCGCGAAGAGCCAGCGAACTTGAGATTCCGCCGTACTCCCCGCTCGGGCAAATAGGATTACGACCTCCTTGGCTTCGTGTAGGGCCAAAACCATGAGGTCGCCCGGACGGGCCATGCCCATGGCAGCATTATCGTTGTAGTAGAGCCTATACTCAGTTCTAGTTGGATGCTTCCTGCGGGCGTCGTACCAAGTGGTATAACCATGGTCGAATATAGGGTCTGCACCATCATCGAGATATGCGAAGGTAGTTCGCATCCCCTTTATGTCATCGTCTCCGAAAAGCGCGCGCAAAGGCCCCACGCCGTTGAATTCGTGCTGGTGGCTTTTATTGGCCCCCATGATGTCAACGCCCGCGAGGGTTTTCGCGACAGCACCGTCAAAATACGCGCCAAGTACTCCATAGTCCATCCTAGAACACCTCCATCATCAACTTCGCGACCGAGCGCACGACCGGCACGGTCACGGAGTTGCCGAACTGCCTGTATGCCTGAGTATCCGACACCGGGATGATGAACTCATCGGGAAATCCTTGCAGGCGCGCGCATTCGCGGGGAGTGAGTTTACGAGGGTTTTCTCCTTCCTGCCCGACCAGAATCTCGCTGCCATCCTTGTGGTACCGGGCGGAAAGCGTCCTTGTCGTGTCCTCTGGGCCGACCATCGAGTATCCAAAGCCGTGGCCCGCCGCCTCATGCTTTTCGCGATAGGCGCGCAGATAGGCCCATAGCTTATCCGAAATGGTGTAGCGTTCGTTTGGTTGCTCTTCGAGGATTTCCCCTAGCGTATGTCCCGGTCCCGGCACCTCAAGGTCATCCCACGAGAAGGGAACTTCCTCCCTGAACCCCACGATGTAGATGCGCTCCCTGTGCTGGCACGTCCAGTTTTTTGAATCAAGCACTTTCCAGAAAATATGGTATCCAAGGTCCTCCTCAAGCGTCTGTCGTATGACCTTGAAGGTCTTCCCGCCGTCGTGACTCGTAAGGTTCTTAACGTTCTCAAGCAAGAAGGCCTTCGGGCGCTTGTCGCGTATGATGCGAGCGACCTCGAAAAAGAGGGTTCCCTGCGTTTTATCCTCAAAGCCGGTGGGTCTCCCCAAAGATTGCTTCTTCGAAACGCCTGCAAGGGAGAATGGCTGACAAGGAAAGCCTGCGAGCAGGACATCGAAGTCCGGTATATCGTTTGATGCGACCTGACGGATGTCGCCCGCCGGGGTCTCTCCATAGTTCATCCGGTAGGTTTTCTGGGCGAACTTATCCCACTCGCAAGAGAAGACGCACCTACCGCCAAGCTCCTGGAACGGCATTCGTATACCGCCGATGCCCGCGAAGAGATCGCAGAAGGTAAAAGGCGCGTCGCTGCGCTCCCCTTGGTCAAATGGAGCCCCCGCATCGAGCGATGCGATAAAGGCGCATTCAGCCGCCGTTGGACTAGTATCCCCAGACTCCCAGCGCCGAACGGTGCGTTCGCCAGACGAGCCCATACCAAGGGCGGCGGCGAACTCCTTTTGGGTGAGGCCGAGGTCAATTCTCTTTTGCGCTATATCAGCTGCATTTAGTTGCATGGGACGCCTATCTTGGTTGAAAAACGGTCAAACTGTCCTGTATTTACCACAGCGTTAGTCTATCACCCCGAGCGGACATGTCTTCCCCTTGCTTCAGTCCGCCTCTAAACCCCGTAGCATCAACTGGGCTTTAGGGCTTGGACACTCTACCGGAGGGCTCTAGACGCAATTGGTGACGCGGGTGTCGACGGTTCGAATCCGCCGGCGGCCCCCGCAAACCAGAAACGGCGCCGCTCCCGCGACGCCGTCATATTCCCTGGTGCCCCCGGGCGGATTCGAACCGTCGACACCCGCTTTAGGAGAGCGGTGCTCTATCCCCTGAGCTACGGAGGCATGTTGTACTAGTGTAGCAGATTTACCCCTTTGCCATGTAGCGCATGGCCACTCATCGAGAAGGCTCTATAGCGAATAGTTTCCGAGGGCAATCCTCAATATCGGAAAGAATAACCCGGAATAACGCGAAATAATGGGACAAGCTTTCCCAACTGGCCCTCAAAAGGAAAATGCATCCCGGAATGAGAGCAAATTCCGGGATGCATTTTCCGCCATCTATCGCCAACGATTAGCTGTCTCTGTGGAAAAGGCTCTTGATGGCAGCGGGGATGCTCTTGGCGCCCTTGGTCGTTACGTCGATAAAATCGGGCGAACGCACGAGCTTGTCCTCGTCTACATACTTACGGATCGCACGCAGCGTCTCTTTGTCGTCGCGCGTCGAGAACGTAAAGTGACCGTTGTCCTTGGTGAAGATGGCAAAACGCGTGATCTTCTTGGTGCCGCGCAAAACCTCGGCGGCAATATAGTCGACCTCGTCCCACGGGATTTGAATATAATCCTCGGGATTACGCTCGTTGTAATACTCGAACGCCTTATTGCCCACCATCACGTTACCGTGGCTGGTAAGCCCCATCAGGCAGGTTGCCGGCGTTGCCAGATCGACCGTGCTGTTCTGAGATTGCGCCATGCGCGCCTCGCCCTCCAAATAAAACAATCGGACCGCATCCAGTGTACCCACCGGGTGCGGTCCGTTTCAATGGCTCAAAAGCCCTTGCCTAGCAATTCTCGGTCTTAAGCCGAAACGTGCTTACATGAAGCCGCAGACGCGACCGATGATGCCGATGGCGAAGAGAGCCAGGATGATGACGATCGGGCTGACCTTCTTCTTGAGGAGCTTGCAGACCAGCAGGGTCAGGCACACGGCGGCAAGGCCGGGGATGAGCTGATCGAGGTTGGCCTGAAGCGTGGTGACCTTCACTTGATCAAGGGCGTTAGCACCGATGGAGTTATACATCGTCAGTGCTTCCTTGACACCCTCAGAACCGGAGGGCAGGTTAGCCCAGTCGATAAAGGCGCCAGCAGACTGCGTGACCTTGGAGACGACCGGGGTGAAGGAGATGGACACCCAGCGCTCGACCAGGGCGCCGATGATGAACATACCCAGGATGGAAGCACCCTCGGTGACCTTGCCCATCAGACCGCCGGAGAGGTCCTTGGCGATGGAGGAGCCGACCTTGTAGCCAAACTCCTGCGTGTACCACAGGAAGGCGTAACGGATGATGTTCCACGCGAAGAAGAACAGCAGCGGACCGGCGATGCTGCCGGACAGGGCCAGGGAAGCGCCCAGAGCACCCAGAATCGGGCGAAGGGTGAACCAGAAGGCCGGGTCGCCGACGCCGGCGAGCGGGCCCATCATACCGACCTTGACGCCCTGAATGGCGACGTCGTCGATCGGAGCACCGTTGGCGCGCTCCTCCTCGAGAGCGAGGGTAACGCCAATGACGGGGGCGGAAACATAGGGGTGGGTGTTATAGAACTCCAGGTGGCGCTTAAGAGCGGCAATCTGGTCATCCTTGCTGGTGTAGAGCTTCTTGATCGCAGGGATCATTGCGAAGCACCAGCCGCCGTTCTGCATACGCTCGTAGTTCCACGAGCCCTGAAGGAACTGATGACGGAAGCAAACCTTCTTGCGGTCAGCCTTGGTGAGCTGAATCTTGTTCTCTGCCATATGTATCACTCCCCTCCTACTCGTAATCGTTCAGAATGTCGCCGAGCGGGTCGCCGGAGCCACCGCCCATGCCGCCACCCTGCTTGGCCAGATCCTTAAGGCCAAGGTAGATGAGGGCAAGGGAGATGCCGATGAGACCAAGGGCGATCAGCGTAAGCTGAGGTATGGCAGCAAGGACAAAGCCGAGGATGAAGAACGGCCAGGTCTCCTTGGTGGCCATCATGTTGATGACCATGGCGTAACCGACGGAAGCGACCATGCCGCCGCCGACAGCCATACCGCCGGACAGCCAGTCGGGCATAGCGTTAAGCGCGTTGGTAACAGCCTCGGCCGGGATGATGCACAGAAGTACTGCCGGGATGGCGATACGAAGGCCCTGCATGAGGATAGCAGCGTACTGCCAGCGCTCGATGCCGGAGAAGTCGCCCTTCTCGGCGCAACCGTCCATGGCGTGAGCGATAGCGGTAGCCAGGGTACGGCAGATCATGGTCAGGAACAGACCAGCGACCGACAGCGGGACGGCGACGGCGATGGCGGCGGTAACGGCCTTTGCCGAATCGGTGGCGCCACCGTTGAGGGCGAGCACCATGATGATCGAAGAAGCGACCGAGGCCAGAGCGGCGTCAGGCGCGACAGCGGCGCCAACGTTAGCCCAGCCAAGGGCCATCATCTGGAGCGAACCGCCCAGGAGGATGCCCTCCTGAAGGTGACCGGTTACGAGACCGATAAGCGTGCATGCCACGAGCGGCTGATGGAACTGGAACTCATCCAGAATGCCTTCCATACCGGCAAGCAACGCGACAATCGCAACAAGCAGAATAGTGATTGCAGACATGTATCGGACCCTCCTTTACTATGCTTGAGCGGCCAGTTCGGCCTTAGCTTTCTTCAACATGGCGTCGAGATCCTCGGAGGAATCCGAAGGAACCTTGCGGACCTCGAACTTGACGCCCTTGGCCTTGAGGGCCTCGAGAGTCTTGACATCGTCATCGCCCATAGCGACGGCGTTGGTGACGACGACCTTGCCCTTGGAGTGAGCCATGGAGCCGATGTTGACTTCCTTGATGTCGACGCCGGCCTCGATGGCCTTGAGCAGATCCTGCGGGTTCTCAAAGAGCAGCATGGCCTTGGTGTCACCAAAGCGCGTGTCCTTGACGACCTCGGCCATCTTCTTGATGGGCACGACGTTGGCATGGACTCCCGGAGGGGCAGCCTGCTCGATCATGGTCTTGCGGAGCTCGTCGTGAGCAACGCCGTCGGAAACCACAATGATGCGGTTGGGGTTGATCTGCTTGGTCCACGTGGTGGCCACCTGACCATGCAGCAGACGGGTGTCGATACGGACGTGGGCAATCTTGATGTGCCCGTCGCCGATGACCGTTCCCGGAGGGATGGCGCCTGCAGGAGCAGCAGCGGCCGCAGCCGGCTTCTTCTCCTCGGGCTCCAGAGACTCGGGCTTGACGCGCACGCCAGCCTTAGCCTCAGTCACGAGATGTTTTGCGATCGCATGTGCAGTGTTCTTTGCGTCAAAGCGCTGCGAATATGCCTCGATGAGCATAGGCAGGTTGACACCGGTGACGATAGCCCAGGAATCGTGGCCCTCGATGAGCCCGCTGATCTGGTTGAACGGCGTGCCGCCCCACAGATCAACGAGGAAGAGCACCTGCTCCTGGTCCTCGAAGGAAGCGACTGCTTCCTCGACCTTGGCGCGGAAATCGTCGGGGCCCATGCTCGGCTCGAGCGAGACCACGGCAACAGACGGCTGATCGCCAAAGACCATCGAGCCCGTCTGCTTGATTCCAGCTGCCAAGTCCCCGTGGCTAGCAAGAACAATACTTACCATCACATAACCTCCTTTTTGTCTACGTATTTCCTACACGACATGAAAGGAGTATACCTGTTTGGATTGTGGAATTATAGCTAAATTCGCAAAAGGTTGGATTATTTGTTTAAACGTCTAAGTTTGTTACAAATTGATTATATTGCTGGTTTACAGCTCATTGCCTGATAAAACGTGATTTGCCGATTGTTTCCAAAGACATATACAGGCGCACTGTTCGTTAAAACCGCTTTTAGGTGGATCCCAATGCGCCTGCGTGCCGCCATTTTGTTTAAACAGACATGACTTGACTAACCGAAGCAAATATGTTTAGAACTCTAGCCCATGCAGTCATTGGATGTTAGGCGATGTGGAGTGGGTTGGCGGCGTCGACGGCATCGGGTGCGTCGGAGAGGCCGTCAGGAGCAGCGTCTGCCGGGTCCTCGTCGGGAGTCTCGATCTGTTTGATCATTACCTCTTGGCCCTGCAGCAAATAGGTCTCGCCGCTACCGCAATGGGGACAGGTCTTGCCGTGCTCGACCGTCGCGTAGTCGCGGCCGCACGCCTCGCAATGTGTCACGGCCTCGACGGGCTCCACGATAAGCTCCGCGCCCTGCGCGATAGGCTTTTTATCTGCTGCCCAGCGCCAAGCGTCGAGTAGCAAGTCGGGAACGACGCCCGAGACCTCGCCCAACAGCAACGTTACGCTCGAAACGCGACGCACGCCATGAGCGCGCGCTACATTCTCGACATCGCGAATAATGTGATAGACGATTCCCAATTCATGCAAGGTAGAAACCTTTCAACAACGGTTGATGCGATGCAAACTCAAAGCAAGGGGACGGCGAAGTCTAGTCTGCGCCGTCCCCTTACCCGCCATGGTTACCTATTTACGACCGAACTTGATTTTGATTGCACGCTTTAAAGCATACTTGCCAAGGCTCGGGAGCTTTTGCTCGTATTTGACCATCGTGGAGCACTCGGGGCGATCGCGATCCAGATGGATGGCGTCTAACGCGCACTTGGTGGTGCACAGGCCGCAGCCAATGCACTTGTTGGGGTCGACGATCGAGGCGCCGCAGCCCAGGCAGCGGGCGGTCTCGGCGCGCACCTGCTCTTCGGTAAAGGTCTCGACGTACTCGCTAAACGGCGCGGCCTTCTCGCGCTCGCGGTCCACGTGGGCAACCTCGCGGCTCGCGTTGTCGTAGCTCTCGATCACGACATCGTCGCGGTCGAGCGCGGTGTAGCGGCGCTGGTTGCGACCGATGGTGAGCGTGGATCCCGGCTGCACAAAGCGATGGATGGATACGGCGGCCTCGTGGCCGGCGGCGATGGCGTCGATGGCAAAGCTCGGACCGGTATAGACGTCACCGCCCACAAAGATGTCGGGCTCAGCGGTCTGATAGGTCTGGGGATCGGCAAGGGCACCCTGGCCGCGGCCAAGCTCCACCTTGGAGCCAGCCAGCAGGTCGCCCCACACAATGGACTGGCCAATCGACATGACGACACGGTCGGCATCGACACGGCGCAGATCGTTCTCGTCGTACTCGGGCGCAAACCGGCCCTCGTCGTCAAAGACACGCGTGCAGCGCTTAAAGGTGATGCCGCACACACGGCCGGCCTCGTCCAGGTGAACCTCCTTGGGGCCCCAGCCGCAGCTGATGTGGGCGCCGTCCTCAACGGCCTCGCGACGCTCCTCCTCGCTGGCGGGCATCTGCGCCTCGCTCTCCAGGCAGAACATCTCAACGTGCTCGGAGCCCAGGCGGCAGGCGTTGCGCGCGACATCGATAGCCACGTTGCCGCCGCCCACCACGATGGTGCGGCCGGGCAGCGCGTCGATCTTGCCGCTGTTGACCTCGCGCAAAAAGTCGACGGCTACGGTCACGTCCTCGGCATCCTCGCCCGGAATACCGGCGAGGCGGCCGCCCTGGCAGCCAATAGCCACGTAGAAGGCCTTAAAGCCCTGCGCGCGCAGCTTGTCGAGCGTCACGTCGCGACCGACCTCCACGCCATAGCGGAACTCGGCACCCATCAGGTGAATGATCTCGACCTCGGCCTCGATAACATCCTTCTCCAGCTTAAAGCTGGGAATACCGTAGGTGAGCATGCCGCCCGGGCGCTCGTTCTTCTCGAACACGACGGGCTTATAGCCCTTCTCGGCCAGATAAAAAGCGCAGGACAGACCGGCCGGGCCAGCGCCGATGATGGCGATCTTCTGGTCGAAGCCGCCGGCACGCGTCGGGGTCACCACGGGTGGGACATAGCGGGTCGCGGCATCCAGATCGCGCTGGGCGATGAACTTCTTGACCTCGTCGATAGCCACGGCGGCGTCCACGCGACCGCGGGTGCAGGCGTCCTCGCAGCGGCGGTTGCACACACGGCCGCAGATAGCGGGCAGCGGGTTCTCGCGCTTAATGAGTGCTAGGGCCTCGTCATAGCGACCCTGAGCCGCAAGCTTCAAATAGCCCTGAACGGCAACGTGGGCGGGGCAAGCCGTCTTGCAAGGCGCGGTGCCGGACTCGTGCGTCTCGATACGGTTATCGTTGCGGTAGTTGGGCGACCACTTGGTGTGGTCCCACTTGGTGGCATCGGGCAGCTCCTGGCGCGGATACTCGGGCACCTGTCCGCCGGCCTTTTTGCTGCAGAGCTTCTGGCCGAGCTTGGCGGCGCCGGCCGGACACACCTCAACGCAGCGACCGCAGGCCACGCACTTGTCCTTCTCGACCTTGGCGACATAGGCCGAGCGCGACAGGTTGGGCGTGTTGAACAGCTGCGAGGTGCGCAGGGCGTAGCACACGTTGACGTTACAGTTACAGATGGCGAAGATCTTGTTCTCACCGTCGATATTGGTGATCTGGTGCACAAAGCCGTTGTCCTCGGCCTGGCGCAAAATGTCGTAGACTTCCTCGCGCGTCACATAGTGGCCACGATCGGTCTCGACCACGTAGTCGGCCATATCGCCCACGGCGATGCACCAATCGGCCGGGTCGTCGGCGCAGCCCTCGCCCATCACGCGACGGCTCGCGCGGCAGCTGCAGGTGCTGGCGGCATATTTGCCATCGTATTTGTCGAGCCAGTGCTCGATATGCTCAATAGGCACCGAGGTGCTCGCGGCATCGATGGCCTTCTCGACCGGAATGACGTGCATGCCGATACCGGCGCCTCCGGGCGGCACCATCGGCGTAGCCTTGGACAGCGGGCCCTTGGATGCCTGTTCAAAGAACTTGGCGTAGACCGGATGCTCCTCGAGCTGGCCCACGCGCATGTTGAGGAACTCGGCGGAACCCGGTACCAGCATGGGCAGCACCCACTGCTTGGCGCGCTCGGGGTTTTCCCAGTTGTACTCGAGCAGACCCGTGTAGCTCATGTCGTCGAGCATCTTCTCGATATCGGCCTCGGGCATGCCGGTGAGCTTGACCATCTCGGGCAGCGTATAGGGACGGCGCATCTTCATCTTGCAGAGCACTTCGGCCTGCTCGTCAGTCGCGGCCTCGGCAAACGACCAGTACTCGTAGCCCAGCAGCTCGTCGCGATGCAGTAGACGGTTGGTGCAGTGCTCGCACAACTTGACGATGGCCTCGCGCGGATGCTCCGGCAGCGGCGGCACGAACTCCGAACCGATGTCGGGCTCGGTATAGCTAATCCCCGGTCCGTTGAGAATCATGGTTGTCCCTTCTCTTGCCACAGCCCGGCGAGACCGCGGCGCCCCTCTTTTTTGCAGGCCGGACATGCCCCCATGCCGTTCACCCGCCATTGTTGACATTGTGTCAAAAATAGTATTGACGAACCGTCAACAATATTCAAGACTGTTAGGCGAACGGTCAGGCAAAAGAGGATGAAAGGTGGCAAATCATGGGCAACAACACAGCAGATACCTCTGTGGTCGATGCCGTCCCCGCATCCGATAGCGCGGCAAAGCGCTTGACGGGCGACGAACGCCGTCGCGAGATCCTCGATGCCGTGCGCACCGTAAGCTCCGAGCTGGGCGTGTCCCACCTATCGGTATCGGCCGTGACCAAGCGAGCCGGTTGCACGCGCTCGCTGTTCTACCACTACTTCGCCGATATGGACGCCGCCGTCACCGCCGTCATGGACGAGGCAATCGACGGTTTTATCTCCGAGCTCGAGCAGTGGAATGCCAACCGCACCGTCGGCGATATCGAGGGCGCGCTCGACACCGTCGCGCCGCTCTTTAAGCGCCTGGTCGCCAGCGGCCACGAGCTGCCGAGTACCCTGACCTCGAGCAGCGGCGCGCTCTACGGCGGCTTTTTGCACAACGTGGTCCAGCGCGTGGCGCAGTATATCTGCGACACCACCGTGGTGGATTTTGTCGCCCATCATGAGCTACGCATCGACCATGTCTACGAGACGTTCTACACCCTCATCATGGGTCTTTTGATGTATATCCGCACGCACCCCGATGTGCCCGACGAGACGGTCAAGGAAATCATCGCCTCGACACTCCACATCGAGGGCTATACCGCCAAGTATCCGGAGCGCAAGCCCCAGAACTGACGACATTTGGCCAAACTGCCCGCGATCAGAAGAGGGGCCGCGGGCGTGTGAAAGGAGAGCAGCATGCTGTTCGATGTTTGGGGTAGCGATACCCTTATCCACTGGGCCGGCTGGGCCATGGTCTTTATTGGCCTGATCGTGCTCAACGAGGTCGGCCGCCGCACCAAGCTGGGCGCGGCAATCATCTTTGGCGTGGCTCCGCTGGCCATGACCATCTACTGCGTCGCCATCGCCATCGGCGTCTCACAGGGCGCCGAGTGGGCGCTCACCAACCCCACCCATGTGTACCAGAACAGCTGGTTCCACTACGCCAAGGTATACGCGGCGCTGGCCGGCTGCTGGGGCTTCATTGCCATTAAGTACCAGTGGGGCAAGATCGGCAAGGCGCATTGGTTCCGCGCGTGGCCGTTTGTGATCGTTGCCATCAACATCATGATCGCCGTCGTGTCCGACTTTGAGAGCGCCTATCACTTCTTCGTCCTGGGCGAGTCCACCTGGGTCACCTCAGAAGGTGCCACGCAGCTGGCCGGCTGGAACAACGTGTTCAACGGCATCGCCGGTATCATCAACATCTTCTGCATGACCGGTTGGTGGAGCGTCTACGCCTCCGAGGATCAGACCGACATGCTGTGGCCCGACATGACCTGGGTCTACATCATCGCCTACGATATCTGGAACTTCTGCTACACCTACAACTGCCTGCCCACCCACTCCTGGTTCTGCGGCTTTGCGCTGCTGCTGGCGCCCACCGTCGCCGCCTTTATCTGGAACAAGGGCGGCTGGATCCAGAACCGCGCCTTTACGCTGGCCATTTGGTGCATGTTTGCCCAGGTGTTCCCGTACTTCCAGGAGGAGTCCATCTTTGTGACCCACTCCACGCTCGACCCCGGCGCCGCTACCGCGGTCTCGATCGCCGCTCTGGTCGCCAACGTCGCCGCGATCATCTACATCGCCTACCGCGCCAAGAAGCTCGGCCGCAATCCCTACAAGCAGGATGTCTTTGAGGGCACCAGCGATTGGGAGAAGGCTACCGCTCGCCGCGCCAAGGTGGATTACGCGCACGCCGAGTAACGTGTTGGTCGCTGTTGGCAGTTGGGCATAGGCCCGCCCGTCAGGATTTTCATCCAATGTCTCGCAGAGCCCCCGGAAAGCGTTTCGCTCGCTTTTCGGGGGCTTTTGTCGTTGCGTCTCTATTCATCTATTCAAAAACATACGCATATATAAAATCGGATTTCAAATCATGCGGCGGCTCTATGGGGTCCCGTTTTTGGGTACAGTGTTGTCCCGATATTGAGCTTGGGGGATATATGAAAGATGAGACGATGGGCCAAGAGGATGCGGCCCAAGATGCAGAAGCGTGTGCCGAGGCCCTGGAGAGCCTAGACCGGATTTCGCTTGACGATGTTGCGTTTGACGATTCGAGCGTTGATGTGCAGGATGAACCGGAAATCGAGGCACAGCCCGATGATCAGGATGCAGGCGACGTTGAGCCTGCCGAAGATGAGGCAGGTCACGAAGACACCGAAAGCGAGGCCGACAACCAGCCCGAATCCGACACGGGCGAGGAAACCATCTTGCTCGACAGCTTGCCGGCCGAGGATTCGCTGACCCGCGAGCTTCCTGGCTTAGGCTCTGCGCCTGCCGTGGACGAGACCATCGCCATGGGCGATATTCCCCTGCCGTCCGTTCCCTCGGCACGCGAGGCCGAGGTTCGCCATCGCAAAATGTCGCCCAAGCGCCGCAATCTGATGGTTGCCGGCGTCGTAGCCGTCGCGCTTGTTGCCGGCGGCGCAGGCTTTGCTGCCTGGAACGGATATCAACAAGAGCAGGCTGCCGTGCTTGCCGCAAACGCCCATACCATGATGTCGGTGCAGATTGGCGTGCATGCCGCGGGCCTCGACTGCTCAACTGGCTCCAAGATTCCCGTGCAGGTGAGCGGACAAGATTCCGACGGTTCTTCCGTGAGCGAAACGCTCTACGTTGACGAGCGCGGCCGCGGCATCAAACTGCTGCCCGGCGATTACACGCTCTCCATCGCCGCCTCCCCCATCGCGGCCGACGGCACCATCTATACCGTCCCGACCACCAAGACGCAGGTCGCCGTTAAGAGCGATGGACAGGATTTAAGTGCCCAGGCCACCTTTAAGCTCAAGGTGCCTTCGGCCGACACGGTGACTGACGACCAGATCGATGCCGCCGCCAAGTATGCCGAGGAAGGCGGTGCGAGCTCCGCCGCGGCCGCCAAGATACTTCAGCAGGCGGCAACCGCGCGGCGCGACGCCGCCGTCAATGCCGTGAGCGCGAGCGAAGCGCAGGCCGCGCGCGATGCCGATGCTCGGCATAAGGCAACGGACCTGTATCAGCTCGATATTCCGGTTGAGTGGTACGGCAAGGTCGCAACTTGGCAAAACGGAAGCACGCTATGCATCTATCTGGGCGACGACGCCAATACGCCGCTCGTGACGCTCGTCGCGGTGCGCGAGGGCGAGAGCTTTACGCCCGATGAAGGCGATACGGTTTTGGGTGCGGCCAATCTAGGCAACGGTTATACCGTCTACGCCAGCGGCCCCGTCTATCCGTACGTGGTGCCCCAGACCATCAACGGACGGACGCAGAACCCCGTGTCAACCTACCCCATGGACACGGCCATTGAGCTTGTCGAGCTTACGACCGGCAACCGCTATACGTATAGCCAGATCAAGAACGACCTGGTGGGTAAAGACGGCAAGGCCGATGGTGCCACTAAGCTCGAAACCGACTACCTCGCGCAGATCCTGCTGCCGAGTATCAAAGCCCAGGACTAGCCTGGCGCAGCAAGGTGCTCCCCAACCGTGATGAGGGAGCCAGGAGGTCCTGACCCCACAGGCCCATAGATGATTAGGCAAGGAGCCACTTCCATGCGGGCACAACGTGGACCACACCGTGCTCGCATGAAATATCGGTCTGTTCATCCATGGTAACGATTGCCGACTCGCCAAGATCGAACTGGGCCATCGAGGCATCAAGCGCGGCAATTTCGCGCTCGCGCGTTTTCTCACGTGCCATATCCGCACTCACCTGAATCAGGCTATAAGCCCGCATGAGAAGCGCGTCCCCAGCCACAAAGTCCACCTCATGGCTTTTGCTCTTCTCTTTGATCAGCAGGCGGCAGACCGAGCCGGTCCTCACCGCGGGAGTCTTTCTTCTTAGCGCATTGAACACTGCGGTCTCGAGCCTCTGGCCCTGGTCCAATGCCGATGCCGGAGAGAATGCTCCAAACATCGCAGGGTCGACAGCGTAGACCTTAGACGCAGACCGCATGTTATTTGCCAGTGAGCGCGTGAACTCCGGCACAGAAAATAACAGGTAGGCGTCCTCATAATACTCAAGTAAATCGCTGAGCGAATTACGACTGACGGGTATCTGTCTGCCCTTGAACTCGTTGTACACTTTGTTCACTGACAGCTCTCGTCCCGAAGATGCCATACACCGCGTCAAGAACAGCGATGCCAGGCGAGGGTTCTTGACGTCGTAACGTTCAACGACGTCCATGGCAACCGTTCGCGAAGCATATTCCTGTAGCAGCTGAATCGCGTCTGCAGGCGTCTGCTCAAGTGTCGCGATGAATCCCCCTCGTTCAAGATACCCGATCAGATGATGCCGAAGCAGCGCCGCATCGCTCGGAGAAAAGGTCGCATCTGGCTCGGGAACGCTCCCCGTCTTATATCGAACGTATTCCGAAAAACTCAACGGAAAAAGCTCTCGCACAAGGGAACGACCCCTGAACTCGCTCTTAAGTTCTGAGGACAGCATCTTAGAAGAAGATCCCGTCACATAGACGGTCGCTTTCTCCGTATCGACTACACGCCGCAGAAACGCACCCCATTCGGGGATTTCCTGGATCTCGTCAAAGAAAATGTAAGCGCCCTCGGTTCGAGCAACAGGATACAGCGCATAGAACGTGTCGAGCACGTCCGCCAGCAGCGATGGCTCATACGGGCGCAAGCGCTCATCCTCAAAATTGAAGTAAAGCATCCGGTCAAGCTCGACGCCCCGGCTCTGAAGCCGCCGCATCTCCTGATACAGGCGATACGTCTTTCCACAACGGCGGGCCCCCACAATCACATTTACGATGTTGTCGCGCTTTGGCTCCTGTGGGTTTCCTAGATCAAGGTCTCGCTCAAAGACCTGCGGAACCCCCTGCTGTTCAAAGTCCTTTATTTTCTGGGCGATCAAGTCGTTGAATGCCATGATTCTCCAATCTTGCTCTCTAGCTAATCAAAATTATAGCGATTCTTGATTAATTAGAGAGCAAGATTGTGTGTAGCTTGATTAACACTTAAGCAAGTTTTATCACCGTTATTGCTCCGAAGGATATCGAGTGGCTAAGAGGACAACCGAGCTCGAATGCGACTCCCCGAGCAGTCAATTTGGGACGGGGATATTATGACCACCCTACAAAAGTTAGCGCCACGGGTCGGCTTCGAACAGCGGCTCGCGCTCGGGGCGGCGATCGCTGTAGGGATCGTAGCCGTCATCGTCCTCGTTCTCGGCACGGATGTAGGGGTCGCGCGGCTTGGGTGCCGGTTTAGACGGAGTCTTCGGTGCGGCGGGCGCCGCCTCAGCCACCGGTGCGTTCGTCTTGTTCTCGTCTTTCATCTGCATAGCTCCTTGCCATGTGCTCACGTTCAACACCATCGATTGTCGCACGAAAAAGGGCGGCGGACCCAATCGGATCCGCCGCCCTTGGCGTTCGGCTCAAAAGGCAGATTTTAAGGCATGGCCCAAAATCTACTCGGCGTCGGGGACCTCGTAGGTGGCCGCCGGCGTATTGTCGCACACGACGGTAAAGCCGCCGTCCTTGTCGACATCGACCGTCACCTGATCGCCCTCGCGCACCGTGCCGTCGATGATAGCGGCGGCGATGGCATCCACGACCTCGCGCTGGACCAGACGCTTGAGCGGACGGGCGCCAAAGACCGGGTCCAGGCCGCCCACGGCGAGCATCTGCTTGGCCGCCGGGGTGATGGCAAGCGTCATGCGCTCCTTGGCCAGACGCGCGCGGACGTCGGCGAGCTGGATGTCGACGATCTTCTCGATCTGCGCCATGCCGAGCGGATGGAACACCACGATATCGTCGATACGGTTGAGGAACTCGGGGCGGAAGGTCTGAGCCATGGCCGCGTTGACCTGATGGCGCATCTCCTCCTCGTCCTTGCCGGAAAGCTCGGCGATGGCCTTGGAACCCACGTTAGACGTCATGATGATGATCGTGTTCTTGAAGGACACCTGGCGACCCTGACCGTCAGTCAGACGGCCGTCGTCAAGCACCTGCAGCAGCACGTTAAAGACATCCGGATGGGCCTTCTCCATCTCGTCGAGCAAGATCACGGAGTACGGACGACGGCGCACGGCCTCGGTGAGCTGGCCGCCCTCATCGTAGCCCACGTATCCCGGAGGCGCACCGATCAGACGCTGGACGCTGAACTTCTCCATGTACTCAGACATGTCGATACGCACGAGCGCACGCTCGTCATCGAACAGGCACTCGGCCAGCGCCTTGGCGAGCTCGGTCTTGCCCACGCCGGTGGGGCCCAGGAAGAAGAAGCTGCCGATGGGCTTGTCCGGATCGGAGAGACCCGCACGGCTGCGACGCACGGCCGCGGCGACAGCGGAGACCGCCTCGTCCTGGCCGATGACGCGCTTATGCAGCTCGCCCTCCAGGCCCTTCAGCTTGTCGAGCTCGCCCTGCATCATCTTGGAGACGGGCACACCGGTCCAAGCGCTCACGACCTCGGCGATCTCATCGGAGGTCACCTGCTCGTTCAGGCCCTCGCCGTCCTGCTGCTTTTGCGCCTCGAGCGCGGCCTCGGAATCCTGAATCTGCTGCTGCAAGCCCGGGATCACGGAGTAGCGCAGCTCGGACGCACGGCCCAGGTCGCCATTGCGCGTCGCGCGCTCCTCCTCGCTCTTGGCCTCGTCAAGCTGGCTCTTAAGCTCCTGCACGTGGTCAATGGCGTTCTTCTGGTTGAGCCAGCCGGCCTTTTGCACGTTGAGTTTTTCCTGGACCTCGGCAATCTCCTGGCGCAGGGCCTCCAGACGCTCCTTGGAGGCGTCATCGGTCTCTTTCATGAGCGCCTGTTCCTCGATCTGCAGCTGAGTGAGCTGACGCGTGGTGGCGTCGATCTCGACCGGCATGCTGTCGAGTTCCATGCGCAGGCGGCTTGCCGCCTCATCGACCAAATCGATGGCCTTGTCGGGCAGGAAGCGGTCGGCGATGTAGCGATCGGAGAGGTCGGCAGCTGCCACGAGCGCGCTATCGGTGATATGCACACCGTGGAAGATCTCGTACTTCTCCTTCAGACCACGCAGGATCGAAATGGTGTCCTCGACGGTAGGCTCGGAGACCATCACGGTCTGGAAACGACGGGCGAGCGCCGCGTCCTTCTCGATGTACTTGCGGTATTCGTCGAGCGTGGTCGCGCCAATCGCGTGCAGGTCGCCACGGGCGAGCGCCGGCTTGAGGATGTTGCCGGCGTCCATGGAGCCCTCGGTGGCACCCGCGCCCACGATGGTGTGGAGCTCATCGATGAACAGGATGACCTTGCCCTCGGATTTTTGCACTTCTTTGAGCACGGCCTTCAAGCGGTCCTCGAACTCGCCGCGGTACTTGGCGCCGGCGACCAGCGCGCTCATGTCGAGCTCGATGAGGTCGCGGTCGCGCAGGGTGCTCGGCACGTCGCCGGCCACGATACGCTGGGCGATACCTTCGACGATGGCTGTCTTGCCGACGCCCGGCTCGCCAATGAGCACGGGGTTGTTCTTGGTGCGGCGGGACAGGACCTGGATGGTACGGCGAATC
>UREZ01000012.1 GCA_900547025.1 uncultured Collinsella sp.
TCGCCTGCTCGCTACAAACGCTTCGCGTTTGCTTAACGCTCGCACCCTGTCGGGTTCGAGTCCCGGCACTTTATTGAAAAAAGCACGGCACCGTGATGGTGCCGTGCTTGTGCTCTTAACTGGAGCGGGCAACGGGACTCGAACCCGCGAGTGTCAGCTTGGGAAGCTGATGCCTTACCACTTGGCGATGCCCGCTTGTGTGTTGGCTAGTATAACGCGGTTGTCTTGTTCGATACAAGGGTGGTGATACTTGTTTTAGCTGTGGAGATTCGTTTGAAAATCGCGTCAATTGTGGAGACGAGGACCTTTGACTTCCTGTTCTCCCTATCTTCTACCTGCGCTTTTGCTTGATTGTTGTATTTGAGCTCAATTTGTCAGGAATTGGGCAAGCTTTTGGTCAGGCTCCGGTACTTACCCGCATGAACCTCGGGGGTAGCCTCATCCTACGCGTCGCAGCCTCCCCGTGCGACGCACGAGGGATAAGGAGCAGCCATGTCCAACGCACCCACGCACTCTGTCCACAGCGCAATCGCAACAGGTCCGCTGCTCCTGCTCCTCTTCCTGCTTTTCGGCTGCCTGGCACCGGGAGCCGCATTTGCCGTCGATGGCTACGACCAGCTCGGCTTCCGCACTATTAGCGATGATTGTGGACCCTTCTTCATCGGCAAGTATGAAGCTCAAGACACCTCGATTGCCTACTGCATGAACCAGGAGCGCCCCGGCCCCACCAAACCGGGCGGCCCATGGCTCAACTTTGATCAAGGCTGGGTGTGGCTCGACGACGAGTTCGCGGCAATCGTTTGTCACGGATATCCCACCACCACGTCGTTTGGCGGTTACCATCTTTCACCCGATCGCGCCCGCGCCGCCACCCAGCTTGCCGTATGGATGCTCAACGGCACTACCCATGTCGACGGCACCTACTCCTACACGACCGCTCAGGGTAAAACCAAGAGCGGACACTTTACCGCCGACAATGAAGTCGTGGCGGCTGCGCGGTGGCTCCACGACAGCGCAAAATCAGGAAGCATCAAAGCCGCTCCGCACCGCGCGCGACGCTATCTAGGGGCCGTATCGGGCGGCAGCAAACGTCAAGACATGCTCTATGTACTGCCGGCGGTGTCTGTTTCCTTCCAAAAGCAGTCTGCTAACACCGTTATTACCAGCGGAAACAATACCTATCAGTTTACCGGGGCAACATTCGATATTTTTGAGAGCGCCAGCGGCGCGCGTGTCGGCACCATCAAGATGGACAGCAACGGTCGAGCGCAAGCAACACTTCTGCCCAACACGGCATACTACCTAGTTGAAACGAAGGCGCCGGCCGGCTATGTCCCCCGCCACGATCGTATTGCCTTTACCACGGGGAATGACGGCGGGCGGGTCGCCATTGATGAACAGCCCGGCACCATCAACCTGCGTATCGTAAAACTCGATGCCGCGACGAATGCCGGCCACCAGGTGGGAGCTTCGCTCGCAGGAGCAGAGTTCACGTGTGTGTCGCAATCAACCCCTGGATGGGCACAAATCCTCACGACCGACGAAAGCGGTCGGGCCACCCTCGCCGATGTCCCCTTAGGAACCTTTACCATCTACGAATCAAAAGCCCCCGAGGGCTACCTGCCATCCAACGACAGCTGGACCTATACCGTTGGAGCCGACCAGCTCGGCGATTCAGGCGTGGTCGAGATCGAATCTCGCGTTTCCGATATCCCCATTGCGTTTAACCTTGAGATTTCCAAATTCAAGGATTACGGCAATAGCGACCAATCCGGCCTGGAGCAGCCGGCGGGTGGTGTTGTCTTTGAGATTGTCAGCAACAGCTCTCAGCAGGTTGTTGGCACACTGACCACAAACATCTATGGCTTTGCCTCCACCGAAGATCAGCCCGAAGCATGGTTCGGCACAGGCAAGCGACCCGCCGGTGTCCACGGAGCCGTCCCATACGACCGTGCCGGCTACACGGTTCGCGAGGTTCCGGAAACCGTCCCCGAGGGTTTTAAACGTGCAGGGGAATGGACCGTCGGGGCAAATCAGATTTCCGACGGCGCCGAGCTTCAATATATCGTGGACAACCACGCTCTGTCGACGCATCTCCAGATTGTAAAACGCGATGCCCAAACAGGCGCTTCTGTTCCCCTAGCCGGATTCACCTTCCAACTCCTCGACAGCAATCACGAACCTGTCTCACAAACTTGCTGGTATCCAGCACATAACGTAATGGACACCTTTACGACTGACGCGACCGGGACCGTCACACTGCCCGAATCGCTCGTGCCGGACACCTATTATGTACGCGAAACCTCGGCCAAAGAGCCCTATCTTGTCAGCGAAGAAATCGAGGTAAACATACCCGCCGACATGAACCTAACGCCCGTTGCAATCGCCTCGTATTATGACCGCGCCGCGACCGGAAATATCAGGATCGTTAAAACCGATGCCGTAGACGGCAGCAGCCTCGCGGGCGCCATCTTTGAGATCCGTGCCTCGGGTGATATCGTGCGCCCCGACGGTAGCATTGCCGCACTCGACGGTGAGACTGTCGCTACCGTCACGACGGATGAAACTGGAGAAGTACGCGCGGACAACCTCCCACTGGGATCTGGCACCGCACGCTACGAGGTTGTCGAGACTCAAGCGCCGGCAGGCTTCTTGCTCGATCAGACAACCCATATTGTCGACCTTACTTATGCCGACCAGAAAACACCCGTTGTAGAAGCACGGCTTAACGTATCCGACGATTACACCAAGGTTGATATCTCCAAGGTCGATGCAAGCGGTGAGCAGGAAGTAGAAGGCGCACGGCTCACCTTATATGGTCCCGATAAAACCGAAATAGACTCCTGGACCTCATCCGACAAGCCACACCGCGTCGAACATCTTGCACCCGGCACCTACTCGTTGCGCGAAATGATGTCTCCGCGGACCTATGACCTTGCCGAGGAGATAACGTTTGAAATAAAGGATACGGGAGAAGTCCAATCCGTCGCGATGAAGGATGCGCCCATCGAGATCAAGGGGCAGGTCGACAAGCGTCAGGAACTTGTCCAACCTATCGAAAAGGGCCTGTTGGCTAACGGCGATGGTAAAAACCGTGCCGCGATGCAAACCAATACGGATGGGCTTTTCTCCTATACCATCGACGCTCGAAACGATTCAACTACCTGGGTTGATGAGTTTACAATTACCGATGATCTTGAGTGTGCCGAGGACGATACGGCGAGATTCGTCTCAATCGAAACCCCCGTCGCCATCGGCGACCTCAATGGTCTGTGCAACGTGTGGTATCGCACGACGCCGTTGGACTCGACAGACGTCGATGAGCCGGCAAACGCGACACTTGACGATGGGCACGAAAATCCTTGGCTTGAGTCCGACGAAGTAAGGGAAAGTCTGGGTGAGGATTGCCGCCTCGTCGATTACGACGGCTGGCACCTCTGGAAGGCGGATGTCTCGACCACGGAATCCACCACACTCGAGGCGAAAGAACTCGACCTTGCGTCCAATACCGTCGTAACGGGCATTCGCATTGAATACGGTGCGGTAGCCGCCGGCTTTACGACTCGAAGCGATGCGGATTCTTGGACCCGCGATGATCTCAAAGATGAGCACGACGACCTTGACGATGCCAAAGCAATCCTTGGTACAGACGCTCGGGGCGCAATCGTGCACATGCAGGCGACGTCGGCTTATACGCCCCAAACCGCACTCACCAACAGCGCACGCGTCGATCTTTGCCGCAACGGCGGCGGCGATAAACTTGAGTCACATGACGAGGACCGTGTCATTCAACGCTGTACCCTACCGCAGGACCTACCGGCAACAGGATCAGTTCCCATCGCCGCTTGCATCACCGCGCTCCTGACCTCGGGTGCCGCAGCCCTATGGTTCGCTCGCCTTAGGTCGACCCCAAAGAAGCGCTAGCGCGATGAAAAAGCGGGCCTGGCTCGCCCGCTTTCAATCATGTAAATCGCCGTATCTACTCTGCAGACGAAGATCCACCATCAACGATTGCCTGCTCGGACTCAGGAATCCCATCGGCACCCGTACTCTGTTCTTGCTCCACCTCTTCGCTGATTGCGGAGGCGGGGGTCGAGCCCTTTGCACCCACGATGTAGGCAGCCCCAAATCCTAACGCAATGGCAATCAAGGTCAAAATCACGTAGACAGGCCAATGGCGCTTAATATACGAAAACACGTTGACTCCTTAGAGCTCCGTCTACGAACGGCGGATAACCTCGGTCACGACCTCGGATACCGTGGCAATGTTCGTCGGGTTGACATTGTGGGGCAGGTCGTCCTCGGTACGAGCGCAAGCCAGACGCGTGCCGTCCACGCCGGCGATGGTGAGGGCTCGGCGGCTCGCCTCGAGCGCGGCATAGGCATCGGTCTTGGCATAGGGCATCTCGAGCGCGCCACAATCGACATGGAACGACTTGCACACCTTGCTGACCAGGTTCATGATGCGGCGATCGCCCTTGAGCAGCTGCTGTTCGCCCTCGACCGTCACCACCGAAAGCCTACCGGCGCCGACGGATTCAAGATTGATGAAGAATACGCCGCGGAGCTTATCGCGATGCGAAGCCAAGAAGGCCTTCATGCCGGCGCCATCACAATCCGAGGCGCCCGTTGCCACAAACCAGATATCGTGACCGAGCAGCTCATCATCGCCCATAGAGGCGACAGCCGAGAGCATATCTTCGGAAGAAGCGCCATCGGAAGACGTAGCGCCACCCTTCCAGCCATCGTTATCGTCCTCGAAGTTATCCCACGAACCGATACCGCGACCGGACTTCTTGGCATCGTAATCGTCTTCGACGCCCAGCCAGTCACTCATGCTGTCCTGCTCGTTTTTCTTTTTACGACCGAACAGGCCACCCAGGCCGCGCTTGCGAGACTTGGGTGCCGCCGGGGCGGGAGCCGAAATGGTCTCGATCGGCTGAGCGCCCGACGCAACGGGCACAGGAGGCGCAACGGGTGCCGATGTGGGTTCGGGACCCTGGGCAGTAGCAAAGGGGTCGTTGACCTGTGCGGAGGGGTCGGGAAGGTCGAACAGCGACGTGCGAGACGCAACGTTTGCCTGCTTCATCGACGGTAGCGACGGATCGGGGACCGAAGCCAGCGGAGACGAGGAAGGTGCGGGCGACGGAGCCGACGCCGGATCGGGAACATTCATCTGCGGACGCGGTGATGCCTGGGAGGAAATCTGGGCCATAAGGGAATCGACCGTTTCGTCCTGGGTGGGAGCAGCATCGGCAACCGTGGCACCGGAACCGCTCGGGGTCGGCATGGTGAAAATCTGCGTGGAGTAAGGCCTCGACTCATCCGTCTCGGGAGTCTCGGAAACCGCAGGCACTTCCTCCTGCTCGACCTCGGTCGAATCATCTTGCTCGGCTGCCGCGTATTGCTCTTCGTCAGAGTTGGCCTCGACGGACTCGTCCTCGGCAGCATCCTGAATTTCGGCAGCATCAATGGGCTCGTCATCGTCTGCCGCGCCGCCCTGCTCATCGGAAACAGGAAGGGGCTCGGCAATCGCGGTGCCTTGCTTTTCAAACGTTATCGTGGAATCGAACTGCGCGGCATCAAACGACATGGTGCTATCGACGTGCTGCTGGGGCTCGAAAGACGTTGTTGCCTCAACAACATCCGCGGACGCCGGTTGCTGGGACTCAAAGGACGTCGTAGCTTCGGCAGCGTCGACGGGCACGGACTGCATAGCCTCGTTCTGCTCAAACTCTTGCGCCGCGCGCTCACGTGCCGCCTCGGCTGCCTGCTGCTGAGCGATAGCCTCCTGCTCGGCAGCCTCGCGTGCGGCAGCGCGCTTCTCCTCGAAATCGTCGACAAATTTCCTGCCCTTTGCAAGCGCACCCTTAAAGAAGCTGGAAGCGCTGGCGCCAATCGAAGAGAACGCGGATGCAATATCGGCATGGGGCGTTGCCGCGGGAATCTCGGCAGAGAAATCAGTATCGCTCTCGTAAGACACGCGCCTCGGCTGTTCAACGTAATCGTCGTCAGACTCGTCCGCAACGTCTTGCGCCGGCGCGGCGGGAGCCAAAATGTCCAGTCCTGCCGCGGGATCGATCGCAGACACCGCCTCGGGCTCGGCAACGGCAGCGGTAACCGCGGCAGACTCATCATCCGCAGTGACAACGGGCGCAGGCTCGGGCTCAAACGTCGGCTCCTCGCCCTCCTCGTAATCGAGCGTGCAGGACTCGGGAAGCATTCCGAGCGCACGGATGGCATCCGAACCAAAGCGGATGTTGCCGGCGGCGTTGCGATAGAGCTTGGGCTCGGGCTCGGCCGCGGCAGGCTCCTCCGCCGGCTCAGCAGCGGGAACCTCGTCATTGAACTCTTCGGCCTGGACAGTCTGATTCTGATCCTCGGGCACGATGGCGCCAATCAGCGTCTCGTCGGCAGACGCACCCTCAAAGCCCTCGATCTGCTCGTCAAAAGCCTCGCCCTGTTCGGGCTCGGTTTGAGCGTCGGGAGCAATCGGCTGACCGAACTCGTCCTCGGCGTAGGTAGGCTCTTCGTACTCGATGGTGTTGCCGTAGTCGTTTTGCTGCTGGGCCGCGGCATACTCCGCCGCCGCGCGCGCCATTTCCTCGGCACGACGTTTCTGCTCCCCAAAATAGGTATCGAACGGAACATCGTCGGGAAACTCGTTCTCGCCCTGGAAGGGAGCAACGTTGTCCATAACGCCGAGCATAGCGGCGACAGAAGACTTGTTGCACACCGCGCCGGACGTATAGGGAAGAACGTGGCGGTTAGAGATGATGTTTGCCGCGTTGGCAAGTGCAACGAGGGAAGCGAGGATCGCGACAATCCACAGCAGAACCTTGAGCGCGCCGGGGAGCGGCAGGATACGCAGGATGGCAACGGCAGCAGGGGCAATCGTGGCAACGGGCAACAGCTTGGCGATGAGCGCACGATACGAAGCATAGGGCTCGCGGGCGAGCAGCTCAGCACGGGGAGAGTCGTAGTGTGCGACAACGACCACCGGGCGGTTGCGCGGAGACGCGAGCGGGCCCGAGGCCTTGTGGTAGGCGATGACATTTTGGCTCACGCCCGTCTTGCCCAGGCGCGAAACCACGGGGTGGCCCGTGCGCTCGAGCACGTAAAGAACGGCGCCGACAATGGCCAGCAAGGTGCCGACCAAGCCGATACCGCCGCCGATGCCCATCAGCAGGGCGCCGGCAAACGCAAGAATACCGGTAACGGCAAATGCCAATCTACTGGGCGCCGGGGCATTGAACTCCTGAACCTCGGGGTCAAAGCCGTGGTTGCGGAAGATCTGAGCGATATCCTCGGCAGCCAAGCGCTCTTCTTCGCTGCATGCCGGCGTAATGCCGGTGTTCTGCAGCAGGTGGTTAATATAGTTCTGGGTGTTCGCCATGTGCGCTCCACATCCATAATCCGACAAATAGGCCCAATGCATGCACATTAGAACCGTATATAGTCGAAAGTATACCCCGAGCGAGCGCAAACGACCGAATTCGGGCCATCTTAACGCCTCGAGCGGACAAGGATATAGCCTAATCTCCATATCGGACTAAAATCATGGCAGCAAACCACCTTCTCATGCGAGGACTCTATGACGGCAAGCGACGCGACCGCGACAATTAAAAAGGGAAGTTCGGAGCCCGGTTTCGATAAAACGGCTCAGCGCATCCTCAATCTTTTCTTTGTGCTCAACAGCTCCCCCGAACCGCTGACGACCGAGCAGATCGTCTTGGATTCTGACCTGGGATATGGCTCGGGCAACATCGACTCGGATAAGCGCAAGTTTCGGCGCGATCGTGACAAACTGCTCGAGCGTGGCATCTTAATCAAGGAAGTTCGCCCCGCCGGTGCGCAGGAGACCGAGGAAAGCTCGTGGACAATCGACCGCGAGCACACCTTTGCAGCAGGCGGCCTCATCACCGCAGACGACGCCGATATCCTGCTCAACGCCATCGACCAGACACTAGCGGCCGGCTCATCCACTTTTGCCGCACCGCTTGCCGATATTCGCTCCAAGATTGCCTATCTCACCGGTAGGACGACGGTGGACGAAGCACCAATCCGCCGCTCTCCCACCGTCGATGCGGTATGGAGCGCCTTTGCCGAGCGATGCGCGCTGCGATTTTTATATCAGAACGGACGCGGCGAGCAGAAAGAACGTACCGTCTGCGTCTACGGCATGTTCGAACGCGAGGGCGTGGCGTACTTCTGCGGCCTCGACAATGTCACCGACGGCATCAGGACATTCCGCTGCGACCGTATCGTTCGCGCTTGGCGTCCTTCGAAGGCCTACGCCATCCCTGCGGACTTCAATCTCAACGACTATCTGTTCTTTGAATTCGATTTTGCCGACCGACCGCCCGTTGCAGCCACGTTCTCGTTCGCCCCTCAGACGCAGATCGATATGATCAACGGCCTCACGCGCGGGCGAGGTGAGCTCGCACACACCGATGCGGGATGGACCTGGACCGTTGACGTGCGTGACCTTGAAGCCGCCGCCTCATTTTGCATGGCCCACGCCGTGGACGGCATGAGGCCCGTGGCCCCCAAATCGCTCAAGCAGGCGTGGAACCGCCTCATTGAAAGGACGGTGCACGAGCATGCCCGTGCGTAAACTCACCAGCGAGCAGAGACTCTCGCGCGCCATCGACATCATGGAGGCCCTCTACGCCGCCGGCGAGAGCGGCATGACACGAGCCGAGATTTGCAGCCGCTTTGACATCACAGGGGTGTCGCTCGACGAGATTCTCGAGATCGTCTCGACGCTCGCGGACCGAGAATCGGGCGCGCGCATCATCTGCGAATGCCGCGGCGAGCGTGTGGTCCTCACCGGCGACGCCGGGCGTGTTCTACCGTTGCGCCTGAGTGCCGCCGAGGGCGCTGTGCTCAACCACGAACTTGAATCGTTGGGGATCGAGCCACAGACGGCAGCCCGGATTCGGCATGCTCTTCTACCCGAAGAGCTCGGCTATAACCAGCGCGTCTTTGACACCGTCAACCACGGGTCGCACTGGCAGCAGCTGAGCTGCGCCATTCAGGACGGCGTTCGCTGCCGCATCTCGTATCGCTCGATGGACGATGCACGGCCACGCGAGCGTCTGGTCGACCCCTTGCGCATTACGGCAAACGGCGACCAAACATACTTGATTGCCTGGGACATCGCAGTCGATGAGCAGCGCACCTATCGCATGGATAAAATCGAGGGACTCACCTTGACGGAAGACTCCGTCGTGTCTCACGCACCGGACGTCGCATCCCTCCACGATTCCCTTGCCCGGACGCAGCATAGCGCAAAGCTCCTGACGCCATTCGATATGGCGGAGCATCTGGAGTGGGCCGGCATCACCCTAATCGAGCGCGGCGGGGCAGACATGGCAACGGTAACTGTGCATTACGGCTCCGAGCGTTGGCTACTGAGCCAGGTAATCGCAGCGGGCGGAGCCATCCGCATCTTGGATGACCCCGCCCTGTCAAAGCGCCTGTGCGATATGGCAAAAACCCTCGTCTGTCCGCTTTAGCGCCGCCGCTCGTGGCGTGCGCGCCACAGTTGCAGATAGTGCCCGATCTGCGCCGATTCGATGCGCTGGTAGGAGCTCGTGGGCAGCGACGTTAAGAACTTCTTTCCGTAGCCCTTCGTCACCAGGCGCGGGTCGGCCAGAATCAGCACGCCGCAATCGGTCGACGAGCGGATAAGGCGGCCGGCCGCCTGCTTGACCTCGAGCACCGCCTCGGGCAGCGAATAGCGCGCCCAAGCGCGGTCTTCGCGCAGGTTGCGCTCGCACGAGAGCGGGTCCGTGGGACTCGAGAACGGCAGCTTGGGAATGATGACGCAGCGCAGCGTCTCGCCGCTGGCGTCGAACCCCTCCCAGAAGGCCTTAAGCGCAAAAAGCGATGAAGTCGGCTCGTTGATAAACCGATCGCGCAGGCGACGAGGAGATGAGTTGCGCTGCTGGCAGTTGAGCTCCAGACCCGCACGGGCCATCTTGGGCTCAACGCGGGCGTACAGGTCTTCCATGTCGCGCCGATTGGTGAACAGTGTGAGCACCGATCCGTCCATGGCAAGATGGGCGTCGACCAGCACGCGCTCGAGCGCCGTAAGATAGCTCTCGCGATCGCGCGGATCGGGGATATCGCCCGCAACGACTACAGCCATGTTCGAATCGAAGTCGTAGCTCGAGTCCAAGTGCAGCGATGAGGATGTTGAAGCGCCGATGCGATCGAGGCCGACCGCGTGGTTAAAGTGTTCGAAGCTTTTGGACACCGTCATGGTCGCCGAGGCAAAGATAGCCGTGTGAACCTCGGGCAGCCACTCGGTTGCCAAGGCCTCGCCAATGTCGATGCGCTCTGCGGTCATTGACTCTCCGCCGGCACGCAGCCTGCGATTGACCTGCAGCGAATACACGTAGTGTTCATCGGTGCCATCAATGATGAGTTTGAGGTTCTCGGCCAGCTCGTGCAGGCGGCGCGAGATATCACCCAGGTCGACAACAACCTCGGGCTTGTCGGCGGCGACGGCTTGCACCAGCGCGTCGACGCTCTTGTCAGCCTGTTCCAATACGTCGATGGCAGCGTAGGCCGACTGTAAGAAATCATGCCAGTCGTCAGATTCGCGCAGCTCGGGGCCAATCCATAGATTGGCATTGTCATAACCCCCACGGGCACGGCGACCGAGCTCGCGAACGCCATCGAACACGTCGGCGATTGCCATGCTCGCGCGCGCAACCATCGACGTCGCCTTGGCAGTAAGGCCCAGATAGAGCGTAGAGCCCTCGGAGGTTGCCAAATCACGGGAAACCTGGCTTAGCGCACCGGTGCTCGAGCCACCCAGACGCTCAAACAGAACGCGTGATTCGTCCGCCGATACCACGCGCGCCCACTGACGGCGTGCCTCGCGCTCGATGGAATGGGCCTCGTCGATTACCCAATGACGAATCGGAGGCAAAATCCTGCCCTCGGCCGCGACATTGCGGAACAGCAGGGAATGGTTGGTGACCACCACATCGGCATGCGCCGCACGACGACGAGCGCCGTGGACCAAACATTTATCAGGGAAAAACGGGCAGAGGCGACGAGCACACTCGCGCGAGGCCGTCGTAAAGTCGGGGCGGTTGACGCTGCGCCACCGAATACCAAGCGAGTCGAGGTCGCCATCGGCTGATTGGCAGACGTACGCCATAATGACCGCGACCGCCGTGAGCGTGTCCGCCGGATCGCGCTTGGTGGCAATCTCGACCTGGCCGCGGCTCATGCGCTCAAGCTTGCGCAGGCATGGATAGTGGTCATACCCCTTGAGAGCGCAAAATGACAGACCACCGCCTAGTTGCTCGGCAAGTTTTGGCAGCTCATGGTACATGAGCTGGTCTGCAAGATTGTTCGATTTGGTCGCAATACCAACCGTGATGTTGTTACGGCGTGCCGCCTCGGCAAAAGGCACCAGATAGGCCATCGATTTGCCGACGCCCGTGCCCGCCTCAATTACACGATGAGTGCCCGTGACCAGCGCATCGCGGACCTCGAGCGCCATCGCGATCTGCTCATCACGCGGCTCGTAGGTGGGATACATGCGATTGACCAGGCCACCGGGCGCATAGTCTGCCTCAATCTCCTCACGACTCGGCATCTTGAGGACCGGCAGTTCGTCGGCGTCCACCCGATCGTCGGCGCGATCGGCCTTGAGAACGTCAGCACGAGCGGCGCTGAGAGAGAAGATAGAACCAGGGTTCTGCCCTGCCAAGAATGAGAAGATAGGACGATAGGACCAAGGCACATCCGGATGCATGTCGGCTAGGCGCGCCATGAGGCCCTGAGGCAAGTCGGTGAGCGCCACGAGCAACACGCGCCATACGCCACACAGGGCGTCGACGTCAGCATTGGCACGGTGTGATACCGAGTCACAGCCAAACAGATCGGCCATAAAAGACAACTTGTGCGAGGCCAGGCGAGGAAGCGCGATGCGCGACAGCGCCAGCGAATCGATCCAAATATCGCTCACGTTGACGCCGCCTTTGACCGACTCGATAAACGAGCGGTCGAACGTGGCGTTATGTGCGATCACCGGGCAACCACCGACAAAATCGGCGAGAGCGGCGACGGCCTCAACGGCCGACGGGGCATCCGCCACATCGGCATTTGTAATGCTCGTGAGCTCGGTAATCTCGGCGGGAATCAGCTGTTTGGGATGCACGAAGGTATCGAAGCGGTCGACGATCTCGCGGCCCGAAAGACGGGCCGCCGAGATCTCGATCAGCTCGTTGTCCTGCACCGAAAGACCTGTGGTCTCGGTATCGAGGACAATCACATCTTCCTCGATAAGGCCGAAGGACTGCGTTTTGGCGCGTTCGGCAAGCGTGGCATAGGAGTCGATGACAAACTGCGGCGTTCCTGACGAAACCGCGTCCTCGATTAGCATGCAATGCCCGCTCGACGAAGGCCCATACGAATCAGGCTGTCACAGACCTGCGGGAACGTCATGTCGTCGGTGTGGCGGATCTCGTCCGGATACAGCGACGTATCGGTCATGCCGGGAATGGTATTGGTCTCGAGGATAACGGGGCCGTCCTCACTCACGATAAAGTCGCTGCGCGAGATACCCAGGCAACCGAGGGCCTTGTGAGCAGCACAGGCAAGCTCCTGAGCGCGAGCGTAATTCTCGGGTGAAATCTGCGCCGGAATGCGATGGATGTCCGTAGGGTCGACATATTTCACGTCCAGATCGTAGAACTCGCAGTCCTCGGGTTTGCGAATCTCGACAATCGGCAGAGCGCGCACGTCGTCCTCGCCGTACACACCGACGGTGATCTCGGTACCCTCGATGCACTTCTCGACCAGCACTTTGTCGCCGTACGCAAACGCCTTGGCGATTGCCGCGGGCAGCTCGGAGGGCTCATGGACCAGGGAAATGCCATAGCTGGAACCGTTGACGGCCGGCTTCACAAAGCAGCGCCCGCCACAAACCTCGACGATATGATCGATATCGACTTCATCGCCCACCTCGAGCGCGAGGCCGGGGGCAATGGGAATGCCCGCCTTGGCGTACAGGAGCTTAGAGACCTCCTTGTCGGCACCGCAGGCGCTGGCAAGCACGCCCGAGGCCGTGTAGGGGATACCCAGGGTCTCCATGGCGCCCTGCATGGCGCCATCCTCGCCGCCGGCACCGTGCATGGCGATAAACGCCACGTCAAAGCCGCCGGTCGCCATGGTTACCATAAAATCATCGGCAGCCGTGTCGAGCAGCTCCACCGAAGTGTAGCCGGCCTCCTTCAAGGCAACCACGACGTTCTTTCCCGAATTGAGCGAGATCTCGCGCTCAGCGGAATGACCGCCCGCCAAGACCGCTACGTGCATGTTCTCTAGGCTTTTACCCGGCATGGGCAGACTCCTCCTCTATAATTTCTGCAGCTGATACCATATTGTAGCGATACCCTCTACGTTTCCCCAAAATCGAAAGGCTTCCATGAATCCCAGGACTAAATCTCAGGACATTCGCGACTTGAGCCAAAACGATATTCGCGAGCTCGTGGCCGAGCTTGGCCAGCCCGCCTTCCGCGCGAAGCAGCTCATCGAATGGGTCTTTGAGAAGAACGTTTGTTCGTTTGACGATATGACCAACCTTCCCAAGGCTTTCCGCGAGCAGCTTAAAGAGGCTTTTGCCTTTGACACGCCGGCTGAACTCACCAAGCAGGTTTCCAAAGATGGCTCTCGCAAGTATCTGCTCGAGTACCACGACGGCGTTTCCGTCGAGACCGTCGGCATGCCCCGTCGTAACAAGCTTTCCGTCTGCGTTTCCACCCAGGCAGGCTGTGGCATGGGCTGTGCCTTTTGCGCTACCGGTCTCAACGGCCTCAAGCGCTCTCTGACCGCTCAAGAGATCGTCGACCAGGTACTTCATGTATCCAACGACTTTGGCGAGCGCGCCACGAGCGTTGTCTTCATGGGCCAGGGCGAGCCGTTTGCCAACTACGACGAGGTTCTCAAGGCGCTGCGAATCCTCAACGACCCCGATGGCATCGGTATCGGCGCTCGTCACCTCACCGTCTCTACCAGCGGCGTTATTCCCGGTATTCGCAAATTTGCCGACATCCCCGAGCAGTTCACGCTTGCCGTTTCCCTGCATTCCGCCATCCAGTCGACGCGCAATAAGCTCATGCCCGGTGTTAAGAAGTACACGCTGCTTCGCCTTCACGAAGCGCTTCAGCTCTACACCGAGAAGACCGGCCGCCGCCCGACCTATGAGTATGCCATGATCGAAGGCGTCAACGATACGAATCCCGAAATGCAGGCGCTCTGCGACTTCTGCGAGGGAACGCTGTGCCACGTTAACCTCATTCAGCTTAACGACATCGAGGGTAGCCCGCTCAAGCCGTCGCCGATTCATAAGGTTGAGGATCTTCAGCGTCGTCTTGAGTCCCGTGGCATCGAGACCACGATTCGTAACTCCCGTGGTAACGATATTGACGCCGCTTGTGGACAGCTGAAGCAGCGCTTCAAAGTTCAGAAGAACGCATAGGGGAGTCGCATCCCAAAACGTTTCATGTGAAACATCGAACGACCCCGGTTACAGAATATGCAACCGGGGTCGTTTCATTTATTGACCTTAATTTTGAATCAGCTGCTACCTGTCCCATTTTTACGGCCAAAATAAGGGGTCCTTGTCTCATGAATCAGACAAGGACCCCTCAAAATATGCTGAGTAATTGTTAGGTACCTAATAGCCTACATTTTCCCATTGGTTGCTAACCCAACTTTGGTTAATCTTGGGATTCTTCGTTACCTGAGCAGTACGCATGGCAACATCTTCGGTCATAACATCCATTTTCTTTTTGGAAGTATCGACGATATCTTGCGCGCCACGAAGCAAACGACCTCGCAGTTCATCGTCTGTCGCGATCTTATAGCCAGCAAAGGCACCAGCCACGACAGTCGTAGCCAATGCAATCGCTGTTAAAATCTTATTCCTCATCTTGGCCTCCTTGATCAAACTGAATCATTTCGCCAAGAATACGAGAGAGCTCTTCCTCGTCTTTAAACTCAATCTCAATCTTATTCTTTCCACGCGAGCTCTTCACACGCACGTTGGTATTAAATACCTGACGAAGCACGCGGGCAGCCTTTTTAAAAGACTGAGGCGTTGCAGGTCTCGGCGTCTTAGGTGTCTCTCCGGCAGAAAACAACGGAGCAAGATTTTCTGTCGCTCTTACGGAAAGGCCCTCTGCAACAACTTTCTCTGCAAGTCGAATACGCGCGTCTTCATAGGGAACCGCAAGAATCGCACGTGCATGACCAGCAGTAAGTTTGCCCTCAAAAATCATCTGCTGAACTACTTCGGGGAGATCGAGCAGACGCAGTGAGTTTGTAATTGCAGAGCGTGACTTGCTTACTGCCTTCGACAATGCCTCTTGGGTCATACCGCTGGCATCGATAAGCTGACGATAGCCCTTGGCCTCTTCGACGGGATTCAGATCAGAACGCTGAAGGTTTTCGATAAGAGCAAGAGCAAGCATCTCTTCATCATTTACCTCTTTAATGATGACTGGCAATTCTTCAAGGCCAGCAAGCTTTGACGCCTGGTAACGACGCTCACCAGCGATGATCTCATAGCCGTTTCCATGCTTGCGAACCAAAAGCGGCTGCAAAACGCCATGTTCTTGGATTGACTCGCTCAACTCGCGAAGTTCGGTTTCGTTAAAGTGAATTCGCGGCTGGTTAGGGTTGGGAACAATATCCTCAATAGGTAGTTTCGTTTCAGATGCAGCCTTTGACGCGGATGCAGCCGAACCACCGGTCTCATACTCGGCCTCTGAGACCAAAGCATTGAGTCCACGTCCCAATCCACCACGTTTCTTTACACTAGGCACGCTTGATCACCTCTTTTGCAAGGTTCATATACGCTTTTGCACCCTTATTTTGAGGTGCATAGGTAATTACCGGTTCTCCAAAAGACGGTGCTTCGGAGATTTTAACCGTACGGGGGATCAGCGTCTTAAACGCCTTGTCACCAAAGTACGATTGAACCTCCTCAACAACCTGATTCGATAGAGAAGTACGCGAGTCATACATGGTCATAAGCACACCATAGGTGTCTAAGCCCTTGTTCAGACGTGATTTAACCATCTTCATTGACTCAAGCAGCTTCGTAACGCCCTCGAGTGCATAATACTCGCACTGGATCGGAATCAAAACGCTGTCTGCCGCGGTCAAGGCGTTGATAGTAAGCAGGCCGAGCGAAGGGGGACAGTCAATGAAAATAAAATCGAACTCGTCCTGAATCGGCTCAAGCAAATCTTTGAGGCGGGTTTCACGAGCGATTGCGCTTACGAGCTCAATTTCCGCGCCTGCAAGCTGAATTGTAGCCGGAATTACGAATACCTTTTTGCAATTTGTATCAAGAACAAGCGATTCTGCCGGCACATCATTCAACAATGCATCATAGATGCAGTGATCAAGGTCTTCTTTTTCAATTCCGAATCCACTGGTGCTGTTTCCCTGCGGATCAAAATCGACAATCAGCGTCTTACGACCCTGCTCGCCCAGTGCCGCCGCAAGGTTTACAGCCGTCGTTGACTTACCAACGCCGCCTTTTTGATTGATAATTGCAATGATACGCGTGTCTTTTGCGCTCTTAGAACGCTTAACGTCGCGAAATCCCACGGTCCCTCCTGGTGTGTATTGAAGCTGTCAAACGGAGGATGTTTCACGTGAAACATTCCGATTCAATATCAACCGCCATGTTTCACGTGAAACACTGCAAGTTGTTAGTATCTATTATGTTTCACGTGAAACATCTAGGCAAGCGGATTCTTCTTTGCCATGCCATTTGCACGAGGCAATGAAACAGATGCTGAATGACTCTTCTTAAGAACAATGAACTCCCTGTGACCCAAGCCTTCAGGCAAATCAATTGCGTCATTCAGAAGCAAAGTGAAGCCGCAAATCTTAGCTGCTGACATACCGGAAGCAAGCTCCTCATCCGAAGGATTGCCCTTGGTGATAACAAATAGCCCTCCATCCTTCAGGTACGGAGCCGCATACTCAACAAGAATCGGTAGAGGGGCCAGTGCGCGGGCGGTTACAACGGAGAACTGCTTCTTATGGCTTCGAGCATATTCTTCAAGACGATCATGAACCGCATGAGCATGTTTCAATCCAAGAGCATGGACAAAGGAATTAACCGCATCAACCTTCTTGCAAACAGAGTCAATATAAGTAGCTTTACGATGCGTGGTTATGGTTAATGGAATACCAGGGAAGCCCGCACCTGTTCCCATATCGAGCAAAGCTCCCTCAGGAGCCTTGTTGATATAGGGGAGCAAAACAAGTGAGTCGAGGATATGAAGTACTGCAGCATCTTCTACGTTAAGAATACGGGTGAGATTGGTTGTCTTATTTGTTTCTAGAACCAAATCCAAATGCTGAATACATTTCCTCAGCTTAACATCAGTTACGCTCAAGGAATACTCTTTGCAATAGGAAGTTAGACGACTCAACATCTCGTCAGCCTGCTGATCAGTAAGTACTAACAACGAAAGCTCCTTTCTGACAAAAATCAGTGTATCGAGAACTTTTGACAAAAAAAGGGGACGTGGAAACCACGTCCCCTTAGCATAAGCTCGAGAAGATTATCGAGCAACAATCACCACATGGCGATCAGGGTCAGAACCCTCAGAATGAGTATCGACGGCATCATTGCCACGAAGTGCAATGTGAACCAGTCGACGCTCGTAGGCATTCATGGGCGGAAGCGAAACACTCTTATGAGTGCGGATGGCACGCTCGGCAGCAGACTGGGCCATGGAAGCAACCTTGTCCTGACGGCGACTCTTGTATCCCTCTACGTCCACCACAACCGGATACCTAAAGCCAAGTTTGCGGCTCACCAGCAAAGAGAACATAACCTGAAGGGCATCAAGGGTGCGACCATGACGGCCAATGAGAACAGCAAGGTCGGGAGCCGTTACATCCAAAATCAGCTCACCCTCGTCGCCCTCATACTCATCGATAGGAGAGTTGGCGGCATCGAAGTGCGAAAGGATGGAACGCAGGATGGAAATCGCAACATCGGCAATGGTGTCGAGCTCCTCATCGGTCAGCTCTTCACCAGCCTTGTAGCGCTGTGCAATCTCGGGATAATCGCCCGCGACCTGCGGGGCAACCTCCTCAAGCATATCCTCGATGATCTCTTCAGACATAACGTACTCCAAAAGTTAGGTACCTAAATAAGATTGATATCCCGTTACTTCTTCTTGTGCGGGCGCGGCTTCTTCTCTCGACGAGTGACCTCAACCTGCAGCGGAGCGTTCTTAAGACGCTCCTCCTCATCGGCCTTCGCCTTGTCGATGACCTTCTGCGTCACAAAAATCTGCTGGATAACCTGCCAAGCAGACGAGACGTCGTAGTACAGCAGAACACCAACGGGAAGGCTCCAGCCCATCCAAAGCATCATGACCGTCATGACAACGGCCATCATACGCATGCTCTGAGCCTGCTGGCCGGTCTGGTTGCGCGACATATAGAGCTGCGGAATCAGGGTCAGGACGGCGAACAGGATCAGGCAAACCAGCGCAGGCAGTGCAACCATAAAGCCATCGGCAAAGGAAGCGCTCGGCGTGGTGGTCAGGTCGGGCAGGATGTTGAAGAACGAGAACGTGCCGTCGTTAAAGTACTGCGGCAGGTTGCGCAGCAATGTAAACAGGGCGAACAGGATAGGCATCTGAATCAGCAGCGGCAGACAGCCAGCCATGGGGTTGAACTTGTTCTCGCTGTAGAACTTCTGCATCTCCTCGGCCTGACGCTGGGGATCGTCGGCATAGCGCTCCTGGATCTCGAGCATCTTGGGCTGCAGCACCTGCATGCGAGCCGTCGACTTGGTCGACTTGAGCATGAGCGGCGTCAGCAGCAGACGGATGATGACCACCAGGATGATGATGGACAGGCCCCAGTCGACCGCAAAGGTCTGGATGAGCTTGAGCAGCTCGAAAAGGATGTTAACGATCCAATCCCACATGTAAGTTTTCCTCCGATAGCGAGTGCCCGCTAGGGCACAGGGTCATAACCGCCGACGTGCAGGGGATTGCAGCGAGCGATGCGCCTCACGGCAAGCCAGCAGCCTCTCAAAACACCGTGCTTCTCAATCGCCTGGACGGCGTATTGCGAGCACGTTGGGTAATAAATGCAGGCGTCAGGCAATAAGGGCGAAATAACCTGTTGATATATGCGAATAGGAGCGATGGCAACACGTCGCAAAACGTGATTGCTCATCGCTCCTCCCCGGCAACGCCGGCGCGCTTCATAAGCGAACGCAACGCCTTGTCCATCTCCTGCGGCGAGGAAACCCTCGTCTTGGGAGTTGCGAACAAGATGATGTCATAACCCGCAACGGGAAATCCGCAGCTGCGGGCGGCCTCGCGCATCACACGCTTGGATCGGTTGCGCACGACGGCACAACCGAGTCGCTTAGCACCAACGAAGGCGACCCTTCCGGAGTCGCCTTCGCCAACCGATTCACATATGGTCATTCGAATCAGAGGGTGATTGAAACGACGCCCCTGACTGAACACATGCTCGAAATCTTGCCGAGACTTAATAGTCTTCATGCGAGATGTGTGTATCGCTGCTAGACAGTGAGACGCTTGCGGCCCTTGGCGCGACGACGGGCGAGCACGGCACGACCACCCTTAGTGGCCATACGGGCACGGAAGCCATGGGTCTTGGCACGCTTACGCTTATTAGGCTGATACGTACGCTTCATCTTAAGTTCCTCCTGCTGCATTTCGAGTGTCCGCGGGGACGCGGACGCAGATATAGACACGTGAGCTTGAAGATTGTAGGGAAATCAATGTTCAAATGTCAAGAAATCAAAGGTAAAAGGTTGCGCAGTTCACACGGTTCCCCCATAAGCCAAGCTCGATTTAGCGGTGCATGGCAACTTTTCACGATATTTCATCGAGTTTTCAACAGGTCATGTTGGCAATGTTGAGAACTTTTCGTCCGTTTTCCAAAGTTTTCAACAGGTTTTGAAAAGTTGTCGAAAGATGAGAAACATTGCACGGTGAGCTACTATTTGTTCGAAACCTTTTGGAAGATTGCGAGCGGCATGTCTGACGACTTTTACACCATGGTCGATTCCGGAGACCCGGCACCCGACAACGAGCACATCACCGGCGTGCGCGAAGAGCGTGACGAAGGTGAACAGACGACAACGCAGGCGCCAAAAGCCATGTACGCCGCGCGCATCGCCGTCTATGACGACATGCTGTCGACACCGCGTGTGATCGTCATTGATCCGCAAGATGTCCGCACGTATTTGGAAGAGACGACCAACACCGTCTACCAGTGCATGAAAGAACAAGGTGGCCACATCTCGCTCATGGTCATCCGCGAGATTGTCGAAAACTTTATCCACGCACACTTTGCCGAGCCCATCATCTCGATTCTGGACGGCGGAGACACCATCCGCTTTGCTGACCAAGGACCCGGCATCGACGACAAGGAACGTGCTTTCGACTTTGGCGTTACCAGCGCAAACAGCAAGATGAAGCGATATATCCGTGGAACCGGAGCAGGGTTTCCCATGGTGCAGGAGTATTTGGAAAACGCCGGCGGTGCCGTATCCATCGAGGACAACATGGGCAACGGCACCGTGGTTACGGTAAGCCTGAACCCTAAACGCGTGCAGGAAATCGAGCGTGCCGGCGGACGCGGCGCTGCCGTGCGGCCCGAGACGGAGCAGCCCACATATCCCCTGCCGGGAGCTTTTGCGCAGCAGCCCGTGGCAACGCAGCAGATGCAGCCCCCCGTGGGACAGATGCAGCAGCCCGGAATGCTTCCCACACAAGAACCCCAGGCGGCATCTATGTCGATGCCGCCAAACATGCCAGAGGCCATGCCGCTGGCTGATCAGGATGCAGCAGCAATGCAGCAGGCGACGGGGGCGCCGGGTGGCCAGCAAATGGGCTATCAGCCGTACCAACAGGGATATCCATATCAGCAGATGCCGCCACTGGGGTATGGCCAGCAGTTCCCGCAGCAGTACCAGCAGGGATATCAGCAGCCGTACCAGCAGATGCCGCAGCAGCAGTACAACCCTTGGACCCAGCAGATGCCTCCACAGCCTTACCAACAGTGGCCTCAAAGTTTTCAACAGCAAATGCCGCCGATGCAGAGTTCTCAACAACCAGCAGCTCAAATGATGTATCCTAATGCAGCAAATCAGTATGCGCAGCCACAACCGGACGTGTTCGTAAGCGATCGCGGCAACGCCGCGCTGGGCTATCTGGCGCAAAATCAAGCGTGCGGTGCAACCGATCTGGCGAGGACGTTTGGAAACTCGGCCCCCACTTGGTCACGCACGCTCAATGACTTGGCGCAGGCCGGCTTGGTCATCAAGCATGGCCAGAAATACCATCTGACCGAACTCGGCGCCGCTCGCGTGCGAGCTCAGAGCTAAAGAACGGGAGAGACAGTGGACGAGGAAGCAAGCATCATCCTGGGGGATGCCATCGCCTTTTGTCAGCGCGACGGCCAAGATGCACGCCTCATCAACATGCTGGGGCAATCGCGCGCCATAAGCCTGACCGAAGATACGCTCACGATCGAGGCCCCCTCGCGCTTTGCCATCGCGCAGCTCAAAAAGCATCAGCCGACTATTGAGGCCTATCTGGAAGAAATCGCCTTTGCGCCGATTGCGCTCGACATCGTGGCACCGCAAGGCGCCGCGACGGAATCCGCTGCCGCGACGGCGCCCGCCACGGCTCCCGCTGCTTCCCCGGCGGTGCCGGCCTCCGCAGGCGACGTGCCGACAATCGAGCACCAGCACAGCGATGTTTCCCGTGAAACCATGGCGCCGTTGCCGACCGCGGTAGCGACGTCAACGAACGCACCCGTCACGCACATGCCCATCGCTCACGACGCAGCGGCGGGCGCGGATTCGGGCATTGCAATCAAGAACACGCTCTCGGCCGACGATTTTCGTCGCATGATGAACCAGATGAAGGGCGGAGCGCCGACTAAATCCACGCAAGCTGCGACCCCCGCTTCACCCATGCCAGCACCGACCGTGCCGGCCGAGCAGAATACGGATGGAGCCCCGCTCGCCGCGAACTCAAAATTTACCTTTGAGAACTTTGTCTACGGCCCCGAGAACAGCCATGCCTATCGCTCGGCACTCAAGTTTGCCGCCCTCGCGGACGAGCGCGGCACATGCACATCACTGTTTATCTACGGCAAATCGGGCCTGGGCAAGACGCACCTGCTGCTTGCCATCAAAAACGAGCTCGCCGAGAAGTCGCCCGAGATCAAGGTCAAGTATGCCAACTCCCAGGCATATCTGGACGACCTGATGACCGAGTTCGACCGCCAAAAGAAGAGCAACGCCCCCATCATGCAGGCGTACCACGGCGTGGACGTGCTCATCATCGATGACATCCAAAACATCATCGGCAAGCGCGCGAGCGTGGACTACTTTTTCCAGCTCATGGACGAGTTCATCCGCAACAACAAGAAGGTCGTCATCGCGGCAGACCGCGCCCCCAAGGACCTGAGCATGGACGAGCGCCTGACCAGCCGCTTCAACGCCGGCATGCTCTGCCTGGTCGCAGAGCCCAGCTACGAGATGAAATACAAGATCTTGCAGCGCTATTACGAGAACACCATCGTCGCCGCTCCCGAGGCAGGCGACGACTCACTGTTGGCGGCCTACGGGGGCGACGGCGGGCACCTGACCGATGAGCACTTTAAGCACATGGCAGAGGTGTCGGGCACCAACATCCGCGAACTCGAGAGCTTCTGCGAGCGCTGCGCCGGCGAGGCGGGCGACCGCGAGCGCGAGGGCGGGGAGCTCACCTTTGACGATATCGACGCCATCGCCAGCCAGTACTTCGACACATCGGCCAAAAAGATCAACGTGCAAACGGTTCAGTCCGTCATCGAAGAGCAGTACGGCGTGACGCACGAGGAGCTCATCGGCCCGCGTCGCAACGCCAATATCGCCAAAGCACGCCATATCGCTATCTACCTGGCCATCGAAATGTGCGAGATGACGACCACGGCGGTAGGCGCCGAATTTGGCAACCGCAACCACTCGACCGTCAGCACGAGTTACAAAAAGGTCCAGAAGATGATCCAGGAAGACCGCACCGTCACCGAAGACCTCAAGTCGCTGCGCGATAAAATTACACTACGCTCGTAGGGAAATAGAGACACCTGTTGAAAACTTGTCGAAACCACGGGCATAAGGTGTCTAAAACCCAACCCGCGGTGATGAAAAGTTTTGCGCAGGTTTTGAACGTGGAAAACCGCCCCCGTTGCACACAGGTTGCTGTCGATTCTCTTTCTGGGTCTGACCTGCGTCTTTGGGAGTAATCAACAGTTTCGTCAGTGCTATTACTATTATTAAGATATTTATATCTATAGAAAGGTATTAAAAGATGAAGTTCACCGTCAGCCAGAGCTCGCTTACACAAGCCATCGGCGTCGTTATGAAGGGCGTCGCTTCGGCATCCACCCTTCCCATCCTGTCGGGCGTGCTCGTCAAGGCGCAAGACGGCATCTTGGAATTCCAGACCTCTAACTACACCATCTCGATCCGTCATCGCATCGCGGCGCATGTCGAAGAAGAGGGCGAGATGGTTATCCCCTGTAAGATGCTCTCCAATATCACCAAGACCCTCCCCGATGCCCCGGTCACCTTTGAGCTGTCCGAGCGCCAGGTGCTGATTGGTTGCGAGAAAAGCTCTTTCCGCCTGAACACGCTCGATGCCAATGACTTCCCCGAGTTTCCGGCCTATGCCATCGAGAGTGCCGTGGAGCTGCCGACCGATATCTTGTCCGAAATGGTCGGCCGCGTGTGGCGCGTCACCTCGACCGACAAGGCCCGCCCCATCCTAGGCGGCGTGCACATGAAGGTCGAGAACAACACCGTGCGCCTGGTGGCGACCGATTCCTTCCGCTTGGCCGTGTGCGATACGCAGGTCGAGACCTCGACCCTCGAGGGCTCCTTTGAGCTCAACGTTCCGGCTGACGCCTTTAACGACGCACTGAACATCATGGCCAGCCAGGCGACCATCATGATCGGGGCTACCGACACCCAGGTCGTCTTTGAGGCCGGCAACACCACCTACGTGTCGCGTCGTATCGAGGGCGTGTACCCCAACTACAAGCAGCTCATCCCCGATTCGTGCGTGACGAGCGTCAAGATTGACGTCGCCGCCTTTAACGCCGCCCTCAAGCGCGTGGCCGTTATCGCGAGCGCCAACCCCGCTGTCAAGTTCGAGATCGATGTCGAGAACGGGCAGATGGGCCTGTCCTCCATTTCCAATGACCAGGACCTTGCGCAGGAGACGATCGATGTCGAGGCCGAGGGCGAGTCGGGTACCATCGCCTTCAACTACCACTACATCTTCGGCTGCCTCAATGCCCTGTCCAAGGAGAAGGAGATCACGCTGGAGCTCAAGAGCTACTCGCAGGCGGGCATCTTCAAGTCCTACGACAAGATCAACTACCTGTACCTGGTCATGCCGGTCCGCATCTAGCAGCCGCCCTATGACCATATTCGCCCGCGATCTTTCCGTCGCGCACTACCGCAGCTTCGATAGCTATCGCCTTGCTCTGGACGAGGGCGTGACGATACTTGCGGGACCCAACGCGGCGGGAAAGACCAATCTTATAGAGGCGCTGCAGTTGCTGACGAGCGGCGCCTCGTTTAGGCATCCGACCGCAGCCGAGCTCGTCCATGACGGCGTGGGCTCGTGCAAGGTCGAGCTGAGGCTCGAGGGCGACGGCCGCGTGCTTGATATGGGATTGAACGCGGAGGACGGTAAGCGCTCGTTTAGCCGCAACGGCAAGAGATGTTCTGCCGCCGGTGTGCGCGGGGTTCTGCCGAGCGTGCTGTTTTGCCCCGACCATCTGGACATGGTTAAGCGAGGCGCCAGTGTGCGCCGCGCCGCCCTCGATGACTTTGGCATGCAACTGAGCGCACGTTATGCCGATCTTGCGAGCACCTATGGACGCTGCGTGACCCAGCGTAACGCCCTGCTCAAGGAGACCTGGTGCTGTCGCGAGATGCTCGGCGCGTGGAACGATTCGATTGCCCGCGCGGGCTCGGCCCTGCTTGTGCACCGGTTGGCCCTGCTCGATCGGCTGGCGGGCCATGTGCGTACTGCCTACGGGCAAGTGGCGTCAGGTGAGACCGCCAACGTGACCTATACGTCCACGCTGGGGGATTTGCCCCAGGTCGGGGATCGCGAAGAGCTGAAGGGCTGGGCGTACGAGCGCATGCTGGCCGCCCTTGATGAGCACGCCGACGAGGAAATTCGCCGCGGCGTGACGTTGGTGGGACCGCATCGCGATGAGATTGAGTTTACCGTGGCGGGTCGCTCCGCCCGTTCGTTTGCCAGCCAAGGCCAGCAGCGAACGTTGGTGCTGGCCTGGAAGGTGGCGGAGGTGGCCGTGGCTCGCGATGTCCTGGGCACCGCCCCACTGCTGCTTTTGGACGACGTGATGAGCGAGCTCGACGGCGAGCGTCGCGGTGCTTTCCTGCGGTTGATCGGCGATGATATCCAGACGGTCATAACCACGACCAACCTGGGGTATTTTACCGATGACCTGCTTGATCGAGCCAAGGTGGTGAGCATGGGTGAGACGTGCTAATTACGAGCGCGAGAGCGAAACGGTCGCCTTCAGTGGGTTTTTGAACGCAGAGCGCCAGCGCATCCTGGCGGCTGCAACGCCTAAGCGCCGCGCGCAGATGGAGGCTGCCGAGGAGTCGCGCGCGGTCTATCGCGCGTGGAACGCGGTGTGCTCGGGCACGCGCGAGGGGCGGCATGTGACGGGCTTGCGCTACCTGCCCGAGTCCAATGAGCTGCTGGTATATCTCGATTCGCCCTCGTGGACGCAGGAAATGACGCTGTTGCGCGAGATCATCCGCGCGCGCATGGAGCGCGCCGGTGCGCATGTGGACGGCCTGGTGTTCAAAACCACCGCGCCGGGTCACACGCCGCCCGCCGCCAAGCAGCGCCTGCGCCCGGCGACGACCGAGCGCCCGCCGGCCCCGCACGCCGACCTAAGTGAGGCCGAGCGCACCGAGATTGAGCGCCAAGTGGCGCCCATCGAAGACCAAAAACTGCGCGAGGCCCTCGAGAATGCCATGAGAGCCAGTGCCGAGTGGGCCAAGGGCGTAGAAAGCAAAAAAGAGCCTTAAATCGCATCTGGTGGCCTTGTAGAGCCAAATACCCTCGTTCCCGAGGGTATTTTTTTACGATAAACTAGTAAGGCTGTACACATTTTCTTGACTGAAGGAGGACGTGTGGCAAACGAAAACGATTACGATGGCGGCGAGATTAAGATTCTCGAAGGTCTCGAGGCCGTTCGTAAGCGCCCGGGCATGTATATCGGCTCGACGAGCGCCAGCGGTCTGCATCACCTGGTGTGGGAGATCGTTGACAACTCCGTCGACGAGGCCATGGCCGGTTTCTGCACCGAGATCCAGGTGACGGTCCACGCCGACAACTCCATCACGGTCGTCGACAACGGGCGCGGCATCCCCGTCGACGAGCACCCTGTTAAAAAGATCCCGACGCTCGAGGTCGTCATGACGATCTTGCACGCCGGCGGTAAGTTCGATAACTCGGCCTATAAGGTTTCGGGCGGCCTGCACGGCGTTGGTATCTCCGTCGTCAACGCACTGTCCAAGCGCGTGGTCGTTCAGGTTCGTCGCGACGGCAACACCTACGAGATGGAGTTCTCGCGCGGCAAGACCGTTAAGAAGATGGAGGTCGTGGGCACCTCGGATTCGACGGGCACCACCGTCACCTTCTGGCCCGACGACGAAATCTTCGAGACATGCATCTACGATTTCGATACGCTGCACAACCGTCTGCAGGAGACGGCGTTCCTCAATAAGAACCTCAAAATCGTGCTGACCGACGAGCGCGAGGCGACTCCCCATGTGGAGGAGTTTTGCTACGAGGGCGGCATCATCGACTTCGTCAAGTTCCTCAACGAGGGCAAGGACGTCCCCGAGGCCTTTAAGGAGCCCATCTACATCGAGGGCAAATCGGACCCGGGCGCGCCTGTGACCAAGATGGGCGAGGTTGAGGTTTCCCTGCAGTGGAATAGCGGTTACGGCGAGAACGTCATGTCGTTTGCCAACGACATCTACACCCCCGAGGGCGGCATGCACCTTGAGGGCTTCCGCACCGCGCTCACCCGTGTGATCAACGACTACGCGCGCAAACAGAACCTGCTCAAGGAAAAAGACGCCAACCTGACCGGCGACGATGTGCGCGAGGGCCTTTCGGCCGTTATCTCGGTCAAGCTGCCCGACCCGCAATTTGAGGGCCAGACCAAGGCCAAGCTCGGCAGCTCCTATATGCGCGCGCTGACGCTCAAGATCGTGACCGACGGCCTCGCCGATTACCTCGAGGAGCATCCCAAGCCCGCTCGCGAGATCGTCAAGAAGGCCCAGCAGGCATGCAAGGCCCGCAACGCCGCCCGCAAGGCGCGCGAAGCGACCCGTCGCAAGAGCCTGCTCGAGACGGCGTCCCTGCCCGGTAAGCTCGCCGACTGCTCGGTGCGCGATGCCGAGCTGACCGAGCTCTTCATCGTAGAGGGTGACTCGGCAGGCGGTTCGGCCAAGGACGGCCGTCGCCGAGACATCCAGGCGATTCTGCCCCTGCGCGGCAAGATTTTGAACGTCGAACGCGTTGGTGACCATCGCGCGTTCTCGAGTGACACCATCCAGTCATTGATTACCGCGATCGGCTGCGGCGTCACGACGAGTGCCGGCGACGGCGGCGACTTCGATATCACCAAGGCGCGCTACCACAAGATCATCATCATGACCGATGCAGACGTCGACGGCGCGCATATCCGCATCCTGCTGCTGACGTTCTTCTACAAGTACATGCGTCCGCTGATCGATGCCGGCTACGTCTATGTTGCCTGCCCGCCCATCTTTGGCATTAAGGTGCGCAACAAGATCCACTACGTGTATCCCAACGGCCGCCAGCCCGAAGACGAGATCCTGCGCGATACCATCCAGAGTCTGGGCCTGAACCCCGACGATAACGACGAGGACGGCAAGGCCAAGGACGGCAAGATCACCAAGAAGCGCAAGGGCTATACCGTCCAGCGCTACAAGGGCCTGGGCGAGATGGACCCCAAGCAGCTTGCCTCGACGACGATGGACCCCAAGACCCGCATCCTGCAGCGCGTGTCGATCGAGGACGCCGTGGTGGCGGACCGCGCCGTGCGCGAGCTCATGGGTTCCGAGGTCGGCTATCGCCGCGAGTACATTGAAAAACATGCGCATGACGCGCGTTTCCTTGACGCTTAAGAGGAGGTAACGTGGCAGACGATATCAACAATAACGGGGGTATGGACGAGGCCGGCGATGCCGGCATGCCCGACGATCTGAAGCGCCTGCTTGCCCGTGCTGAGCAGGGCGAGGACGGCGACCCGGACGCCTATAACCCCGATGTCGATGATGATGAGGAAGAAGACGACGCCGAGCTCGAGGAGAGCTTTGGCGAAGTCGACCGTGGCGCCTCGGCCGGCGAGGATATCAACGGCGGCCAGCTCCAGATTTCGGAGTTCGGTCGCGAGATGAAGCAGTCGTTCATTGAGTATTCGATGTCGGTTATCACAGCGCGCGCCCTGCCGGACGTGCGCGACGGCTTAAAGCCGGTGCACCGCCGCATCCTGTACGCGATGAACGAGAGCGGCATCTACCCCAACCGCCCACACAAGAAGTCGGCCTGGACGGTCGGCGAAGTTATCGGTAAGTACCACCCGCATGGCGACTTCGCGGTCTATGAGGCCATGGTCCGCCTGGCGCAGTGGTTCTCCATGCGCACGCCGCTCATCGACGGTCACGGCAACTTCGGTAACATCGACGGCGACGGCGCGGCGGCCATGCGTTACACCGAGAGCCGTCTGGCAAAGCCCGCCATGGAACTGCTGCGTGACTTGCAGAAGGATACCGTCGACTGGCAGCCCAACTACGACGAATCGCTCGCCGAGCCCGTGGCGCTGCCCGCGCGCTTCCCCAACCTGCTGGTCAACGGCAGCCAGGGCATCGCCGTCGGCATGGCCACCAACATCGCCCCGCATAACCTCACCGAGGCGATCGAGGCCACCTGCTACCTGATTGACAACCCCGACGCCACCGTCGACGAGCTCATGCAGATCATGCCCGGTCCGGACTTCCCCACCGGCGCCATCATCATGGGCAGCGCCGGCATTAAGCAGAGCTACGAGACCGGCCGCGGCTCTATTACCGTGCGTGCCAAGGCACATGTGGAGTCCACCAAGACCGGCCGCAGCCGCCTGGTCTTTACCGAGATTCCCTACATGGTCAACAAAGGCACCCTGCAGGAGAAGATTGCCCAGCTCGTCAACGACAAGCGCATCGAGGGCATCTCTGATATGCGCGATGAGTCCAACCAGAAGGGTATCCGTCTGGTCATCGAGCTCAAGAAGGGCGTCATTCCGCAGGTCGTGCTCAACAACCTGTATAAGTACACCTCGCTGCAGACGACCTTTGGCGCCAACAACCTGGCACTCGTCAACGGCGTTCCCAAATGCCTGAGCCTGCGCGAGATGCTGCAGCACTATATCGACCACCAGGTCGACGTCGTCACCCGCCGCACTCGTTTTGACCTCAAGAAGGCCCAGGCGCGTGCGCATATCCTCGAGGGCTACCTGATGGCCCTCGACCATATCGACGAGGTCATTAGCATCATCCGCTCCTCGCAGACCGACTCCGAGGCCAGCAGTCGCTTGATCGAGCGCTTTGGCTTTACGCCCGAGCAGACCACGGCCATCCTCGAGATGAAGCTGCGCCGCCTGACCGGCCTGGAGCGCGACAAGATCCAAGAAGAGTTGGACGGCCTGCGCCGCGCCATCGCCTACTACGAGGACCTGCTGGCGCATGAGGAGAAGATCCTGGGCGTCATCAAGGAAGAGATGCGCGAGATCTCCAAGAAGTTTGGCGACAAGCGCCGCACCGAGATCAGCCAGGTTGAGAAGGACCTGGATGTCGAGGACCTCATCGCCGACGAGGATATGGTCGTGACCATCACCCACACCGGCTATGTCAAGCGCATTCCGGTGGCTGCCTACCGTGCCCAGAAGCGCGGTGGCAAGGGTGTGTCGGGCGTCAACCTCAAAGAGGACGATGTCATCGATGAGATGTTCATCGCGTCCACGCACGAGTACGTGCTGTTCTTCTCGAGCAAGGGCAAGGTCTATCGCCTGAAGGTGCACGAGCTGCCAGTGGGTACGCGCCAGGCGCGCGGTACCGCGATCGTCAACCTGCTGCCTTTCGAGGAGGGCGAGAAGATCGCGAGCGTCATCAGCTGCCGCGAGTTCCCGGCCGACGAGTATCTGATGTTTGCCACCAAGAGCGGCATGGTCAAGAAGACCGTGATGAGCGCATACGACCGCAGCCGTCGCGACGGCCTGATCGCTATCAACCTGCGTGACGACGACGCGCTGCTGAACGTGCGCCGCGTGCGCGAGGGTGACAAGATCATCCTGGCCACCACTGCGGGCAAGGCGATCATGTTCTCCGAGGAGCAGGTGCGCGCTACCGGCCGCGATACCAGCGGCGTTCGCGGTATCGGTATGAAGGACGGCGTGAGCGTTCTGGGCATGGAAGTCACTAACGGCAACGGCGATCTGTTCGTCATCACCGAGCGCGGCTACGGCAAGCGCACGCCGGTTGCGGACTACCCGGAGCAGAATCGCGGCGGCCAGGGCGTCTACACCATCCAAATGACCGAGCGTAAGGGTAACCTCGCGGCCATGAAGACGGTGGGCCCGCAGCACGAGCTGTTCATCGTGACGGAGGGCGCGACGGTCATTCGCGTCAAGACCGACGAGATCAGTCAGACCGGCCGTGCCACCCAGGGCGTCAAGATGATGACCGTCGACGACAACGACCGCATCTGCGCCGTAGCCCGCATGACGGCCGCCAAAGAGAAGCCCGAAGGCGAAGCTACAGAAGACGGCTCTGCCCCCGAAGAAACCCCTGTCGATCTGGGCGACGGCAACGACATGCCAGAAGATCTCCTCGACGAGTAAGAGGCCCTAGCTGGTAGAAAATATCAGACCCCATATATCGGCGGTCGGCGCACTGCGCGCCG
>UREZ01000013.1 GCA_900547025.1 uncultured Collinsella sp.
TGCGGGATCGCTCGACTACCAAACACCTCGCCGCCGGCCGGGCCCCGTCGTCCAAAAATCACCCGTAAAGGCGCGTTTATCTAATTAAATCTATCCCTTGCGGAATGCGACTTGCTGGTGTTGTCTGGGCATTGAAGGCTATGTGGTTCAAGAGGCGGCGGTGCTGTTGCTTGAATTTTTGCAGTTAAAGAGGCTCGTTTCCCTAGGTTGGGGAAACGAGCCTCTTTTTGTCTCTGGGCTTGTGGATTGGCGAAGGCGATATGCTCTGTCGGCTATTTTGAGTTCCTGATGCGGCGTGTGGCTGTGGCGGTTATTCCGAGCCCTGCGGCGGCGACTGCTGCGAGTGCGATTGCGCTCGGCGCTGCATCGCCCGTGTTCGCGAGCTTGCCGGCGGTCGTATCTGCTTGCTTGCCGCTGCTCGAGTTCGCCTGCTTGGTGGAGCTTGGTAGGGCGTCTTTGCCGGTTGCAGGTGAGGCAACGGGCGGTGTCGCCTCGGCGGGTTGCGTTGAGCCGGAGGGAGGCGTCGTCTCGGTCGGTTTCGTTATCTCGGGCGAGGTGGCCTTGTCTGCCGCGGCCTTTGCCTCTTCGTATGCCTTGCAGGCGTCGTCATAGGCCGCTTGCGCCTTTTCCAAATCGCCGAGGAGCGCATTTCGCTTGGCTATGTCCTCGTCGATGTGGGCTTTAGCTTCCTCTGCCTCACTTTCGAAATGCTGAACCTGTTTTTCCTGGCTTTCGAGTCGGCGTTGGTAGGAGTGAAGATCATCTTCATAAGATTTTTCTCGCCTTTCTGCCGCCATGATCTCACTGCGCAACTGCTTAATATGCTCCTTAATAGCTGTGCTGGGCTCCTCGTCGCCGAGTGCTTCAAGTGCCTTATCTAATTCTGCCTGAAGGCCGCTTGTCCGGTTGTGGGCCTCATCGTATTTGGCTTGGGCTGCATCGACGTTCGCTTGCATGGCGGGAAGGGGTTCCCTCCGTTTGGCGGCTTCCGTCACCACCATGTCGTAGATCTCTTGAAAAGCGGCAATGTCATCATCGATTTCCGCAATTTTCTCGGGACTTGCGGCGTCTTTTGCGGCCTCGAGGTTTTTGAGCGCTTCCTGCATGGCTGCATACGCTTTTTCTTTTGCGGCGGCCGCATCTTCCGTCTGCAGGGTGCCCGAATTGCCGCTGGTGGCGCTCGTCTGCGAAACGGCCGCACCGGTGGGGGAACTGGTTTCTGCCGCGATCGCCGTTGCGGGGGCGATTCCCGCGACAAGTGCCGCGGAAAGGGCGATGCCCACGGTTGCTCGTCTTGCTCTTCTTGCGAGAATGTCGTTCATCTCGGCACCTCATTTCAAGGGTCGGCGACTAACTTGGTAGCACTAATGTAAGTATATCAGGCGGTCGACCCGACACTGGCTGGGTGTGCGCGTGCCTTTCCGCTTCTTTGGAAACCGAATCCCATTAGAAATGACGAGTTGTTTACGCTTCTTTTGGGCTCACCGTACTATCATGATTCGAATTGAATGTGGATGATGATAGGGAGCGCCTTTTTATGATTGAGCTGCTTAGGCGTTTTGGTGGTAAGTTTCGCCGGTATATGGTGATCGGCCCTGCGTGTAAGTTGATCGAAGTGATCTTTGACCTGCTGACGCCGCTGGTGATTGCCCAGATGATCGACAAGGGCATTGGCTCGCACGACGTGAGCGCCGTTATCCACTACGGCATGCTACTTGCCGCCATGGCCGTGATCGGCATCTCGTTTACGCTCGTCTGCCAAAAGATGGCGGCGCTCACCTCGCAGGGCATGGGCACCGATATCCGCGGTGCGCTCTACCAGCACATCAACAAGTTGAGCTATGCCGAACTCGACCGCTTTGGCACGCCGTCGCTTATCACCCGCATCACCAACGACGTCAACCAGGTGCAGCTCGCTGTGGCGCTGGGCGTACGCATGCTCATCCGCTGGCCCTTCTTGGCGGTGGGCTCTATGTGCGCGGCCCTTGCCATCGACCTTAAGCTCGGCATGATCTTCTTGATCTGCACGCCCGCTATCGGCCTGGTGTTTTGGTTTGTCATGGCGCGCTGTATCCCGTACTACAGGCAGCTGCAGGCAAAGCTCGACCGCATTGCGCTCATTTGCCGTGAGGGGCTTTCGGGCGCTCGCGTGGTCCGCGCCTTTGTGCGCGAGGACCACGAGCGCGAGCGCTTTGCCCAAGCTGCCGATGACCAGGCCAATACCGCCATCGCGGTGGGCAAGCTCTCGTCGATCCTTAACCCCGTCACGTTTCTTGTGATGAACCTGGGCGTGTGCGCCATCCTGTGGGTGGGCGGCATACAGGTCAACGTGGGCGAGCTTACGCAGGGCCAGGTCATGGCGTTCGTCAACTACATGACGCAGACCCTCACCTCCATCGTGTACGTCGCCAATCTGGTCGTGGTCTTTACCAAGGCGAGCGCCAGCGCGTCGCGTATCAACGAGGTGCTCAACTGCGAGCCGAGCATCACCGACGAGGGCGATCAGTCGGTTGCGCTGCCCAAGCCGAGCGAACTGGCGGGTGGCGCTGTTCCGGTCCCCGCGCTGAGCTTGAGCCATGCGAGCTTCTCCTTTGGCGCGGGCGCGGCAAATGCCGTCAGCGATGTGACCCTGGAGCTCCCGCTGGGCAAGACGCTTGGCATTATCGGCGGTACGGGTAGCGGCAAGTCCACGCTCGTCTCGCTTATCCCGCGCCTGTACGATGCGGGCACCGGCAGCGTGAGTGTGATGGGCGCCGACGTGCGCACCTGGCCGCTCGACCAGCTGCGCCGTGTGGTCGCGACCGTTCCACAGCGTGCGTCGCTGGTGAGCGGCACCATCCGCAGCAACCTGACCTGGCGCGACGAGGCTGCGACCGACGAGGATCTCTGGGCGGCGCTCGACATGGCGCAGGCGAGCGAGTTCGTGCGCAACAAGCCGCAGGGGCTCGATACCCCGGTCGAGGCGGGCGGTAAGAACTTTAGCGGTGGCCAACGCCAGCGCCTGACCATCGCGCGCGCCCTGGTGGGCTCGCCTCAGATATTGATCATGGACGATTCTGCCTCGGCGCTCGACTTTAAGACCGACGCGGCGCTTCGCCATGCCATCCGCGAGCGCAGTGTGCGCGGTGCCGCCGAGGGCGGGCTGCCGCTCACGACCGTCATCGTGAGCCAACGTGTCTCGACCGTTCGCGATGCCGACATGATCTGCGTACTCGACCACGGCTCGGTTGCGGGCCTGGGCGCGCACGATGAGCTCTACACGACCTGCCAGCTCTACCGCGAGATTTGCCAGTCGCAGCTTCGCCGCGAGGAGCTCGAGGGTCAGCAGGGGAGTACGGCGCCCGCGCCCGCCCCAGGCGCCCCGACCGTCCCCACATCCGTCTGCGCAAAGGAGGGCTGCTAAATGAATCCGTACACTTCCTCCGGTTCGGTCGCCACGATGACGGCCAACGTGTCCGGCAACGATAGCCTCAACGACCTGGGAGACGGTCCGCGCCAGCCCGGCGATCCCGAGCGCTATCCCGTGGGTGCGGTGACCCGCCGCCTGCTGGGCTATGTCCGTCCGCACCGCGTCTCGTTTGCGGCATCGTTTTTGAGTGCCGCCGTCTCGGTGATTCTGCAGCTCTACACGCCCATTCTCATTGGCGAGGGCATCGACCTTATCGTCGCCGCCGGGCAGGTGGACTTCGATGCGCTGCTGCCGCTCGTTACCAAGCTCGCGATTGTCGTCGTAGGTGCTGCGGCCTTCCAGTGGCTGCAGGGCTATTGCGTCAACCGCCTGTCTTACGAAACGGTGCGCGATATGCGCGTGGAGGCGAGCGATAAGCTCAGCCGCATGCCGCTCAGCTTTATCGACGGCCATGCCCACGGCGACCTTATGAGCCGCGTGGTCAACGACGTCGACCAGGTGGGCGACGGTCTGCTGCAGGGCTTCACGCAGCTCTTCACCGGTGTTATTACCATCGTTGGCACGCTCGCGTTTATGCTTTCCATCAACCTGACCATGACGCTCGTGGTGGTGCTCGTCACGCCGCTTTCCATTTTTGCAGCCGGTGCTATTGCCAAGCTCTCCAACAAAAGCTTTACGGCACAGCAGCGCATTCAGGGTCAGCTCGGTGGTCATATCGAGGAGTACGTAGGCGAGCAGAAACTTGTCGACGCCTTTGCCTATGGCCCCAACGCCCAGCAGCGCTTCGATGCCCTCAATGCCGAGCTCTACACCGCGGGCGAGCGCGCGCAGTTCATGGGTTCGCTCTCCAACCCCGGTACGCGTTTTATCAATAACATCATCTATGCCGTGGTCGCTGTGATCGGCTGCGTGGGCGTGATCACGGGCGTGCCCGCGGCGCTTACGGTGGGCGGAGTGCAGATCTTCCTGTCCTATGCCAACCAGTACACCAAGCCGTTCAACGAGGTCACCAACGTCATTACGCAGATCCAGACGGCCTATGCCTCGGCGCGCCGCATGTTTGCGCTGCTCGATGCCCGCGAGCAGGAGCCTGACGCGTCGGACGCCGTAGAGCTTGCCGCCCCGCAGGGCGAGGTCGCCTTTGAGCATGTGGACTTTAGCTACGTGCCCGACCGCAAGCTGCTGCAGGACATCTGCATTGACGCCAAACCCGGCATGCGCTTTGCCCTGGTCGGTCCTACGGGCTGTGGCAAGACAACGCTCATCAATTTGCTGCTGCGTTTTTACGATATCGATGCCGGTCGCATTGCGGTCGATGGCCGTTCCTCGCGTGACTACACGCGCGCAAGCCTGCGCCGTGCCTTTGGCATGGTGCTGCAGGACACTTGGCTGTTTGAGGGCACGGTTGCCCAGAACATCGCCTACGGCTGTCCCGACGCCACGCGCGAGCAGGTTATCGAAGCCGCCAAGCGCGCGCACGCGCACAAGTTTATCGTGCAGCTGCCAGACGGCTACGACACGGTGATTGGCGAGGACGGCGGCACGTTTAGCCAGGGTCAAAAACAGCTGCTGTGCATCGCGCGCGTCATGCTCACCGACCCGGCGATTTTGCTGCTGGACGAGGCGACCTCGAGCATCGATACTCGCACCGAGCTGCAGGTGCAGGCGGCATTCGACGAGCTCATGGCCGGTCGTACGAGCTTTGTCGTGGCGCACCGCCTGTCGACGATCCGCAACGCCGACTGCATTCTGGTGATGCGCGACGGCCAGATTATCGAGCGCGGCACGCATGACGAGCTGCTAGCGGCAGGCGGCTTCTATGCCGAGCTCTACCGCAGCCAGTTTGCCCAGTGAGCAAGCCCGTGGGGCAAATTAATCAATCGACAGACGGTGGTTTACATCTGTCACGTTAGTACTAAGATAGTCATCTAATAAATTGCATTAGTGGCTTTAGTTTTGGGGGATACGAGGCAACGTGACTATGACGTGCTCTTTGGTGGTTAACAGCAAGAGCGGTAATACCAGGATGGTTTCGGGCGCGATCAAGCGCGCTCTGCAGGCTGCGGGTGTTGAGTTTGTCCATGCCGCGGCGTTGAGCGACGATGCGGATGCAGATCAGGTTGCGCTCGAGGCGCAGGGCGCCTGCGCGGCCGACACGGTGCTCGTCGGTTTTTGGTGCGACAAGGGCGCGTGCACGCCTTCGGTCGCGGCGTTGCTCTCCGCCTTGCACGGTAAGCGCGTGTTCCTGTTTGGCACCTGCGGCTTTGGGGCCGACCAGAGCTACTATCAGCAGATTATCGACCGCGTAACTTCCAATTTGGCTGGGGATGCCGAGCTTGCGGGCTGGGCGATGTGCCAGGGCAAGATGGGCCCCGCGGTCAAGCAGCGCTACGAGGCCATGCTCGAGCAAGATCCCGACAACGCTCGCTATAAGATGCTGCTCGACAACTGGGTTGCCGCGAAGGACCATCCCACCAAGGAAGATCTGGACAACATGGCTGCAGCCGCCAAGAAGGCCGTGCTGGGAGAGTAGCTTCGCCGTTCGCGGTCCTTCGTGCAAAACAATACAAATGTGAAAGCCTCGAAATTCTCGAGGCTTTTTTCTTGACACTTGTAGGCGCAACCGTGGCAGGCGTCTGGGGTGACATTTTCCATTACCCCGATGACGAGACCGTCCTGGACGACACACTCGCATGCGTTCGCTGGATGTATTCAGAGTGGGACGGGCTTTCCGGATGGATGGGGTTTCGGAAAGTGTGTCCCGGAATTCGCCTTTGGAGTGGGATGCAGTTTCCGGTTGAGGGCTCTGGCGGAAACTGCGACCCGGAATTTGCGATCGGAGTGGGATGGAGTTTCCCAACGGGGCCGTAAGCGGAAGCCGCATCCCACTCCGGACGTGAATTCTGGGACACGGTTTCCGGATGCAAAAAGGCCACATGGCGTGGCCTTCAACTTATATATTCAGCAGGTGTCCTCATGACAAGCCGCGCTTCAACACCGAGGCGTCTGCCCGGCGACGCGGAATGTAAGGTTCATCGCGAGTTCCGCACGAGCCGGAGAGCACTTAATGTGCTCTCCGTGCGAGCAGGACTGTAGAGCAGGAAACCTTGTATACGCCCGCCCGCTCCCGAGGGGCAACTCTCATGCAAAAACTTTTGTCGGGTAAAGTCCGAGGTCAGTGGCGTTTTATACCAAGAAATTCAAAAAAAGCTGAAAATTCATTACATATTTGCGTTGACTTTAGGCAACTAAAGTTTCATACTCCTTTTCAACCACTGGGGGATGTGAACACGCACGGATCGTTCGCATCATGATTGAAGAGGATTTCTTAGACATGTTCACGCATCAGCTAAACATTATCAGCGTAGTAATTATCTGATGCGGGTTAGCACATACAGCTAGCCCGTACGATAACGGGCGGCTGATAAAGATGAGGGCCGTCGAGCGCAACCGACGGCCCTCATTTTTTATGTCTAGGAAGTTCTTTTTAGAGGAGGAAATGTAATGAACGGAGTTTTGCTCATGGTTGTGGCCGCGGCGGTGCTCGCCTGCGGCTATCTGGGCTATGGCCGATGGCTGGCCAACAAATGGGGCGTTGACAAAGAGGCCCTCACGCCGGCCAAGCGCATGAAGGACGGCAAGAGCTTCTCGCCCGTCTCCGCCTTCACCGCGTTCTCGCACCAGTTCAGCTCGATCTGCGGTGCTGGCCCTGTCACGGGTACGATCGTTGCCATGGCCTTTGGCTGGCTGCCCGTCGTGCTCTGGGTCCTCGTCGGCGGCATCTTCTTTGGTGCCGTCCACGACTTTGGTGCCCTGTACGCTTCGATGAAGAACAACGGCAAGTCGCTCGCTCAGCTCATCGAGAAGTACATCGGCAAGACCGGCCGTCGCCTGTTCCTGCTGTTCTGCTGGCTGTTCTGCATCATCGTCATCGCCGCTTTCACCGACATGGTCTGCAAGACGTTCATGTTCACCCCGGCCGTTGACGCTTCTGGTGCTGCTACCGGTGCCATCGACTTCACCAAGTCCTATGCCGCCGGCTGCGCTGGTACCATCTCCATCCTGTTCACCTTCGTCGCTATCGCCTTTGGTTGGGCCCAGAAGAAGTTCAACCTCACCGGCGCTGCCGAGTTCGTCACCGGCGTGGTCCTCATGGTTCTCATGTTCGCCGTCGGTATGCAGTTCCCGGTCTACCTGGATAAGTTCCAGTGGTTCGCCGTCGTCATGGTCTACCTGGTCTTCGCTGGCGCCATGCCCATCCAGATGCTCAAGACTCCGCGCGATTACCTCACTTCCATCATGATGATCGTCATGATCGTCTGCGCTGTCCTCGGCATCGTCGTCCTGGGCGTCAACGGTCAGGCCACTATCACCGCTCCGGTCTTTACCGGCTTCTCCACTGCCTCCGGCATGATGTTCCCGGTCCTGTTCGTCTCCGTCGCATGCGGTGCTCTCTCCGGTTTCCACAGCCTCGTTTCTTCCGGCACCTCTTCCAAGCAGGTCGAGAAGGAGCAGGACGCCGTCAAGGTCGGCTACGGCGCCATGATCGTCGAGTCCTTCGTCGGCATCCTTGCCATCATCGTCGCCGGCATCATGTTCTCCGACATGAACACCGCCGGTACCGGCGTCCTCAACGCCGGTGTCGCTTCCACCCCGTTCCAGATCTTCGCCGCTGGCATCTCCCGCGGTATGCAGGCCTTCGGTGTTGACGGCACGCTCGCTACCGTCTTTATGACCATGAACGTTTCCGCTCTGGCTCTGACCTCGCTCGACGCCGTCGCCCGCATCGCCCGCACCTCGTTCTCCGAGTTCTTTGCCCAGACCAACGATGCCCTGGCCATCGAGTCCAAGGCCGGCTACATGAAGGTCCTCGGCAACCCCTGGTTCGCCACGGTCGTTACCCTGCTTCCCGGTCTCGCCCTCGCTTTTGGTGGCTATGCCAACATCTGGCCGCTCTTTGGTGCTTCCAACCAGCTGCTCGGCGGCATGACCATGATCACCCTCGCCGTGTTCTGCAAGTGCACCGGCCGCAAGGGCTGGATGCTCTACGTGCCCGTCGCCTTCCTGCTCTGCTGCACCTTCACCTCGCTGGTCCAGAGCGCCATGGGCTGCATGACCGCCGTCCAGGCCTACGGTTTCTTCGGTACCATCCCGGCTACTGCCACCACGGCCGCCGTCTCCGTCGCCGCCACCAAGGGCCTGCAGCTCGTCTTCGCCGTCCTGCTGATGGTCCTGGGTCTCATCGTCGCCGTCAACTGCCTCAAGGAGTTCTTCGGCAAGGAGGCTGGCTCCATGCCCGACGAGGAGCCCGAGTGGTCCGAGATGGGCAAGGCCGAGTACGGCCGCGCCGCTGCCGCCGAGGCTCCTGTCGACGCCGAGGCTGCCAAGGCCTAGTCAGCTTGATGGGCTAGCCGTTCCATCCATATGACTCGGAAAGACCGGGTCCGCAACGACGCGGACTCGGTCTTTTTTCATGCAAAAGCGGGCGACGCCCGAGTGTTCTCGCAGATGTTTTGCGTGGATAAGGGCGCGCGTTGTACCATATAAACGTATATGTGTACATATGAAAGGGGCCCCGTGGCCAAGACGGTATATTCCGATAACCAAAATAATGTCGATGCCCTGGCTGAACGTCTGAGCAGCCAGACGTCGCTTTCTGCCGAGCGTGCCAAGCTGGTTGCCTACGACCTGCTCTGCCGCAAGGCGCTCAAGATTAAGTCGAGTGCGCTGGCGCAAATTTTCCGCTCCGTCGATAAGGAATGTGACACCAAGGCGATGCGCGATGAACTTATCGCGGCAAATATCGTGACCAAGATCGAGGGTAGCGGCATTAACGGGCGCCCGGCGTTCTATACCATCAATGCCGAGATCCGCGATGCCCAGGAGCAGCCTGCCGAGTCCGTCGAGGATTTTGTCGTCGAGGATTCCGCTGACGTGCCTGCTGTGGAAGAAACTGCTCCGCGTGAGCATGTCGATACCGATGAGTTGCTCGATGAGAACGTCGTGCGTGCCTTTACGGCCAAGGCAGGACGCGGCGGTTTTGGCGGGGGTGGCAAGCGCGATGCGCAGCGCCGCGCCCAGCAGGAGCGCTTCCGTCGCGCCGCTGCTCAAAAGGGTGAGACGGATGCCGAGGCTGTTGAGACCGAGGTTGCTGCCGAGTCGCAGAAGCCCACGAAGGAGCAAAAGCCCGTGGAGGCCCAAGAGCCCAAGCGCCGTCGCGGTGCTCACTTTAAGGCTGCACAGCAGGATGCCGCGCGTGAGGTTGAAGAGTCTTCTGAGGTTGCAGACGATGTTGAGGAGTCTGCCAAGAAGGCTCCGGGTTCATGCCGTCCCGGACGTGGTTTTGCGGGGCGCGCGTATCCCGTAAGGCGTCAGGAGAAGAGCGAGCCGGCTTCGACCACTCAGGGCGAGAAGGACGAGAAGACCGTTGAGCCGGCGGCTCGCGAGCAGAAGCCTGTTGAGCCGCAGCTTGAGGTTGATGCCGAGGCCAAGGGCCAGCAGCCTACTGATGAGCAGGCGGAGCAGGGCGCGTCGAGCAAGCCTCGCCGCCGTCGCCATCGTGGGGGCCGCAGTTCCCATGCCGAGACTGCAACCGAGAAGACCACGCCGCAGAACGAGGATGCGAAGGCCGAGGTTTCTTCGGGGCAGCCTAAGCGCCAGCCGGCGAAGGAGAGCAAGTCCGTTCGTCCGCAGAAGCAGGCGTCTATGCCGAAGCACGAGCGCAATTCCCAGGGCGATTCTAAGCGCAAGTCTCAGAAGAAGCCGGAGTCTGCCGCAGCAGATACTGCTGCCCAGCAGCCCAAGTCGTCCGTCCACGGCGAGGTCTCGGCGTTTGCCCTTGCCCGCGTTTTAGGCAGGCAGCTGCTCAAGGTTGTCCCTACGCCTACGGCGCTCTCTAAGATCAAGGAGCAGCAGACACAGATCGTAAAGGTCGAGGGCAAGGACGGCAAAAAGGCTCCGCAGCGCACTCAGCACAACGAGATGTCCAACCGCAAGATTGCCGAGGAAATCGCAATCATCCAGGCTTGGATCGAGCAGAACCGAGGTGCCGATACGCCGGTTGCCTCGCGCCGCCAGCGTGCCTACCAGATCTTTAACGACGAGAAGGCTTTTGACGGCAAGCACGGTGAGCGCTTGATCAGGCGTATGACCGAAAAGGGCATCAGCATGCAGGCGATCAAGGTCGCCCCCAATCGCCCCGTGCACTTTACGGGCTTCTTTACGCTGGGCGCCGACAAGCCGTTCATTATGGTCGAGAACCTGGACACCTACGACGAGATCGTCAAGCTGCTGCGTGGCCGCAAGCACGCCAAGCTCTTTGGCATCAAGGTGGGCGGCGTGATTTTTGGCGGCGGATGCAAGGCGAGCGTCTCGCATGCCCTGGACGATTATCTGGCTGAGATTGGCTATCGCTTTAACTACGTCTACTACGTAGGCGACATCGATCGCGAGGGCGCGCGCATCGTCGAACAGGCTCGCAATGCCAATGTGGTTGAGATTCGCCTGCATGCCGGCATGTACCGTGCCATGCTCGCCGAGCATAAGCGTCGCGTGAAGGCCGGCGGCGAGTGCGAGCCCGCGGCTGCCAACCAGGGCGTGCCGCAGAACCTGGCGGCGACGATCAAGGATCTGCCCATGGTTACGCGCGTGCAGTTCCGCAACGTGCTACGTGAAGGCGGGCGCATTCCGCAGGAGATCCTGATGACCGCAGACTATCGGGATGGCGACTCGGGAAGCTTCGACCGCATGCTGAACAATTAGTTCCGCCGTTCTACCGAACGGCGGTCCTCTCGACGCTGCGAGGGGCCCTGGCACGGCAATCTGACGTTCAACTTCGGCGGCGCGACCAGAAGGTCGGCGCCGCCTTGTTTCACGTCACCTTGCCATGCCAGGGCCCCTCTCGCTGTCACGTCCAAAACATCGGGGCTAGTGGCCTCCTGTTCGTGCGGAACTCGCGATAAACCTAAGCCGGTGCCCCCGCTCTCCCGGGGCCTGTGGCTACTTGGTTGTCGCAAGCGGCTCGCTTTTCGGAACTGGGCTGATGATTTCTAGATGTAAGGCGCTCTTGGTCCTAACGGGCCTGGGGCGCCTATCTTTTGGAGGTAGATTTTTGGGACATGCCTGAAAATCTACCTCAAACTTCTAGTGTAGGACGAGAAGTTGTAGCTGAAACTTCTCTTGTAGGACGAGAAGTTATATACTCAAGATGTTGAAAGGAGAGCATTATGGCGCCTACAGCGTTGGGTATTGCAGAGATTGTTGCCGAGGCCCGTTCCTTTGAGATTCCTCACGTCGTGCATCGAGACGATGCCATCAGTGATCTTCCTGAGCCAAAGCCGTTCAATCTTGTCCATATCATCACGGGTATCAGGCGCTGCGGCAAAACGTTCTATGCGTTTCAATGGATTCGTCGCCTTATCGATCGCGGTGTCGATGCCGAGCGTATCTTCTATTTCAATTTTGCTGATGACCGTCTTCGACCGGCGCCGGACACGCTCATGAGCGACATTTTGGAAGAGTATTGGCGGCAGGTTCCCTCAGCGCGAACGAAAGGCTGTTATCTCTTTCTGGATGAGGTGCAGGAGACCGATGGCTGGCAGGGCGTTTGTCAGCGTTTGGCGGAGCACGAGAGCGTAACGCTTGTTATCACCGGATCGTCCTCAAAACTATCTGCCGATGAAATAGCGACGCAGTTTCGCGGTCGCTCGCAAGAGCACGCTATGCATCCGCTTTCATTCCGCGAGTATTGTGCGTTTCATCACATTGAAACGCCGGATATGTCTACTAGTGCTGGGGCTCCAGCTGTTTCTCCGCAGCGGCGAACTGATCTGGAATCGGCATATGACCGTTATCTCATAGAGGGTGGCTTTCCTGGGGTTCAGGAGCTTGATGCCGGTTCGCGTATTCAGATGCTTCAAGCCTATTTGCGAGATGTTGTTGCACGAGACATTCTCGAGCGGAGCGGGCGCACGGATATCGCTCTTGCCAACCAAGTAGGGCTCTTCTGCCTTCGAAACACGGGTTGCGACCTTTCGGTTAACAGTTTGTTGGAAGCCTTAAAGTCTGTCGGATATCGAGCGTCATGGGAAAAAATAAACGAACTCGTTCGTTTATTCCAGCAGGCTCATCTCATTGGATTACTTCCGGAGTATTCAACTTCTTTGGCTCCTAAGACAACGACAACAGACAAGGTCTATGCCGTCGACCAGGGGATGGCATATGCAACATCGCGTGCTAATCAGCAGGATATAGGAAAGCGTTTGGAGACTGCGATTTATGCTGAACTCATGCGCCGTACGGCAAACGGCCGGTTGGAAACGGTGACTTCATTTACGGCTCCAACGCAAGCACGAGAAAAAGTTGATTTCTTGGTCGGCGACGCTTTGGCATCGGAACCATACGCGCTTTACCAGGTGACAGTCGATATGACGGCAGAGAAAACGCGCAGGCGTGAAGTTGGTTCCCTTGAGGTTGCTATGGTAAAAACCGGTATCAAGGATGCCAATATCATCACGCTGCGCGAGGCGACCCAGATCAAAACGGAGCATGGCGTCATCGAGGTTATTCCCGCATGGAAATGGTCGCTTGGTCTGTAATGCTACGCCGGCCCGCCGGGGCCGCACGGCACCATGTTGATGACCGGCGCTTTAGGAACGTCCCTAAGTGCCGGTTTGGCTGGTAAGTCGAGATGTGGGGAGCCCGTTGCTGGTATGGGACGGAGGGATTCCGCGTCCGCCTGGTCGGCGGCCGCGCTCCGCTGCGTCGCTTCGCTCCTTGCGTGCTGCGCTGGAAAACGCTTCGCGTTTCCTCGGCTTCGCACCCTTGCGGGTTCGAATCCCTCCGCTTGCCCACATAAAAGCGCCCTGGGCCGTTATGGGCTCAGGGCGCTCAGTTTTAATGGCTGGGACGGAGGGATTCGAACCCCCAACAGCCGGCACCAAAAACCGGAGTTCTACCGTTGAACTACGTCCCAATGTGTGGCGTTGCCCAAAAGCAACTCGTTTAGTTTACCTAATCTGCGAGGGCATCGCAAACGCCGTCGAGCAGGCGTACGGCGAGTGTCTGCGCGTCGCTGGCCGTGAAAGTGCCGTTGTAGCGCGTCATGCCCGTGAGCTCAATGCGAATGCGAGCCGGCTTCTGCTGCGCGGCGACATTGGCAGTGCGGATGCGCTGGGCCAGGTTGTGACACTCGGCGAGGGCAATCGTGGCGCGCGGTGCGGCGTCGGCGGGCAGCTCGTCGCTTGCGATTTCGAGCACCAGGTCAACGTCGGTTGGGACCTCGGAGTCGCAGAGCATCATGCCGCTGTTGTCGGTCGTTGCCGTGGCGATATTCCACATGCGCGACGCAACACTGCGCGCGATGGGGTCCTCGCCGATAACGGCAATCTGGAAGCGCTCGAGCACGTTGGCGGCGCGAGCAAAACCGATGCGGGACTCGGCTTCGGTGACCGAGGGCTTGCCCTCCCACACATGGTGCAGGCGGTTGATGTAGGCGTAGGTGTCCTGGAAGGCCATGCCGTCGGCAAACAGGCCGACATTTTCCTGGAACTGCTGCAGGGCGGCCTCGGTATGCGGACCAAAGTAGCCGTCGTCTTCGCCACAGGCAAAGCCCAAAACGTTGAGAGCGCGCTGCAGGGCCTGCACATCGGCGCCATGGAAATTGGGCATGCGCAGATAGAGGGTGCGGTCGCCCAGCTTATACGAAGCGTCTACAAGGGCGCTCCAACAGGGGATATCGACGGCATGACCGGCAGCAAGGCCGCTGTCGAGCCTGAAGGTGCTGACGGCCTGCTCAGTGGTGGCTCCAAAGTACTTGTCGGTGACTTCGGCGGCATCAATCGTGTAGCCGAGCTGCAGGAGACGAGACTGCACGTCCTCGACGGCTGCTCCTTGCATGCCCGTTGTAATAGGTTCCATGAACGAACCCCTTTCGGCGTACCATTCGTACTATTTGAGCGTCTGTCGGATAGACAACGCAAAGGGATGCATAAACATGCACTCAACAGTGTAGCAAGTTGTGCCTAAATACGCTGCTGACAGGTTTTATAACCCCCGTTAGTTAAGGCGCTCCACAAAGAAATCTGCCATGGAGAGGAACAGCTCGCGTGCGTGCGGATCAAGCTCAACGTTCTCGATGGCCGCTTTGGCCTTAGCGGTCAGGTCGAGCGCGTAAGTGTGGGCGTAATCGATAGAGCCGGTCTCCTGGAAGATCTCCACGGCGCGTGCGAGCTGCGCGGGATCATCGGTGCCCGAGGAAAGAATCGCCTCGACCTCGTCGTGGTGGCGCTCATCAGAGAGGGCGTGTACGGCGACAAGCGTGCGCTTGCCCTCGGTGATGTCGGTGCGGAAGTCCTTGTTGGCGGCTTCCTTAGTGCCGACAAGGTTGAGCAGGTCGTCCTGAATCTGAAAGGCAAGGCCTGTGTGTAGGCCAAAGGCGCGCAGCGCTCCGATTTGCTCATCGCTGCCGCCGCCGATAATGGCTCCGGCGGCAAGCGGCGTGGCTCCGCTGTAAAACGCGGTCTTGTGCGTCGCCATGTCCAGGTAGTCATCAACCGAGATATCAAAGCGCCCGTCACGGACCCAACCCAGGTCGAGTGCTTGACCCTCAATGGTGCGGACGATCATCTCGGTAAGCTCGTGGAGCACGCGCAGCTTCACGTCGGACTCCAGCGTAGGGTCGTCGAGAACCGTCTTGGTGACCATGGTGAGCGCCAGGTCGCCACAATTGATGGCAAGGCCCGTGCCCTCGGTAAGGTGCATACAGGGCTTGCCTCGACGAAGCTGTCCGTTGTCGGCGATGTCGTCGTGGATCAGCGCGCCCGACTGGAAATGCTCGATAGCTGCCGCGGCGCTGCGGGCGCTCTCAAAGCTGCCGCCCACTGCGGTTGCGGCGAGCATGCAGATAAGCGGGCGGTGACGCTTGCCGGCGTTGGCCGTAAAAGCCGAGAGCGGCGCGTACAGGTAGCGCTCGATATCGGCAGAGGTCGCCTGTCCGTCAAAGAACGTGGCCAGATAGTCGTTAATCTGGTCAAAGTGTTGGGCTAAAAAGCTGGTAAACGGACTGGACACGGGTTCTCGCATTCTTTCTGAGGTTGCATTGATGCAATATGCAGACAACATATTGCCACATCAGGGCGTTTGGCGCGGCAGTTTTGGCGATTTAGGACAACGGGCGTGCGTTTGATGGAGTGTGCCTAAATCAGCCTAAAATGCTCGAGCGCCGCAACGACACCGTCGTGATCGACGGTGTCGGTCACGTAATCGGCCTTATCCTTGAGATAGTCTGGTGCGTTGCCCATGGCGATACCGACATCGACGGCGTTCATCAGCGAGATGTCATTGCTGGCGTCGCCAATGCCGTATACGGTTCCGTGGTGGGGATCGAGGGCGTCGAGTACAGACTGGATGCCCCCGCGCTTCGTGCATTCGCGGGGCGAGATTTCGGTTACCTCGAGTTCGAGCTCGTTAAAGCACAGCAGCGGCTCAAGTGTCTTATCTTGAGCGATGTGGTTGGCGAGCGATGTAGACATCAAGATCTTGTAGACACTGTAATGTTGCAGCTGCGTGACTGCGTCGCCCAGGGTGCGCGCGTATCCGGGGGCATCGGGGGCATCGGCACTCATGCGCACGACGCCGTTGAGGCCCTCAAAGCGGATGACCTCGCCCGATTGCTCAAGATAGGGGGCAAGATGCTGCAGCATGCTGGGTGTCATCGACAGATCGCGAATTGCGTGTCCGTCGATCTCGGCGTAACCGCCCGCAAGACAGACGATGCCGGTCCAGGGCAGCTCAAGAAGTTTGGGGTGGATGCAGCTGAGGGTGCGCCCTGTGCAGATGAAGGCCATGTTGCCGTTGGCGACAAACTCGCGGATTGCCTGCGAAACCGCCTCGTTGGGATAGGGGGAGAGGTCCCGCTCGTCTTCGGGAAGGTCTTGGGCGAGCCTGGGGTCTTGCCAGGCGAGCGTTCCGTCGATATCGAAGAAGCAAATATCGCCGCGCTTATGGGCTGCGCTGGCGGCAGGGGAGGCCGAGGCGGTGGGCACAAATCCCGGCTCGAGGCCCATGATCTGGTCAAAATGCTCTTTAACGCGGGGAACGGAGATGCCGATGATCACCTGGGCGGTCTTGCCCGTAATGATGAGGCCCTTGGCGCCCGCCGCGACAAACGCCGCGTTATCTGCAACGATGGAAGGGTCTGCGACCTCGACGCGCAGGCGCGTGGCGCAGTTGGTTGCGCCCACAATATTGCCAACGCCACCTAAAAGCTGAATTGCCCGCTCAGCGAGGACGTGATCTTGATCGGATCGACTATTGACCTCGTCATTGGGAGATTGCTCTTTGGCAAAGCCGCTTCCCGTTAAATGATCGATTGCCGCGCGATTGGCGACATGATCCTCGCGGCCCGGTGTCTTAAGGTCATAGATCAAGATGAGTGCTCGAAAACTAACAAAAAAGATGAGGCTAAAGGCAAGGCCGATACCGAGTGCCAAAAGATAGGCACCGGCATGCGTGCGCATGAGCGGAATAAAGTTGAAGGCTGCCATCTCCATGAGGCCGCCCGAGAAGATGCCGACGATGCCAAAGAGATTCATGGTTGTGGCAAGGCAAGACGATAAGACGGCGTAGAGAAAAAAGAGCCCGGGGTGGGTGAACATAAAGAGAAACTCGAGTGGCTCGGTAACGCCGCAAACCACCGAGGCGATGATGGCGGGAACAAGGATGACCCTGAGGCCGGCGCGGCGCTCTGGTTTTGCGGTGGAGTAGAACGCGGCTGCGATGGCGGGAAGGCCAAAGAGCTTGACCCAGCCGGTGGCGGTAAAACCGGCCCACGGCGCAAGTTCATTAAGGGGGCGCGTGCTATGGGAGAGGATGGGGAGCAAGCTGCTCCACGTGGCGTAGATGCCGTCGTTAATGACCAGGTTGTCGTAGTAGATCGGCATGTAGAGCAGGTGGTGCAGCCCCATGGGCTCGAGCGCTCGCTCCAAAAGCACAAAGATGCCCACGCCAAAGGGGCCGACGCTCGTAAGTGCATGGCGCAGCGTTTCGGTCACAGCGTATACGAAGGGCACGATGGCGGCCGAGATGGCGGCAAGGGCGAACACGGCAAAAAAGCTGATGAGGTAGACCAGCGAGGAGCCCGAGAAGGTACCGAGCCAATCGGGAACCTTGGCATCGTAGAAGCGGTCATGGATGGCGACGACGGTTGCCGACACCGCCAGCGGGCCGATAATGCCGGTGTCGAGCGTCTTGATGCCGTCGATGATGGTGATGCCGCTGGCGGAGGTCAAAGACGACGGGTACTTAAGTCCAAGATTGTCTTCGCTCAGCTTAATGATTTCGCTCAAAAAGAAGCAATAGGCAAAATAGGCGACGAGAGCCTCGAGGCAGCAACGAGCCGGTTGTTTTTGGGCAAGGCCGATGGGCAGCGCTACGGCAAAAAGGAGCGGGAGGCGTTTAAAGACCGTCCACGAGCCGCGTTGGATGATGGTCCAAAAAGCGTACCAAGGGGTTCCGTATACGGCGAGATCGCCGACGATGTCCGCAGTCGTTGCGAGAGCGGAGACGCCGACCATGAGGCCTGATATAGAAAACAGCATGGCGGGCGCGAACATTGCCCCGCCAAAGCGTTGGATTTTTTGCAGCATGTTCTGCCTTCCGAATATCGAGGCGCGTTGCGCGTGGGGAAACGTTTAAACAATGGATTCATTGTAGAGGACCGGACGATTGTCGTACCGGCAGTTTTGAGCGAAACCGATTTGGGCATGACAGAAACCGTCAACGGTTAAATCCTGTCGCTTTACCGATATTCAGTTTAAACAACTTTAAGAAATGCTACCGTGCCTAGCCGGTAATGAACAATGTAGAGGTGAAACAATGCCAAAAGCGATATACGAAGGAATCTACCGAGAAATACGCTCGCGCATCATTAATGGGACCTATGCGTTTCAGGAGATGCTGCCAACCGAAGCCGAACTGACCGCGGAATTTGGCTGCACGCGCAATACCGTCCGCCGCGCTTTGAGCATGCTGGCCGACGGGATGTTTGTGCAGCCCATACACGGCAAGGGCGTGCGCGTTATTTGGCTTAAGGGCGAAACCGACATGTTGGGCGCACTCGAAGAGGTTGAGTCGTTTGGCGAGTTTGCAAAGCGCAACAATGCCGTTGCATCGACGGACGTTAAGTCTTTTGAACATCTGGTCTGCACCGAGCAGCTCTCACGTCGCCTGGGCTTTAAGGTGGGCGAGGAGCTGATTTGCGTAGTGCGTGTCCGAAGCCTCAACGGCAGCGCGCGCCAAGTGGACCATGGCTACTTTTTGGCGTCGATCGCCAAGGGCCTGACCCCCGAGATCGCGGCGGATTCTATCTACGGCTATCTGGAGCACAAGCGCGGCGTCAAAGTGATGGCGAGCCGTCGTACGGTGAGTGTCGAGCTCGCCAACGATGAAGACTGCAGCTATCTGGACCTCGGCAAGTACAACTGCGTCGCCGTTATGGAGAGCCAGTCGTACACCTCGGACGGCATCTTGTTCGAGGTCACGCATGCCCGCACACACCCCGAGATCTTCCATTACCGCGTTAATTCCAAGCGATAGCCGGCTAGCTCGCAGCCTGACGAGACTCATGCCCTCAAAGCGAAAACGCCCGGTCAAACCGACGATGCATCGGCTTGATCGGGCGTTTTCTCTGCATTCGATAACAAATAATTGTTTATACAAAACTTGTCAAGTATCAAGTTGAAATTACCGTTCACCGAAGTTTTTCTACCGCTCTAGTAATACTTGTTCAAACAACTAGCCAAATAGCGTATCGTACAAATCAGCAAAAGGGGCAAAGTCCCCGAGCCAATCTCCGAAGGCGGCGGCAAAGGGTGCCGCCACGGTGTGAAAGGGTGGATTGTAATGAAGAACGAAATGAGCAGAAGGCAGTTCCTGGGCTTTGCTGGTTCCGCGGCTGCGGTTCTTGGTCTGGGTCTCGTGGGCTGCGGTGGTTCTGCCGGCTCCGGCTCCTCTGCTTCTGGTGACGCTGCCGAGGTCTACTTCCTCCAATTCAAGCCCGAGGTCGACAAGGAGTGGAAGGAGATCGCCAAGGCCTATAAGAAGGAGAAGGGCGTCGAGGTCAAGATCGTGACCGCCGCCTCCAACACCTACGAGGAGAAGCTCAAGTCCGAGATGTCCAAGAGCTCCGCTCCGACCCTGTTCCAGGTCAACGGCCCCACCGGTCTTAAGAACTGGAAGGATTACTGCGCCGACCTGTCCGATACCAAGCTCCGCGGTGAGCTCATTGACGACTCCCTGGCTCTGCAGTCCGACGGCAAGGATCTGGGTATCGACTGGGTCCAGGAGAGCTACGGCATCATCTACAACAAGCAGCTGCTCGAGAAGGCTGGTTACAAGGCCGAGGACATCAACTCCTTCGACAAGCTGAAGGCTTGTGCCGACGACATCCAGGCCCGCAAGGACGAGCTTGGTGTTGAGGGCGCCTTCACTTCCGCTGGCATGGACGACTCCTCCAGCTGGCGCTACACCACCCACCTCGCCAACCTCCCGCTCTACTACGAGTTCGAGAAGGAGCACAACCAGGAGGACGACGAGATCAAGGGCGAGTATCTCGACAACTTCAAGCAGATTTTCGACCTGTACATCACCGACTCCACCTGCGATCCTTCGCAGCTTGCCTCCAAGACCGGCGACGACGCCACCAACGAGTTCGCAACCGGCAAGGCCGTCTTCTATCAGAACGGCTCCTGGGCCTACTCTGACCTCGTCAAGGCCGGCATGACCGACGATCAGATTGGCATGATGCCCATCTACATCGGTGTCGACGGCGAGGAGAACCAGGGCCTGTGCTCCGGCGGCGAGAACTACTGGTGCGTCAGCTCCCAGGCTTCCGAGGATGCCCAGAAGGCCACCGAGGACTTCATGTATTGGTGCGTCACTTCTGACACCGCCACCAGCATCATCGCTGACAAGATGGGTCTGACTGCCCCGTTCAAGAGCGCCAAGGAAACCACCAATGTCTTCTCGCAGCAGGCCGTCGCCATGGCCAAGGACGGCAAGAAGACCGTCGCTTGGGACTTCGTCTACATCCCCTCTGAGGAGTGGAAGAAGAACCTCAAGCAGGCTCTGATCGCCTATGCTGCCGACAACAGCAAGTGGGACGGCGTCAAGAACGCCTTCGTCGATGGCTGGAAGACCGAGAAGGCTGCTTCCGAGTAAGTAGTTGCTGCCCAAGCTATCTGATTAGCGACAGGGGGCGGGCAGACGTTGGTTTGCCCGCCCCCTGCATATTGAAAGGACCCTTCTATGGGCAAAGCACTCAAGCGCTGGTGGCCGCTCTTTATGCTGCCCACGTGCCTGGCGTTTATGATCGGGTTCGTGATCCCCTTTATCCAGGGCTTCTATCTCTCGTTCTGCCAGTTTATTACCATCAACAATACGCACTTTATCGGTATCGAGAACTACGTGCGCGCACTGTCCGATCCGCAGTTTGCCACGTCGTTCTTCTTTACCGTGGCGTTTGCCTTCCTGTCGACGGTGCTCATCAACGTGATCGCCCTCGCCATTGCGCAGGCGCTCACCCGCAAAGCGCTCAAGGGCACCAATATCTTCCGTACGATCTTCTTTATGCCTAATCTGATCGGCGGCATCGTGCTGGGCTACATCTGGCAGATTCTGATCAACTGCCTACTCTCCAACGTGGGCGCCCAGCTCATTGCCCTTAACTCTGCTGCTGGCTTCTGGGGCCTTATCATCCTGACCCTGTGGCAGCAGGTCGGCTACATGATGATCATCTACATCGCTGGTCTGCAGTCCATTCCGTCCGACTACATCGAGGCCGCCAAGGTCGACGGCGCTACGGCATGGCAGACGTTTTGGAAGGTTAAGATCCCTAACCTGATGCCGACCATCACCATCTGCCTGTTCCTGTCCATCACCAACGGCTTTAAGCTGTTCGACCAGAACCTCGCCCTTACCGGCGGCGCCCCCGCGCACTCCACCGAGATGCTCGCCCTGAACATCTACAACACGTTCTATTCGCGTGCAGGTATCGCATGGCAGGGCATCGGTCAGGCCAAGGCGGTTATCTTCTGCATCCTGGTCGTGGCCATCTCCATGATCCAGCTTAAGGCCACGAGGTCCAAGGAGGTGCAGCAGTAATGAAACGCGATAAGGTTATCAACCGCGCGCTCTCGATTTTCTTTACGATTCTGTCGCTCGCGTGGATCTACCCCGTGTTTATGATCGCGCTCAATTCCTTTAAAAAGGCAACTGCAATCAGCACCACCACGGCATTCGATCTGCTCACGCCCGAGACGTTCAACGGCCTCGCAAACTACATGCATGCCCTTAACGAGCAGGGCTTTGCCTCGGCATTTATGTACTCGCTCATCATCACGGTCACGTCGGTCGTGCTGATTCTGGTGTGCTGCTCCATGTGTGCTTGGTACGTAGTGCGCGTCAACAGCAAGATCTCGAACTTCTTCTATTACCTGTTCGTCTTCTCGATGGTCGTGCCCTTCCAGATGCTCATGTTCACGCTGTCTAATTTGGCGGACCGCATCGGCTTCAACACGCCGTTCAACATCTGCTTTATCTATCTGGGCTTTGGCGCGGGCCTGGCGGTCTTTATGTTCGCCGGCTTTGTAAAGAACATTCCGCTCGAGATCGAAGAGGCGGCCATGATCGACGGCTGCAACCCGGTCCAGGTGTTCTTTAAGATCGTCCTTCCCATCATGAAGCCCACCTATCTTTCGGTCGGCATCCTCGAGACCATGTGGGTCTGGAACGACTATCTGCTGCCCTACCTTACCCTCGACTCTACCAAGTACAAGACCATTCCTATCTTGATCCAGTACTTCCGCGGCGGCTACGGCCACGTCGAGCTCGGCCCCATGATGGCCTGCATCATGATGGTCGTTATCCCCATCGTCATCATGTACATCCTCTGCCAGAAGTACATCATCGACGGCGTGGTGGCAGGTGCCGTCAAGGGCTGATGCCGTAACTGTTTTGCAAGTTTCTGCGGCGCCCCTCAGCGCGGCGCCGCATATCGAAAGGTAAAGACATGGCCGAGATCGTTCTCAAACATGTTCAGAAGGTGTATCCCAACACCGAGTCCAAAAAGAAGGGCTTCTTTGGCAAAAAGAAGAAGACCGAGGAGAAGAAGCACAACCTCAAGGTTACCGAGGATGGCGTGCTTGCGGTGGAGGACTTTAACCTCACCGTGCATGACCAGGAGTTCATCGTCCTCGTCGGCCCGTCTGGCTGCGGTAAGTCCACGACGATGCGCATGGTCGCCGGCCTGGAGGACATCACTTCGGGTGACGTGCTCATCGACGGCAAGCGCGTCAACGACGTGGCACCCAAGGACCGCGACATTGCCATGGTGTTCCAGAGCTATGCTCTGTACCCCAATATGACGGTGTACGAGAACATGGCGTTTACGCTTGAGCTCAAGAAGGTCCCCAAGGACGAGATCGACCGCAAGGTTCGCTCCGCTGCCGAGATCTTGGGTATCACCGAGTACCTAGACCGTAAGCCCAAGGCGCTTTCGGGCGGCCAGCGACAGCGTGTCGCTATCGGCCGCGCCATCGTGCGTGATCCTAAGGTCTTCCTGATGGACGAGCCGCTGTCCAACCTGGACGCCAAGCTGCGTAACCAGATGCGTGCCGAGCTCATCAAGCTGCGCCACGAGATTAAGGGCACGTTCATTTACGTCACTCACGACCAGACCGAGGCCATGACCCTCGGCGATCGTATCGTGGTCATGAAGGACGGTGTCGTCCAGCAGATCGCCACCCCGCAGGAGGTCTTCAGCCATCCCGCGAACATCTTCGTCGCCGGCTTTATCGGCGTGCCGCAGATGAACTTCTTCGATGCCCAGCTGGTGCGCTCGGGCAACGGCTTTACCGTCAAGACCGAGGATATGAACGTGGCGCTCGCCCCCGAGACTTGCGCTCAGCTTGCCCTCAACTGGGACGGCGGCGACGTGAAGGAGATTACGGCCGGCGTGCGTCCCGAGCAGATCCTGCTTGCCGACAAGGGCGAGGAGGGCGCGCTCCAGGGTACCGTCGAGGTGACCGAGCTCATGGGCTCGACCGAGCATGTCCACGTGACCGCTCCCGACGGCCAGTTTGTTCTGATTATCCCCGTCGTCGATCTCGAGGCCAAGGGCGCGCTCAAGGCTGGCGACACCATCTGGTTCAAGTTCGAGAAGAACGCGACCCATCTCTTCGATAAGGTGTCTGGCAAGAACCTTATCTAGGCCCGGTGCATCCGGACCCTCCCTTTGGGCGACTGCGGTATTGCCATCCTTTTGCCGCGGTCACATATAAGGCTCCCCTCCCGTCCGCTGGGCGAGAGGGGAGCCTTTCTTTGTGTTGGGGCTGTCTGACCGGTCGTTTGTCTCGATCTGTAACGGGTGAGGCTGATTTCGGACGTTAGATGTTACAGATCGAGACGGTTCCGCTGAGCTAACCATTTCATCTAAATCTGTAACACCAAAGGCGAATTTCAGTTGCTAGATGTTACAGATTGAGATAAACCCAAGGGGAGGGGCCGGTATGTCTCAATCTGTAACAGCTGGGGCCGTTTTTACCGAGTAGCTGTTACAGATCGAGATTGTTTGGTCGAGTCGGGTCACAGGGTAGCGTGCGGGCACAAAAAGCGGAGCCGCGTTGCCACGACTCCGCTTTCAAGAGGATGGGTAAAGGAAACGAAATTAGCTCAGGTGCCAGATCTCGTCGTTGTACTGGGAGATCGTGCGGTCAGACGAGAAGGTGCCGGCGTTGGCGATATTGATGAGCGTCTTGCGCATCCAGGCGTCCTGGTCCTCGTAGTCGGCCAGCACGCGCTCCTTGGTCTGGATGTACTCCTCAATGTCGAGCAGGGCCATAAACCAGTCCTTGCCCTTAATGTCGTCGTGCAAGCGCTGCAGGCGCTCGGCGTTGCCGGTCGCCATAAAGGCGGGGTTGGTGATGAAGTCCACCAGCAGTTTAATGCCGGGCTTGCGGTAAAGTGCACCGGCGCTGTAGGTGCCGTCGGCATAGAGCTGCTCGACCTGCTTGGACGAGGCACCAAAGGTATAGATATTCTCGTCGCCCACGAGCTCGGCAATCTCCACGTTGGCACCGTCGAGCGTGCACAGGGTTAGGGCGCCGTTGAGCATGAACTTCATGTTGGAGGTGCCGCTCGCCTCCTTGGAGGCCAGGCTGATCTGCTCGGAGATGTCAGCGGCGGGGATCACGCGCTCGGCGGCGGTGACGTTGTAGTTCTCGATCATGACAACCTGCAGGTAGGGAGCCACGTCGGGGTCGTTTGCAATCCACTGCGACAGCGTCAAGATCAGATGGATGATGTCCTGCGCGATAGTGTAGGCAGGCGCCGCCTTGCCACCAAAGATGATGGTGACGGGGTGCTTAGGTCTGTTGCCGTTCTTGATATCGAGGTACTTCCAGATGATGTAGAGCGCGAGCATCTGCTGGCGCTTGTACTCGTGGATGCGCTTGACCTGGACGTCGATGATGGCGTTGGGGGGAATGGTCACGCCCTGCTCGAGCGCCATGAACTGGCGCATGATGGCCTTGGCCTCGACCTTGGTGGCGGCCAGGCGCTCAAGAACGTCCTTGTTGTCGGCGAACTTGGCGAGTTTACTCAGATCGCCGGTGCTGCGCCAGTCGGTGCCGATCACATCGTCGAGCAGGCTGGCGAGCGCGGGGTTGGCCCCATGGATCCAACGGCGGAAGGTGATGCCGTTGGTCTTGTTGGAGAACTTCTCGGGATAGATCTCGTAGAACGGATGAAGCTCGGTGTCCTCCAGGATCTTGGTGTGGAGGGCGGCTACGCCGTTGATGGAGAAGCCAAAGTGGATGTCCATGTGGGCCATGTGGACGGTGTCGTGCTCGTCGATGATGGCGACGCGCGGGTCATCGTGCTCGGCCTTCGCGATCTCATCGAGCTTGACGATAATGTCGGCGATGGCAGGGGAGACCTTCCGCAGGCTGGTGAGCGGCCACTTCTCGAGCGCCTCGGCAAGAATCGTGTGGTTAGTGTAAGCGACCATGGAGCGTACGATGGTCACGGCCTCGTCAAACTCGATGCCATGCTCAGTGGTGAGCAAGCGAATGAGCTCGGGGATGACCATGGTGGGGTGCGTGTCGTTGATCTGGACAACGGCGTAATCGGCCAGATCGTGCAGGTTGCTGCCGCGCTCGACGGCCTCGTCGATCAGGAGCTGGGCGGCGTTGCTCACCATGAAGTATTCCTGGTAGATGCGAAGCAGGCGGCCCTGCTCGTCGGAATCGTCGGGGTAGAGGAACAAGGTGAGGTTCTTGGCGATCTCGGTCTTGTCGAAGTCGATGGAGCTGCCGGGGACCAGGCCGTCGTCGACGCTCGCCAGGTCGAACAGGCGCAGGCGGTTCTTGGTGGGCTGGCCGTAACCGGGCACATCGATGTTGACGAGCTTAGAGGTAACGGCAAAATCGCCGAACTCGACGGTGTAGGAGCGGTCATCGTCGACTAGGATGTCCTGTTCACCGAGCCACTCGTCGGGGACGGCCTTCTGCTGGTTGTCGACAAAGCGCTGACGGAACAGACCGTAGTGATAATTGAGGCCCACGCCATCGCCGGTCAAGCCCAGCGTGGCGATGGAATCCAGGAAGCACGCGGCCAGGCGACCCAGGCCACCGTTGCCGAGCGACGGCTCGACCTCGAATTCCTCGATCTTGTTGAGGTCGTGGCCTGCGGCGGTGAGCTGATCCTTAACCTCGTCGTAGATGCCGAGGTCAATCATGTTGTTGATGAGCAGCTTGCCGATCAAAAATTCGGCGGAAATGTAATAGAGCTTTTTCTTGCCGTTGTTGAGCGGGCAGGCAGCGGAGCGCTCCTGCACGAGTTTGACCAGCAGCTTGTAAATGCGACGGTCGTCGAGCTGCTCGAGCGAGGTGCCAAAAGACTGCTTGGCGAGTTCCATGAGGTTAATTTGGGGCATGTTTTCTCCTGTGATGGGTTGTTTCATGTCTGCAATTCATAAGAAGCCCGCGCGAGGGGATTGGGGTGGCCTCGCGCGGGAAAAGCAAGCGCGTCCGCACGGTGGGGAGGGGTCGGGCGCGGTAGCTCCTATTGAGGAAGCTCGATCTCGGCTTCCGATGGGATGCGGAAGTAGGTCTCGGTCCAGTCGGTGAGTTTGTGTTCGAGCTCGCGGGTGATGGCGCCGGCGAGCATGCGCCAGGTCCAGTTGCCGCCCAGTGTGGCGGGGGTGTTGATGCGCGCTTCGTTGCCCAAGTTGAGCAGGTCCTGCATGGTGTAGATGCACGTGTCGCTCACGCTGGCTGCGATGGTTCGGTTGAGCGCGTCGGTGATGGGCTCGCCGGCCTGCTGATGGGTGTACAGGGCTGTCTGCTCACGCTGACGCGGGGTGGCCGTTCCTTCAAACCAGCCGCGTGCCGTCTCGTTGTCGTGGGTGCCCACATAGGCGACGGTGTTGGCAATGTAGTTGTGCGGCAGGTAGTACGAGTTGGTGCCCTCAAAGGCAAACTGCAGGATCTTCATGCCGGGGAAGCCCGAGTTGTCGCGCATGTCGATGACGCCGGGGGTGAGGAAGCCCAGGTCCTCGGCGATGATGGGCAGCGTGCCGAGCTTTTCCTCGAGCGTCTTGAAGAACTTGAGGCCGGGACCCTGCGTCCACGAACCGTAGGACGAATCGGGCGAGGAGAACGGCACCTCCCAATAGGCCTCGAAGCCGCGGAAGTGATCCAGGCGGATGACATCGTACATGTCGAGGGCGGCGCGAATGCGGCCCTCCCACCAGGAGAAGCCGTCGGACTCCATGGCGTCCCAGTCGTAGATGGGGTTGCCCCAGTACTGGCCGGTGGCCGAGAACTGGTCGGGCGGCGTGCCGGCGACGCTCACGGGATTGCCGGCGGCGTCGATCTTAAAGAGCTCAGGCGTCGCCCACATCTCGACAGAGTCACGCGAGACATAGATGGGCAGGTCGCCGATGATGAGAATGTCGCGCTCATTGGCATAGGCCTTGAGGCGGCTCCACTGGCGATCGAAGAAGTACTGCGTCATCTGGTGGTAGAGCATACGCGCCGGATGGTCGGCGCAGACCTTGGCGGAAGCTTCGCCGCGGGTGCGGAGTTCCGCGGGCCACTCCCAAAACGCCTTGAGACCGCACTCCTCTTTGACGGTCATGAACTCACAGTAGGGGATGAGCCAGTCCTCGTTGGCCTGGATAAAGTCATCGAAATCGGCCGGCTTGTCGGCGGCAAAGCGCTCAGCGGCGCGGTCGAGAATCTGACGGCGGCCGCCAAAGATAGCACCGTAGTCGACGTTACTGGGGTCAGAACCCAGGTACACGCCATCGATATCGCGCTGTTCAAGATACCCTGCCTCGATAAGCTCGGCAAAGTCGATAAAGTTGGGGTTGCCTGCGCGGGCCGAGAACGACTGATAGGGCGAATCGCCATAGCTGGTCGTCGTAAGGGGCAGAATCTGCCAGTAATGTTGTTTGCACGAGGCGAGAAAATCGACGAAGTCGTAGGCATTCCAGCCAAAGCCGCCGATTCCGTATGGTCCGGGCAGAGATGAGACGGGCATGAGGACGCCGCTTGCACGCTCCATGAATGCGCTCACCAACCTTCTTGTTGTGGGGTCGGCCTGCCGATGGGTGTGCAGTCCGCCTCCGACGTTCTGATTCGATACGCCTATTGTAAACATGTTGTTTAAACATGTACAGGCAAGATAAAAAAGTTGGTCGATTTTCGGCGAATGGTTACATGCCATGAAAAAGCCCCGACCTCACAACGTGAGATCGGGGCAAGAGCGGTATGTAGGTTTTTTGCTACTCGGCGTCGGCGAAGCCGTTGGGGTTGTGGCTCTGCCAGTTCCAGCTATCGCGGCACATGTCCGCGATGTCGTACTGGGCCTTCCAGCCCATCATGCGCTCGGCCTTGGAGGCGTCGCACCAGTTGGCAGCGATGTCGCCGGCGCGGCGCTCGCGGATCACGTAGGGCAGCTCCTTGCCACAAGCCTTGGAGAAGGCGGCGACGACCTCGAGTACCGAGGTGCCGGTGCCGGTGCCCAAGTTAAAGATCTCGACGCCGGTCTTGCCGTTCATCCAGTTAAGGGCGGCAACGTGACCAGAGGCCAGATCGCACACGTGGATGTAGTCGCGCACGCCGGTGCCGTCGGGGGTGGGGTAGTCGTTGCCAAAGACCTGAACGGCCTCGAGCTTGCCCACGGCGACCTGGGCGACATAGGGCACCAGGTTGTTGGGGATGCCCTTGGGGTCCTCGCCGATCAGGCCCGACGGATGAGCGCCGATGGGGTTGAAGTAACGGAGCAGCACGACGTCCCACTCGGGGTCGGCGGTGTGGACGTCCATAAGGATCTGCTCGATCATCCACTTGGTCCAACCATAGGGGTTGGTCGCGGGCTTCTTAGGATCCTCCTCGGTGACGGGCGGGTTGTCCGGGTCGCCGTAGACGGTCGAGGAGCTCGAGAAGATGATGGACTTGCAGCCATGGTCGCGCATGACGTCGATGAGCACCAGGGTGTTCTCGATGTTGTTGTGGTAGTACTCGACGGGCTTGCTCACCGACTCGCCGACGGCCTTAAAGCCGGCAAAGTGGATGACGCGGTCGATCTGATGGGTATCGAAGATCTTGTTCATCGCATCGCGGTCGAGCACGTTGGCCTCGTAGAAGGTGAGGTTCTTGGCGGCCTCGTCGCCCACGATGGTCTTGACGCGGTCGACGGCGACGGCGCTGGAGTTGGAGAGATCATCGACGATGACGACCTGGTAGCCACCCTCGAGCAGCTGAACGACGGTGTGCGAGCCGATAAAACCGGCGCCACCGGTAACGAGGACGCAGGTGTCTTTGGGGTCGAGTGCTTTGGACATGTAGTCTCCTATCGAATCAGGAACACTTCTTCAGGGGAGTATAGCGCAGGCAGGGACGCCCAAATCGTGCGCTGTAGGAAAAGCAGAGGATTGTGCTAACGTACTCATCAGAAGAGCTTGCGTACGCATAACCTGATCTTTGGCATTTGCTTGCGAGCCGCTGACCTTGTAGTTTCCTGCCGTTCGTGGAAATCGTTGGGACGCGCCATATGTACGCTAATATGTATGAGTTGAGCGACATATAAATAAACATGTAACGGAGTACATATGTCACCAAACAGCGATTCCATCCTTTCCCAGGAGCTCTCGCGCCGCGCTGCCCTCAAGGCCCTGTTCGGCGCCGCTTCTGCGGCAATTCTTTTTGGCCTGCCCGCTCGCGCCCATGCGGCGGAGGCTTCCAAAGAAACCACCGATAAACTGAATGCCGCCCAGGCCCAGCTCGACGAGGTTCAGGCCCAGCTCGACAGCATCGCAAATGAGTATGCGGCGCTGGCCAACAAGAATGCTCAGACCCTCAACGACATCGAGAATGTCCAGGGCAAGATTGACGACACGCAGGCCCAGATCGATGAAAAGAAGGCCGAGCTCAAGAAGAAGCGCAACGACCTTTCCGATCGCGTGGCCGCCAGCTACAAGTCCGGCGGCACGAACATCCTCTCGCTGCTGCTGGCCTCTGGCTCGTTTGAGGAACTCGTCGCCAACGCGCATTACGTTGAGAAGATCAACAAGAGCGACCGCGATGCCATCGAGGACATTCAGACCATCCAGGAAGAGCTCGATGCGCAAAAGACCGAGCTTGAGTCGCAGAAAGCTGACTTAGAGAAGCTCAAGGACCAGCAGACTGCTCAGATGCAGGATATGCAGGCCAAGCAGCAAGAAGTCCAGACTGTGCTGAACGGTCTTTCCGACGACGTCAAGGAGCTCATGGCTCAGCGCGATTCCGAGATCCTCGCTGCCGCCCAGGCCGAGGAGGCTGCTAGGAAGGCTGCCGCTGCCGCGGCTGCCGCGAACAAGAACAATTCCTACTCGGGTGGTTCAAGCTCGGGTGGCGGATCGTATGCGCCCGGAACCCCGCAACAGAATGCCGGCTCGGGCAAACAGCAGGCCGTCGTCAACGCGTGCTACTCCACGCCTTCGCCGGGTCAGAACTGGTGCGCGGCGTGGGTTACCAATGTCTTCCGTAACGCCGGCGTTGGCTACTTTGGCGGCAACGCCTGCGACATGTTCAACGCCTGGTGCTATAGCTCCGATCGCTCGGCGCTGCAGGTGGGCATGATCGTGGCCGATTCCTCGCACAGCGGCACGGGTGCTCCGGGCCTTATCTACGGTCATGTGGGTATCTACGTTGGCGGCGGCATCGTTATGAGCAACGAGGGTGCCATTACGTCTAAGTCGCTTGATTCGTTTATTAGCTTCTATGGTACTGGCTCTGGCGTGCGTTGGGGCTGGCTTGGCGGTATTGCGCTGTCGTAAAGCCGACTGGGCCGCGTGCCCGCCCGCAATATATTTGATTGCCTGCTCGGGCAGTCCTGCGCAAGACGAAGGCCACATTAAGTGGCCTTCTTTGCGTGCGGAACTC
>UREZ01000014.1 GCA_900547025.1 uncultured Collinsella sp.
GCGCGGGTGCGCTCGTCGGTGGCGGAAAGCGCGGCGTCCTCCAGCTTGGCACGGACGAACAGGTCCTCGGCGGCGTTTTGGTCAAGGCCGCGGCAGGCGAGGTAGAACAGCTGCTCGTCGCGGACGTGGCCGATGGTGGCTCCGTGGTTGCCGGCGACGTCGTCCTCGTCGCACAGGATGACGGGGACGGTCTTGTTGTCGACCCCCTTGTTGGCCAAAAGCACCGTCTCGCGCTCGGTGCCGGTTGCACCCTTGCAGCCGTGCACGAGGTCGATGGTGCCGCGGTAGACCTTCTTGGACGTGCCGGTCAGCACGCCGTTGGCGTCGATCTCGCACTCGGTCTTGCGACCGCGGTGGCGCAGCTCGTAGTTAAAGTCGCGCACCTGCTCTCGGGCGCCCAGGTAGTCAGTATCGATGGTGACCTTGGCGGTATCGCCCAACAGGTCGCCGGCGAGGCCGGTGGCGCTGGCACCGGCACCCAGGACGGTGTGCTGCACGTTGACGCGCGCGCCCTCGTCCAGGAACAGGCCGGTGTCGTCGAGCGCGATCCAGCTATCGTCGAGCGTCTGCGTGCAGGTCACGTTGACGGTGGCGTACTCGTGGGCGCACACGCGTAGCACGGAGCCCACGACACCCTCGCCGGTAACGGGGGAGTCTAGGGCAATATGTAGATCGAGCGTCGACTGGGGACGGGCGACGACGTCGATGGCGGCGATGGCCGCGGCGGCATCGACAGCGCTCACGCGCACGGTAACCGTGGCGTGCTTGTATGCGGGCACATCGATGACGATGCGCTTGGTAGCGTGGTCGGCCAGGTAGGTGTAGGCAGCCTCGCCCATGCCAGTCTCGAAGGCCTCGGCAGGGGAGAGCTCCTCCTCGAGCTTGATGGCGCCGGCCTGGTAGACGGAGGTCGCAGGCACGTCGAGCTCGGTCTCGGGCGTGATACGGGCGCGGTCGGCGGCATCGCCGGGGGCGGAGGCGCGGCGCTCGGGGAAACGCTCGGCCATAGCGTCCATGGCGGCTTCAAACGCGTCTGCCACGCCGGTAAACTGCTCGTCCAAGCCCTCGACCTCAACGGCCTCGGTGGGAGCGGCGGCAAGCTCGTCAGAGAGCTCGAGCTTGGTCTGGTTCATCTTGAGCCAACCCCAAGTGGCAGCCGGCATCGCATTAACCTGCTCAAGGATGGTAGCAGCGGTGTTGGTGGTCTGTTTCATTATCCGATCGCTCCTTCCATCTCGAGCTTGATCAGGTTGTTCATCTCGACGGCGTACTCCAGCGGCAGCTCCTTGGAGACCGGGTTGGCAAAGCCGTTGACGATCATGGTACGGGCCTCTTCCTCCGAGATACCGCGGCTCATCAGGTAGAACACCTTATCGTCGCCGATGCGGCCGATGGTGGCCTCGTGGCCGATGTCGACGTTCTTGGCGCGGATGTCCATGGCGGGGATGGTGTCGGAGCGGCTCTGGTCGTCGAGCATGAGCGACTGGCAGCTCACGGTTGCCTTGGAGCCCTCGGCCTTAGGCGTGGCCACGATGGAGCTGCGGAACGTCTGGATGCCGCCGCTCTTGGAGATGCCCTTGGTCTCGACGGTTGCCGAGGTATCGGGCGCGTTGAGCACGACCTTGCAGCCGGTGTCGAGGTTCTGACCGGCGCCGGCAAAGGTGATGCCGGTAAAGCTCGAGCGGGCGCGGCGGCCGTTGAGCACGCTCATGGGGTAGAGGTAGCCCACGTGGCTGCCGAAGGAGCCGCTGATCCACTCGATGTCGCCGTCCTCGTCCACGCGCGCGCGCTTGGTGTTGAGGTTGTACATGTTCTTGGACCAGTTCTCGATGGTCGAGTAGCGCAGGTGTGCGCGTTTGCCCACAAAGAGCTCCACAGCGCCGGCGTGGAGGTTGGCAACGTTGTACTTGGGCGCGGAGCAACCCTCGATAAAGTGCAGGTCGGCATCGTCCTCGACGATGATGAGCGTGTGCTCAAACTGGCCGGCACCCTTGGCGTTGAGGCGGAAGTAGCTCTGCAGCGGGAAATCGAGCTTGGTGCCCTTGGGCACGTAGACAAACGAGCCGCCGGACCATACGGCGCCGTGCAGGGCCGCAAACTTGTGGTCGGTGGGCGGGATGAGTGTCATAAACTTCTCGTGGATGAGCGGTTCCCACTGCGGATCGTGCAGGGCTTCCTCAATACCGGAGTAGACGATGCCCATCTTGGACGCGGTGTCCTGCATGTTGTGGTAGACGAGCTCGGAGTCGTACTGCGCGCCGACACCCGCCAGGTAGCTACGCTCGGCCTCGGGGATGCCTAGGCGCTCAAAGGTGTTCTTGATGTCGTCGGGCACCGACTGCCAGTCGTGCTTTTGGTCGGTGTTGGGCTTGACGTAGGTGACGATGTTGTCCATGTCCAGGCCCTCGATGGAGGGGCCCCACGTCGGATCCGGGAAGCGGTTGAAGATTTCGAGGGACTTTAAGCGCAGGTCGAGCATCCACTGCGGCTCGTCCTTTTTGGCGCTGATCTCGCGCACGATGTCGGGCGTGATGCCGGCGTCGAGGCGCTCGAATCCCTCCTCGCCATAGGTGAAGTCGTAGAGGCTGCGGTCGATGTCCGCGACCTCGGTGCGGTTCTTGGTCATTGCGTCGCCCCTTTACGCCTGCTGCTCGGCAGCGGCGGCCTCGGCCTGGGCGCGCTGCTCGGCGGCCTCGCGCTCGAAGGTCTCAAAACCGTTCTTGTCGATCCAGGGGATGAGCGAGGCGTCGTCCTCGCGCACGATGTGGCCCTTGACCATAACGTGGACGCGGTCGACATCCAGGTGCTCCAAGATGCGCGTGTTGTGTGTGATGATGAGCATGGAGCCGTCGCAGCTCTTGCGGTAGGCGTCCATGCCGTGGCTGACGGTGGACAGGGCGTCGACGTCTAGGCCCGAGTCGGTCTCGTCGAGGATGGCGAGCTTGGGCTGCAGCAACAGGAGCTGGAGCATCTCGACCTTCTTCTTCTCGCCGCCCGAGAAGCCCACGCCCAGCTCGCGGTTGAGGTAGGCGGTATCCATGTTGAGCTCTGCCGCGAGCTCCTTGACGCGACGGCGGAACTCCTTGCCCTTCATCTCCAGGCCGGGGCGGCCGGCGATGCTGGCGCGCAAAAAGCTCGACAGCGGCACGCCAGGGATCTCGACCGGGGCTTGGAAGCTCAGGAACAGGCCGGCGCGTGAGCGCTTGTCGGTGGTGAGCTCGGTGATGTCCTGGCCGTCAAAGACGATGCGGCCGTCGTTGACCGTGTAAACGGGGTCGCCCATGACCAGGTGGCCGAGGGTGGACTTGCCGGCGCCGTTGGGTCCCATCAGCACGTGGGTCTCGCCGGCGGCGACGTTAAGGTTGACGTTGTGGAGGATGGTCTTCTCGTCCACGGAGGCGGTCAGACCTTCGATGGAAAGCAGCGGATTTGCGCTCATGCTGTCCCTCTCTGTGTATGGTGTACTCATAGGTGTACTAAACCCTAGGAATCTTCTCGGAATAAAGTTACTATGGGTTCGGCGTTAGTCAAGGGAAAACCCGACTAATCCACTCGACTTTTCAAATTCTGGGACAAAATAACCTGTTGTGTTTGTCCCAATTACTTAAGATTTGGGACAAACAAACCTGGTCATGTTGTTCCAGATGCGATGGGAGGGTAGGTATGCTCATTTCTTCCAAGGGCCGCTATGCCCTCCGGCTAATGATCTATATCGCGGCGCTGGGCGACGCCGAGGGCAAGATTGCCCTGCGCGAGGTTGCCGACCGCGAGCATATCTCGCAAAAGTATCTGGAGCAGCTGGTTCGTCCGCTTATGAAGGCGGACCTGCTTAAGAGCGTGCGCGGCAAGGGCGGCGGCTACATGATGGCCAAGGACCCGGCCGAGGTTCGTGCCGGCGACATCCTGCGCGCCGTCGAGGGCAGCACGGCTCCAGTGGCGTGCGACGGCATCGACAACAGCTGCGCCCGCAGTGACCTGTGTTCCACCGTCAAGTTCTGGCGTGGCCTTGACGAGGTCATCGAGAACTATGTCGACGGCGTGACGTTGGCCGACCTGGCCGCCGTCCCCGAGATCAACTTTGACATTAAGCTGTAGGGCTGCAAATGGCATCTCTTGACAAGGTGTACAAACAAATCGAAGTTTTTGCTTGGGAATGTGACGCCGAGAAGGTTGTGCTGTTTGGTTCTCGTGCTCGAGGCGACAACTTACCCAAGAGCGATATTGACATCGCCGTAGCAGGTTGTCGGGATTTCGGCCGTTTCTCATATTTGATCGAGGAGCGTCTTGATACTCTTTTAGATGTAGATATCGTCAATCTCGACGAGTCCTTGTCGCAGCAATTGCTCGATGAAATTGCCAGGGATGGTGTGATTCTGTATGAAAAAATATGAGAACTTTGCCAGTGCCTTGGCGAATCTTGAGGATGCGCCCAATCAGGATCTCAACAATGATTTTGTTCAGAGTGGATTGATTAATAAGTTCAATCTTCAATTTGAACTGAGCTGGAAGCTCCTTAAGCGTCTGCTCGAGTATGAGGGCGCCACGCTTGCCGCGTCGGGGTCTCCTCGTGCCATCTTGAAGGAGTCGTACCGATTCTACGACTTTATTGATGAGGCGGCCTGGCTAGATATGCTCAGAGACCGCAATACGAACGTCCATATCTATGACAACAAGCTCGCTCAAGATTTGATTCAGCGCATCTTGAACGTCTATATTCCCGCTTTCTGTCAGTTGAGGGACGGGCTGATGGAGCGATACGGCGAGCTTCTGATGGCGCCCGACGACCAGTTTGTTTAATTCCTTAAGATTTCGCGGAGGGTTGTTGCCGTTTACCGAGGGGTTGTTGTGCAACAACGGGCGAGCTGCAATACTTAATTTTATCTTTGCAATCTGCACTTTAACTACACCAATGCAGGGAGGATCTTATGCAGCCCAAGCATTCTGCTATTGTCGCGGGCCTGACGCTGGCGCTTTCGTTTGGCGCCGTTTCCGCGCCGGCACCCGCCGCTGCTGAGGAGCCCACGCCGGGCGTTGCCTCGGATGCCACCGATATCGACAAAGGTCTCTACACCCAGCAGTCCTTCTCGGGCGTGCTGAGGTCGGTCCAGGGCGTTTCGTTTGTCAACGTGACTCCCGAGATGAAGTACTTTACCAAGTACGAGAGCCATGGTAACTACAACCAGGGATTTTCGTATGGTGACGGCTATAACGCACTGGGCTATTACCAGTTCGACCGCCGTTGGTCGCTCATTCCGTTTATGAAGCAGGCCTACAACTACAACCCCGAAAAATACAGCATGCTCAAGGATGCGATTGATCGCGGCAGCGAGATTTCTAACGCGAGCAATTCCATGTCCGAGAACGGTCAGCTCACCGAGCTGGGCCGCATCGCGCAGGAGGCTTTCCAGGGCGCCTATAATACCGATCCTGCCGAGTTTTCGGCGCTTCAGGATGCCTATGCGTATAACTCGTACTATGCGGTGACTGAGGCGTGGCTCAAGAGCGGCCTGGGCATTGATATTTCGGGCCGCGCCGATTGCGTCAAGGGCATGGTGTGGAGCATCACCAACATGTGCGGCACCGGTGGTTGCAGGGACTTCTTCCGCTGGGCGAATCTTTCCAACGATATGTCCGACCGCGAGTTTGTGACGGCGCTTTCCAACAGCGTGGTCAATAACGTGGCGACCAAGTATTCGAGCCAGCCCCAGTATCATGAGGGCTGGAAGAACCGCTACCGCAATGAGCTGAAGGACTGCTTGGTTTATATCGCCGAGGACGAGGCGGCCGCTGCGACGCCCGTGCAGCCCGAGCCTACGCCGGCGCCCTCGCCGACACCTGATTCGAATGGCGACTCGGGTGACGATGCCAACGATGACAGGATTGATGCGCCCTCGACCGATGCTGACGGTGATGGCTCTGCTGGTGACACTACCAACGACGGCTCTACCTCGAACGGTTCCGATTCGAACGGCTCTGCTGCGGGCGATTCGTCTTCAAGCTCTGCCGGCAATACGGACAGCGACGCTTCTGGTTCGACCGACGCTGGCACCTCTAACTCATCCACCGGCTCGAGCGATTCGTCCGTTGACACCGGCTCTAACAACGGCTCCGGCTCTGACGCAGCCCCTGATTCCGATGCTTCCAAGGACGACTCGAATAAGGCGCCGGACGCTCCCGTTGCTTCGCCGGACAAGAAGCCTTCTTTCTCCGTGCAGCTTGGTTCTACGCTGGGCTCTTCGCTGATGGCTGGCGTCAATAACGGCTCGACCCAGAACAAGGACAACTCTGATCAGGTTTCCACGGAAAAGACCGAGGCTGCAAAGGGCGACTCCAAGGACGAGGCTTCCGAGAAGACCGAATCCGATAAGGGTTCTAGCTCTGAGGAGAAGGACGACAAATCCGCTCAGAAGAAGGACGAGAGCAAGACCGAGGGCGAAAAGAAACAGCCCGAAGACGACGACAAGAGCGGTGCTGACAACCAGGTCCAAGAGCAAAATGTCTCCAAGACGGTGACCACTACAACCACGACGACTACAACGACCAAGTCATCTGGCGGTAACATGCCCAAGACGGGCGACCTTATCGTTATGGCGAGCCTTGCCAGTGCAAGCTTGGCCACACTGGGCGCTACGTCTATCGTAAGTGGTAAGCATAAGCTCGATCAGCAGAAGAAAGCTTCTGGGGAGGACGGCTCGGAGGAGTAGCCTCTCGGTTGCTTGATAATTAAAGAGTCGGGACGGGGTCCAGTGCGAATGCATCGGGCCCCGTTTTGTTGTGCAACGATTAGTTGTGCCCCCTCACGCCTCTTGTTGCTACCGTTTCCCGATATGATCGCGCGGCGACATCGGTACGCGCGAGGCGGTCATTACAATTGGCATCGTGTTGCGATTTAGGGGGAACGTTTTGGTGTCTGAACAGGCAAATAATGGTTGTACTGCCGGCTTTGGCGTGCGTTTGATCGGCTGTGCCGACGATGCGGCTTTGCCCATTGGCATGCACGACTATGCGGAGGCTCTTGGTTGCTGCACGCTGGTCGACAAGACCATGTTTATTGCCGATGTGTTGGACTGCGACGCGTCCGTTGTGGTGTGCTGTCGACCCGAGGGTTTTGGCAAGAGCATGAACCTGTCGATGCTCAGGGCTTTTCTGGAGCGTCCAGCGGTCGGTCGCGCTGGTCAGCTTTTGTTTGCCGATGCTCAGATTTGGGATGCGGACGGCGGGCGCTATCGGGATGAGTACGCTTGCTATCCGGTGATATCGCTGGACTTTTCTGGCGCTGCGAGGCGTGGCACCGATGTTGCCGACGTCGTGCGCGATGCTCTTTCGGACGAGTGCGCTCGCCTGCTGGCGCTTTTGGAGGCTCCGGATTTAGCTCGAGACAAGGTACGTCACATCGAACGCGTTGCGCGTGGCGCGGCGAGCGAGGATGAGGTTGACTCGGTGCTCGGTGTGCTCATTGAGCTGCTGGAGATGGCCTGCGATGGGCAGGTTGTATTGCTCGTTGATGGGTACGATGCGGCGTGGTCTCGCCGTGCGAGCGCGAGGGACGTTTCCGTAGCCGGTCCGGCGGAGCTGCTCGATCGCGTGCTGTTCGACGCCATTGCCACTGCGCGCGATTCGTTGCGGCTGACGTGTCTGATGGGGGAGCGTCCCAGTCCTGCCGAAGCGGCGCTTTCTTCGCGCGGCTGCTCGTATTGTCTGACTACGCCGCTGTCGGCGTGGTGTGACCGATGTTTCGGTTTTTCGGATGCCGAGGTCGAGGCTTTTTTGAATCATGCTGGGCGCGAGGAATACCTGGATGATGCGCGTGAATGGCTCGAGGGGTATCGGTTTGGCAGGGCCTATTGCTCGAGTCCAGAGCGTGTGATCGGTTTTCTGGGCCGAGGCTGCACGGCGCCTGTGCGTGCCGATCTGTATGGATATGCCGATTGCCTGAGTAGGGTAGTTGCCGGGTGGAATCTCGACCGCCTTTCGGTCTTGTTTGATTTGCTCGAGGCCCATGGGTGCGCTGAGGTCCCGCTTTGTTTGGGCACTGCAGAGCCAGATGTCTCGCCTGACGATGGTATGTGGACAGCGCTGTATCTGTCCGGTTTTCTCACGACGGATATGACTGAGGAGCCAGAGCATGGCGATCGCCTCCGTGCTTTGCGATTGCCCAATAACGAGCTTCGTCAGGCCTTGCGTCTAGTGATTATTGAGTGGTTTGAGTGTGCCGCAGAAGACATTCGAGACGTCGATGCGTTTCGCGACGGGCTGTGCCATGGGAACGAGGATACCGTGAGGCGGGCGCTAAGCCGCATCTTGGGAGATGCGGGAATCGGTGCGACCGACCCAGATACGCCGCTGCCATATCATCTGCTCTTGCAGGGGCTCTGCTTTGGCTTGCCGGGCTATGCCAATCCTGCCTCGAGGCGAAAGTGTGGCGCGGATCGCTGGGACATCCAGGTTTTTCCCACGGGCGCCGTGTTCGACATAGCCGATACGATCGGTATGCTCGATGAACGTCCGCTGATAACGATCAACATGATGTATGACCCCGGTGTGGATGCGCTGGGCCTGGAATTGCTGGCCGTGCAGGCGCTGCTCGACATAGAGCGCGACGGCATCGACGAAATCCGTGTGCCACGCCCCGCCATTGGACGCATGCGCTGGGGGTTTGGGTTTGATGGGCAGCATGTGGCTACGGTGTGCCAGCGGCTTTAAGCGCCGAGGTGTTTCCAGCTTCCGTTACTCGGTGTCCTTCATGGGCGGCATGGGCTTCCAGTTGGGATCCTTGATGATCTTGCGGGCGTCTTTCATGCCTCGGCGCAGCGCCGGAATACCGGTCTTAAAGCACTTATCGACCGCAGCCAGGCGAATGAATTCCTTGCAGAAGGTCGCGGCGTTGCCCAGACGGAACAGCATAGGGTGGTAGTCGCCGTAGATCTGCATGTAGCGTGCCAGATAACCGCGGTTGCGCATGATGTAGTAGCGGTTGGTGTCGCTCGTGGAGTTGAGCTGGCGTTTGCCGGCGATGTCCCAGTTAGAGACGGCGCGGGCGCGCTTGAGCACCACGTCGGCAACAACGGCGGCGGGGAAGTGCTGGCTGGCCACGTAGCCATAGCAGGCATCGTCGCCGTAGATGAAGAATCGCGCATCGGGCAGGCCGATCTTGTCGACCACGCGGCGCGAGAACATGCCACCCTCAAAGCACAGCTGGTTCATGGCGCGGTAGCCCTCGGGTCCCAGGTCCCACTTGGCGACAGGGTTGGGAATGCCGAGCGAAAGGATGAGCTGGTACTGCCAAAAGAAGGCGCCGCCGTCAAAGTCCAGGCGCGAACCCTGGATGACATCGTAGCGGTCGGTCCACTTGGCAAGACGCTCGATGCCTTCGGGGATGACGAGCACGTCGTCGTCCATCACCCAGAACCATTGAGCGCCCAGGTCGTAGGCGCATTTAGTGCCGGCGGAGAAGCCGCCCGCACCGCCGCCGTTTTCGAGCTGCGGGGCGTAGATGACACGGTCGGTGCCGCCCTGCGCGTCAGGCTGCTCGGCGTCGATGCCCCACAGGTTGGCCAGGCGCTCGTTGAATGCGGTGCACATGGCCTCGGTCTCGCGCGAATTCTCGTTATCGACAATCACGATGCGCCAGGGCGCGGCCGTGAGCTCGGTCATAGAGTCGAACAAGTTGGCCAGGAGTTCCTGGCGCTTGTACGTAACGACGACGATGGCGAGCTTGTCGATGGGGGCGGGAAGGGTTGAAGGCATGGGGCAATATATCCTTTCACGCGCGGTGGGCGAGTGCTGCGCGGAAGCTATCGAATACGTCCTTGGGACTGTCCTATTGTAAAGGCTCGGCGCACCTTGGCGGCAAGCTTTGAATAAAACGCAGGAACCTGCCACGGCTGTAGCGGCTTTGGCGTCTGACGGCAGCGTGTCTATTGCCACTTGAGCTTGCGAGCGATAAGGCTTCTGGCTGCATCGATGATGAGGAGCGCTAAGGCAAAGACGATGCTAATGACGGTACCCGTGACGATACATATAGCTGCCGGGCTGTTTTGGCTGACCAGTATGTTTGCGAGCAACGTATTGAAGACGGGACGCCACAGGCTACTGGTGAGCGACTGCATCACATAGAAACCGAGTGTGGCGGTCGATAAGGTGACGATGACACCCGCAGTCCGCGGATTGCCTGGGGCACTGCGTCGGGTTGCCGCAAAGAGCAGGGAGGCGGCAGCGAGGGCAAACGAGATCAGCGAGGTCGATTTGTAGGAGAGGACTGCCATCGCCGTGAGGTTGCCGGTGTAGGAGAGTGCTCCTTCCAGGATGGTGGCGAGCACCAAAACCGCTGCGAGCGACCGCATGCCCAAGGCGCCCGCCCTGTCCGAATCCATGACATCGGTTACGTCGCGGAGCAGCCCGCCGATCAAAAACGCGATTACGTACGTGGCAGCGCTCATGAGCTTCTGCAGCCAAGAAAACTCACCGCCGCTTGTCGCACTCATGGCGGCTAAATACCCGTTAACAACAAATGCGAGGATGCCAACGGCGATGACCGTCGTCGTGTAGGTTTTCTGGGGGAGTCGACTCTTAGCCAGTCCAAAGCATGGCGCCATGAAGACCGTGGCGGCATAGACCCAGATAAACTCAAGGCCTAGCGTGTACCAGTACTGCGTGTTGAGGGTAACGTCGGGAATGGGGGGAGACGACCGTGGACCACGCGAGCGCCACGAGGCAATAAAACGCAGTGGGCATAACGACCTTGCCCAGGCGCTGCGCCGTCCGTTGCATTTGCGACTTCCACGTTGCCCCACCGTCCCAAGCACTCGCGGCCGAGGCGATGAGAAAATAGCCCGAGATCATAAAGAAGACCTCGTTGGCCCAGCAGCCAAGCAGGTTAATAAAACCGAGCACGCCGGAATAGGGGGACATCGCAAGTGGGGCATATTCCACGGCGCCGACGCAGACGGCTTGGAAGGTCCACTGAAAGGTGTGGAACACCGCGATGCCGGCGACCGCGACCAAACGCAGTGCTTCGATGGGTATGTTGCGTGCGGCTTTGGGCTGCATGACGTCCTTTCTTATCGGTTTGCCTCTGCGAGCTCCATAGATTATATAAACGCCCGCTAGCGCGCTGACCCTTTGATACCATGAAACGACAGGTATTTCCTAAGGAGCACATTTGTCTACTAACGCCTCTGGCAGCCCTGTTCTGTCGCTGCTTATTCCCATTTACAATGTTCAGCGCTACCTGCGCGAGTGTCTCGATTCCGCCCTGGCGCAGACGCTCAAGGATATTGAGATCATCTGCATTAACGACGGGTCGACCGACAACTCGCCGGCGATTATCCGCGAGTATATGGAGCGCGATGGGCGCGTCAAGATGATCGACAAGGCCAACAGCGGTTACGGCGACTCGATGAACCACGGTCTGGAGATGGCGCGTGGCAAGTACGTGGGCATCTTGGAGTCCGATGACTTTATGGCGTCTGACGCACTCGAAAAGCTTGTCTCGGCCGCCGATACCAATAATGCCGACTTTGCGAAGGCGAACTTTGATTTCTACTGGTCTAAGCCCGAGGAGCGCCGTTCGCTACACGAGATGTTTAGACCTCGGGATTGCGGCAAGCCGGTGCACCCGAGCGATACGACACAGTTCTTTAAGCAAAAGCCGTCGATTTGGTCGGCCGTGTACCGTCGCGATTTTCTTGAGCGCAATGGCATTAAGTTCCTGCCGACTCCGGGGGCATCCTTTCAGGACACGTCATTCGCCTTTAAGGTGATCGCGTGCGCCGATAAGGCTGTTTATCTGCATGATGCCGTGTTGTCGTATCGCCAGGACAACGAGAATTCCTCGGTCAATTCTTCGGCTAAGGTCTTTTGCGTCAATACCGAGTATGCCGAGATTGAGCGTTGGATTCGTGAGGATTATGCCCGCGACCACGTAAGCGGCGATGTCGCGCGCATGCTCAAGTTCAATCAGCTCATTAAGTACGATTCGTATATGTGGAACTACGTGCGCCTGGCGCCTAAGTTCTATAAGGAGTTCCTGGTTCAGATGGCCAAGGAGTTCCAAGCGGCCTTGGACGCCGGGGACTTTTCGCTTGACGACCTCAAGCCGTGGAAGCGCGCAAATCTCGCTGCCATCCTCAAAGATCCTGAGGGCTGGGTTGACGAGCATCCGAGTTTCGCGACGGATGGTGCCTTGGGGCGTGCTAAGTATTACGCCTCGGTTGGAGGCCCAGGCGTGGTCGCTGCCTTCCTCATCGAATCGCTGAGGGGGTAGGTCGACATGGGAGAGGCCTCGTGTCCTAAAGCTACCATTGTCGTCCCCGTTTACAACTCTGCGCGCTCCATTCAGCGATGCCTCGATTCGCTGTTGGCCCAGTCCGAGCGCTCGATTCAGGTTGTCTGCGTCAACGACGGTTCGACTGATGATTCGTTGAACGTGTTGCGCCAGATCGCGCAGGCCGACGATCGCGTACTGGTGATTGACCAGGAAAACGCGGGCGTCTCGTGTGCTCGAAATGCCGGTATCGATGTCGCCGAGGGCGAGACCGTCTTTTTTGTGGACGCCGACGATTACATCGATGCCCGGACGGTCGAGCACGTGCTGCATTCCATGGAGTCTGCAGATGCCGAGGCCGCCGTTTTTGGCGGCGTCTGTGAACCTGCCGATGCTGCCCCCAAGCGCGTCCAGCAACTCATGAGCCCCAAAGCTGGTACCTTCGGCGCCCGTGATCCCCAACTGCTGTTCCATTCGAATGCGCAGCCCTATGCCTGCCGTGCGGCTTTTTCGTGCGAGCTGCTCAATCGCGAAGGCATTCGCTTCGCCCCCGGTTTGGCTTTGGGCGAGGACGTCGTCTTCCAATTTGCGGCTTATGCGCTTGCCCGTAAGACCGTCGTCATGCCGGACAAGTTCTACCACTACGTGATGGAGAGCGAATCGGCGACGCACGAGTTCAACAGTGCCGAGGCTCGTGCCAAAAAGCTTGACGCCCACATGAGGATGCTCGAGGAGGTCTTGGAGGGCTGGGCGGCCTACGGTCTTTTGGACCTGTGTCCCGGCGAGCTGATAACTTGGTTTTTGGACCTAATTGTGTTCGACCTGGCGCGCTTGGATGCCGATGACTTCCATCGCGTGGCGGCTCGCGTCAACATGGACCTCGCGACGTTTTTGGGAACGGACTGGGCAGATATGCCTGCCAAGGGCGCTGTTTGCCGTGTTGCCCACAAGTTCGTTGCGACGACCTCGGGCTTTTCGATGGCAGATGCCACGCTGTTCTATCTTTCGACTCGCGGTCTCAAAGCCTGCCTGGAGCGCTTTCTCTAATTCCAAGCGCTGCCGCCCGCCGCAACTCGGCTGCTAAAATAACCCTGTTACACGCTATTCAACAGGAGGTTCTCTTGCAGAACTCTGATACCCCTAAAGTTTCGCTGCTTGTTCCCATCTGCAATGTTGAGCGCTACCTGCGCGAGTGCCTCGATTCCGCCGTGGCGCAGACGCTCAAGGACATCGAGATCATCTGCATCAACGACGGTTCTACCGATAGTTCGCCAGATATCATCCGCGAGTACATGGAGCGCGACCCCCGTGTAAAGATGATCGACAAGGTCAACAGCGGCTACGGCGACTCGATGAACCGCGGCCTGGAGATGGCGCGCGGCGAGTACGTGGGCATCCTTGAGTCCGACGACTTTATGTTTGAGGATTCGCTCCAAAAGCTGGTCGCCAAGGCCGATGCTGAGCATGCCGATGTCGTTAAGGGCGACTTTTACCTGTATTGGTCCACGCCCAGCGAGCGCCGTGAGCTGTTTGGAATTATCGACGAGCATATGACGGGCGCCGCGTATCGCCCCGTCGATCGCCCGGGCATCTTCTACCGCAAACCTTCCATTTGGTCGGCTATCTATCGGCGCGAGTTCCTCAACGACAATCAGATTCGGTTCCTTCCCACGCCGGGTGCCTCGTATCAGGACGCAGGCTTTAACTTTAAGGTTTGGGCTTGCGCCGAGCGTGCCGCGTTTATTGCGGACCCCATTTTGTGCTATCGCCAGGATAACGAGAAGAGCTCCGTTAATTCGCCCAACAAGGTGTTTTGCGTGTGCGACGAGTATGTCGAGATGCAGCGCTTTTTGGACGAGCGTCCTGAGCTCAAGGCTCAGCTTCAGGGCATTTTAATGCGCATGAAGGTCGATACGTACCGTTGGAATGATGAGCGCTTGGTCGATGAACTGCGCGAGCAGTTTTGGAAGAAAGCCTCGTCCGAGCTCAAGGCCGATTGGGATGCCGGTCGCTTTGACCTGTCGCTGTTTGATCCGCGTGGCGAGACCGACTTGCGTCTGATGGTCAAGTCGCCCCGCGCCTATATCGATTCGCGCTTTGACTTTAAGAAGCCGGGCAAGCTCAATACGTTTAAGCATTACTTTAAGATTGGCGGCCTGTCGCTGGTCTGGCGCGTGCTGACGTATCAGCGCACCTACGGCGACAACCCGCACCCCGATGACGTTCCGGCCGCACAGTAGGAGCGAGTGACTATGGCTAACCCCAAGATTTCCGTTGTCGTTCCCATCTATAAAGTGGAGGAGTGCCTGGCCTGGTGCCTGGACTCCCTGCTTGCGCAGGACATGCCCGATTGGGAGGGCGTGCTGGTCAACGATGGCTCGCCGGATGGCTCGCGCGATATTGCGGCCGCCTATTGCGAAAAAGACGCGCGCTTCACGCTGGTCGATAAGCCCAATGGCGGCCTGTCGAGTGCGCGTAATGCAGGCATCGCTGCGTCCACGGCGCCTATCGTCGCGTTTTTGGATTCCGACGACCGCTTTACGCCCGATGCATGCCGCGTGATCGTCGATGCCTTTGAGCGCGAGCGCTGTGATGTTTTGACCTTTGGTGCGAATCCGTACCCGCTGGAGGCGGGGTATCCGTGGCTTAACTATGTGCTGAGCCCGCGCGATGTGTCGTTTGAAGGCTATAGCTCCGACCTACTGTTTAAGGAAGCATCTCGCCCCTTTGCATGGCGCACCGCCTGCAAGCGTGAGTTTTTGCTGGGTAACGGGATCGTGTTCGACGAAACCGTTAAGTATGGCGAGGACCAGGTCTTCGATTTTGCCGTGTACGGTCGCTCGCGCAAGACCGCGCTTATTTCGAACAAGCTGTATGACTACCGCGTGGCGCGCAAGGGTTCGCTCATGGACACCATGCGCTACGACGACGAGACGCGCCTGCTGGAGCACGTGAAGATTTACTCCGCGGTGCTGGCTGACTGGCAGCGCGACGGTCTCGATGTCCAGCATGCCGAGGACCTGGCGTACTTCCTATGCGATCTGGTGCTGTACGATGCGCTCAGGTTGCTGGGTTCGGACTGCGGCAAGGTGATCGCTGCTGTTGCTGACGCGCTCGCCGTCTCTGCCGTTGGCAGCGATGCTGCGCTCGCACAATGCGCTCCTTGTGTTGCTGCCATGGTGCGTGCGGCACTCACCAGCAAGGCTCCCAATGCTCGTGCGTGCAAAAAGCTCATGTTCGATTATGACGTCTTGAGGTTTGGACGCCTGGGTGCGTGCAAGCGCATGGCGGCGAACGCCCTGGGAAAGCGAGAAGTGTAGATGAGTATTAAGCGTTTGGCGCTTTGCCGCAGCCAGGGTCGCCTGTTTGTTCTGCTTCGTTTTGCCGGCATGGATGTCGCGGAGGCTATTGAGCGCGAGGGCTCCCAGGCTTTTGCCCACGCGACGATCAATGGTGCCAGTGTGCCGTCGTTGGCGCTGCCGGTCGATCATGGCCGCGTGTTGGCGCTATGCCCTTCAGTTGCGGGCTATGAGCGCGAGCTCGCCGTCTTAGTGCTGCCGTTTTTGGATGGCTCTGCGATCGACGTCGACTTTGCGTCCAGTGGCCAAAAGCTTGGATCCATTCGCCTCGATAGCCGTATGGCTAAGCTGGAATCCAAGATTAACTACAAGGCAAAGCCTGCGTTGTGTGCGCTCATCCGCGATGCGCAGCGCGGCGAGCGCTGCGGCCGCTACGAGATCGATGCCGTCCGTTATCTACCGGCCGATTCGGGTGCTGTGTGGCGCTACGAGATCATATGGGTGGGAGACCCCCAGCACATGCCCCAGCTTCAGATTCTCGATACGCATATGAATGTCATCGATGCCACGGTGCATGTGTTTGAGTCGCAGGTCGACGTGCCGCAGCAGAACGGATGCTGCGTCAATAAAACGTATCTGAGCGTGGAAATGCCCGAGGACATTCGAGACTTTGTCGCGATTGCAACTGATCCCGTGGGCCAGATCCAGAGCGGTTTTTGTGCCATGGATGGTCGCCTGTACAACGGCATGGTCGACGACAGTTGGAACCGCATGAAGGATGCGCGTGCGGATGACGCGGCCTATCGACGCTGGTTTGATCAACATCGCGCAAAGCCGGGCGATCTGGCGTGCCAGCGTGTCGCTTCGGTGGCCTTTGCCTATAGGCCGCTCGTGAGCATTGTGGTGCCGTGCTACAAGACTGATCGGGTCTACCTGCGCGAGCTGCTGGACTCGGTGCTAGCCCAGAGCTATGACAACTGGGAATTGCTTCTGGTGGACGCCTCGCCCGAATGGGATGCTGTGGCCAATCTCGCGGCGGCCGCTCACGACGAGCGCGTCCGTCGCATCGAGCTGCCCGGTAACGGCGGCATCGTGGTCAACACCAACGCCGGTTTTCAGCAGGCGGCGGGCGACTACATCGCATTCTTGGACCACGACGACATCCTGGAATCGGATGCGTTGTTCCGCTATGTTGCCGCGCTGAACAAGGATGCCAAGGAGGAGCGCCCTCAGGTCCTATTTTGCGACGAGGACATGTTCCAGAAAACGGGGGAGTGGGGCCAGCCGGTCTTTAAGACCAAACTCAACGTCGACCTGCTCTATAGCCATAACTGCGTTACGCATTTTCTAATGGTGGAGAAGGCGCTCGTCGATCGCATAGGCATGTCGCCGGAAGATGTCGCGGGTGCCCAGGATTACGACCTGACGCTCCGCTGCCTTGCGGCGGGCGCGCGCTTTGAGCACGTTGCGCACGTGCTGTATCACTGGCGCGTTCATCCGGGATCGACCGCCGATGGCTCTGCCGATAGCAAGCCGTATGCCATCGAGGCCGGACGCCTGGCTCTGCAGCGCCACTTCGACTCGCTTGGCGTTCGAGGAACGGTCGAGGAATCCGAGACGCCGTTTGTCTACCGTATGCGCTATGCACTGCCAGAGCCTGCGCCGCTGGTGAGTATTGTGATTCCCACCAAGGACCACGTTGAAACGCTCGACGCCTGCGTGATGTCGATCGCCCAGAAGGCCACGTATGCCAACTACGAGATCGTCTTGGTGGAGAACAACAGCGAAGTCCCGGAGACGTTTGCGTATTACGAAACCCTGCCGGAGCGCGTAGCCGCTGCGTCTGGTGGCAAGGGCACAGCACGCGTTGAGTGGTGGCCGGGCGAGTTCAATTACTCCCAGATCATCAACTTTGGCGTTAAACATGCCAAGGGCGACTACCTGCTGCTGCTCAACAACGATACCGAGGTCATAAGTCCGGACTTTATCGAAGAGATGATGGGCTACCTGCAACGTCCCGATGCGGGCGTGGTGGGCGCCAAGCTCTACTTTGCCGATCATCTGGTGCAACATGCCGGCATTTTGGTTGGCGTGCGCGGCGCACTTGCCCATGCCAACCAGGATTTCTCGGCAAAGCGCGAGGGCTATCTTGCCCGCGCTGTGCGCCCCGGTAACTTCAGTGCCGTAACGGGCGCCTGCCAGATGGTGCGACGCGACGTATTTGAGCAGGCCGGGGGCTATAACGAGGAATTCGCCGTCGGTTTTAACGACGCAGACTTTTGCCTGCACGTGTGGGAGGCGGGCTACCGCACCATCTTTACGCCCTATGCCGAGCTGTATCACTACGAGTTCACCTCGCGCGGCAGGGAAGAGGCCAACGAGGAAAAACTGCGCCGCTGGAAGCGCGAGCAAGCGCTGTTCATGCGGCGCTGGCCTGAGTTCTTCTTGACGGGCGATCCATGGTTGGGGCCGAACTTATCCGCTGAGAGCGAGTATTTCTCGATCTAGCGCGAAGTGATTCCGAGTTTGGGTAGCGATTCAGCAATCGTGTTGAGCTCATGTTGCTGTAGGTAGGCGGGATTGAGAGCTTCTTTTCTATAGGCTAGGTAGCTGTCTCTGGTCAGTTCCCTAAGCTGTTTAGTAAAGAACTGTTCCCAACTGAAGAACTTCTCGCAGTCGATGAAATCGGCAGGATGAAGGAGCATATCTTGCGTTTCGACATCGTTGAAGAGTCCCGATTTCAGCACAAGCCATTCAAACGATTCCGGCAAAAAGAGCTCGATCTCCTTAAATCTCCTGAGCGAATAGACATAGGGCATCTCGGGCCCAAAAGCGGCCCCATCTGCAATTACGAGCAACTTTTGGGCTGGGGAGCTCAGAGCGGTTTCGTATATGTTTGATTTGCCACCGGCACTTACGCAGCGAATATTACTTTTGGCGCACAGGACTTTAAAGAACTCATAGCCGGCATTGCTGTCTTCGACGATGACTTCTTCTGGTCGATCTCCATCGTAGAGCTCGTCTCCGTAAATGCGGTAGGTAGAAGTGTACGTGCGTGTGTAGACGGGATATTTTGTTGTTGCCCTGTTGGTGTTTTTGAGGCCATAGATCTCATCCACGCTATAGGGGAGCTGGGGCAATTCGTCCCTCGCAACGATGACGTAGTAGTTGGAACTGTGTCGAGCTGCATGCTGGAATGCATGGCTCCTTACGAATTTTTGCGTATCGTCCACAAACACGATGCTGTTATCGATGCGGCCGAGTTGCGCTTCCCAATCTTTGCCGCCGATGACGCGGCAGGGGGCTGCGCAATTAACGATTATCCCGCTTTGGGCTCCTAGGTTTTCGTATGCACGGAGGCTGTCCAACAGGGTGGTTTTGCCTGTTGCGCTTTTGCCTTGGATGATGGTGAGGTTTCGGCGAATGGTGAGTTTGACCTGAACTTTATTGGTCCTTACGGTCAGCTGGTATTCCCCTCTCATGCTCGAGCCTCCCTCAGACATTTTGCCGAGATAAGGACAAGCTCATCCATGGTATGAACAATCTGTCCGGAATTGATGACACGGGCTGTAAAACGCGCTTTGCCAAAATCCATCATATGGTAGAGGTTGATGGTGATGTCATGTTTGGAGGCGATGCGCAAGATCCAATAGGCGCAATTATCTCCGCAGGTTGAGGCGTTGTAGAGGTTTTGAGGCATAAAGAGCATCAGTAGAAGTGTTTTGGTGCCCGTTGATAGTTTCTCTGGCGGAATAACGCCAAGCACCTTGGTGTCAATTGCGTTTGCGCCAAGAACAGTGCCATTATCAATAGATTTGATAATGCGTTGTGACAGGGGATCTTGCAGCCAAGAGGGAGAATAGCTGTAATCAAAGAATGTCGACGTGTCATAAATCACATCGTCTCTGTCGCCGTAGTGAATGCTGAGCATTGTTCCTCCATGGTTGCCTGTTGCGACTACTTTACCATGTTGGGGTCGATTTCCCTCAAGCAGTGGGTAACGGGTCAATCAACATGTCTGTTAGAACGAACCGATGACTTTTACAGGTGTAACAGCTTTCTATCCTGCGGTAATTGCCTGTCTCGATATGTTGGATTTAGCAGGTCGAAACTAACGATATTCCACGATAAGCTTATACAAGTTTATATAAGCCGATAAATCTCGATATAACTTACGATAGGAATATAAAGATGCGATTTGACATGAAGCGACAGATTGAAATGCTTGAGACAAGCTTTCTTTTTCGTTATATGCGGGAATAGCTTGGAGACCTTGACTTGGTTCAACACCGAGCAATTTCTAGTGTTATTCAGCCGCTCAGGCGTGATTTAAAATGTCAATCAGACGGTTTATATCGCTGTCTCCAGTGCCTAAAATATCGATATTGTAACTATGCTCAGGATTAAGCCTCAGCTTTTTCTTGATGGTGCTGGGTGTCTCATCTCTGCTGTGGTCGAGATAGATAAGACGACTATTCGAATGCTGCATGAAATCTCGCACCATAGCCGAAATGTGAGAATCACTTTCGCAAAATGAATAGCCCAAGACAACGAGAAGGACCGTGTTGTCGAGGATCTCAATAGCCTTGGAAAAGGATCTCAGCTGGGTCGTATCGATAATTGGCTTAATCGGCACTTGTGTCATAAGAAACGGAAAGACAAATTCATCCGCAGCTATGGGTTCTTTACGCACATCTCTTGAAGTGAGAGACCCAAGCGATTCGAACAGCCAGAGAGCCCCTGATAGATACACACATGAATTTCCAATCAACTTAGGAAACAAAAAATCCGAAAGCCCCGTGTAATTCGTCGTCAACACGTTATCAAATCTTCCACGTAACCTTGCGTAGTAAGTATCTTGGATATCTTGGAGGGTAAACTGGTTCCGCGTCGTTATCGCATCAATAACGGTATTGATATTATTTAATGTAAACCTATATAGACCCTGCTGCTTAAATAGCCTATCGTCTTCAAATGCCTTGCGAATCAGCGGTTCAGCAACGGAAAAGAACGCGCTCCAATAATAGTTGATCAAACGCCAGAGCGATTTGTTCCTCCTTGCAGGATTAATAAGGCTTGAGAAATACGTCTCTATGGTCCCATAGTACGCATCGTCCGGAATCACCTCGAGTGCCACTTCCTTCAAAGCGCTCACATAGCCGGCATCCTTATCTCTCTTGATCAGCATGTCAAACAGAAGATCCCGACCATAAGTATCAAGCTGATTCTCTTCATCGTCATCCTGGCTCTTAACAATATGCTCATTCAGCTGCGAGCCTAAAAATGTATCCATAGAGGCGCTGACGATATAGTTGGACAGTTTGCGAAACGCCACGTTTTTGGACGAGTAGAGAAATAGTTTTTGATACGAGGAGGGAGTTCCTGTATCCCGATTTGCACTTTTCGAAAGTCGCCCTCGATAGAATTCTTCCAAGGCTTCATACAATGCTTCATTCTGATAGTAGCAAGTGTCGAATGTGAATTCTTTTCCAGCAAGAAGCCCAAAAGGCTCGATACATTCCGCCCCGGCACCCACTAGAAGAGTTTTACTCATAACGCTGCTCCTGCATAAATGTGTTAATGATCTCAGCCCGCATAGTGCCAGGGCTCGAAGTATCATCCATGATACTCCTGCATAAGAGATTGTTTGTTTAAAGGTCTTCAGCTTCTAGTCTGCTGTTACGCGTCGAACCTCAGTTTCTAGTGATGTAATCAATTGCTTCGGCGCAAGATTGGCACAGATTCACAATAGCGTATTTTTTAATGAAGGTGACTAGGCCTACCTCGCGTATCAATTTGTTTATAAACTTATCTGCAAACGATAAGCTGATGAACGGCACGTCCGCAAAGTCTAAATAGACCTTATCATCTGCATCGCTAGCCATGTTTAATGCTAAACATCGCATTTTCGCAGCGTCGTATCTGCTTCCAAATCCGGATGATTCGTCAGCCAGACGAAGTCGGAGGCTTCTGCCCGAGGGGTCGGTTTCATGGGATTCTTTCCAAAGATTGACCGGCGAGTTTCCCTCAAAAATGTCTGACATGGATATTGATGAGTTTGTCGAGACTTGAAAATCTACTAACGTGCTTCCGCCTACCGGGGTGTTGACATTTCTGAATGCGATCGTAGCGTCTGCGCCGTTGTATTTGTGAACCTTTCTATAGCCAATGCCGTCAGACTGAATATCGAGAGAACCAGATGCTGCGTCGACAATACTGTCAAGAAGCCACAATCCGTTGCCTGCGCCATTTCCATCTGTTACGCCCTTGCTAAGAGCAAGTTGTATAGCCTCCTTTGTGTCAGCAAAGGCTACGCCGCCACTCCTAAGTGAATCGGGAATGCCAATTCCGTCATCATAGACTGCGATTGCGACTTTGTTAGATTGACGATGAACTTGGGCCATTACGTAGCCTTCAACATGCTCGCTTTGCATTTTTGTCGAATGAACAAGTACGTTATCTGATATCTCGTTTAATCCGTATTCGATTCCATGGAGAAGGCCGGGCGCAAGCACCGTAGTCTTGCGAAGCGAGTCGATAATCCCACTAACCACATCAAAATGCGTATTCCTGTCGAAGCGCCAGACTTTATCAAGAAATGATGCCGAATCGATACCGTTAGGGTCTCTGAAGGGCTTTAGTAGCCCTACAGAGTCGGCATATGTCCCCTTACGGGTCGTTTTGGAGGGAAAGAAAGTACAACCGCGGTTGGTTGAATAGGATGACAGAGTTGCAACTATGGGAAGTACGCGATTGGGATATAGCCCGCTTTCATCAGCTTCTAGCCTAACCTTAAAACTATAGAAGCCAGCATCGATAGCGGCGTCTATTTTTTTCCTGAGATAGCCAGCCGCGCCGCGAGACGGCTTTATGTTTAACACTATATAGGGCTTTTGGGGTTCAGATGTATTATTCATGGTGAAACAGCCTAGCCATAGTTCCGAATTGGCAAGTAAGACTATTCTATCAATGAAGCCCCAACCGCCTCTGATACAAGCGAAACATTGGGGCATTTTTTTGGCGATATTTCGGTAAATGCGTTTGATATTGTCATGATAAGTTAGTGAAACTGCCTTACCGACTTTCTCCAGCCATATTGATTGCTGGTCTTTTGGCTTGTAGATATGCGCCTTTGCGGTGCTGTATGGGCTGGCATTATTGATAGGCTGAGCTGGAGCGTTTTGATGTCTACTGCGTGCGCTCATACGCTCTCCGCTTGCCGCATACTTAAACGATTTACGTCGACTTTTCCGCTGTTGCGGGGATTCTATCTGTTATGAGTCTGAGCTAGGATTTGATCTCAATGCACTGATGAGTACTGCCGCCAGGCATTTCCCAATCCTGTTTATTGGCTTGCCGTGTAGATCGGCGCACTCATGCCTGTTGTCTTGTTGGACCATCATCGCCGTTGCATCCTGCTTGTTGCTCTGGCCTACCTTTGTGTTTTGTTGCACGGGCCTTCTTATGCTGTGAGTGCGGAAAGCCTGTTTATAGACAAGGTCACGTACGACGAGTCGGGTGTCTCAGAGGCTGCCGAGCCTGGACCGATGCCGACCATCTGGAATTGGACAGCTTCGCGGTCGAGACATTTGGCGCCAGGGGGGAGGCGGGCTGTCGCGCCATCTTTACGCCCTATGCCGAGCTGTACCACTACGAGTTTACCTCGCGCGGCAGGGAAGAGGCCAACGAGGAAAAGATGTGTCGCTGGAAGCGCGAGCAAGCGCTGTTCATGCGGCGCTGGCCTGAGTTCTTCTTGGATGGCGATCCGTGGCTCGGGCCGAACCTATCCTCCGACAGTGAGTACTTCTTGCTTTAGAGCGAAGTAATTCCAAGATCCGGCAAAGTATCCTCAAGAGCTGCAAGGGCGGTGGGGTTCAAGTACTTCTTATTGAAGCGGCTCTTGTCATATCGAAAACGTGTGTCAGGATTTTTCAGGTGGCCGTATTAAATTAGTTCGCTTATGTGCTCGGTTTGACTCAGAAGCTATTTAGCGTAACGGTTGAGGTGTGGCGACTCATATTTAAATTGCAGTCACAAAGACACCTTTTATCGATTTCCCGTTGAAATACTGAATTGATAGTTTAAAAATAACTTAAGAGAGCCTTAAATCTCGGAGAAAGGATGTCGTATGAAAAACCTTCGAGAAAGATGGCGCGGACTAACAGTGCTGGGAGTTGTTGCATTTGCCGCTGTCTGCATGACGGTTGCCCCGGCGCCCTCATTTGCTGATATTGCTGGCGGTGGCGGAGGTGGTGGACCGATTACGGAATGGTGTTCCGACGGTCGTCCGAAGACTGGACTCGTTCGGTGCGAGGACGGCAACCTTCGCTATTTCGATCCCGAAACTGGCGCCATGGTCACGAACCAGTGGCATAACGAATACGAAGCTGTCTGGTACTATTTTGGCGCTGACGGGATCGCGGTGTCGGGCTGGCAGTCTATCGGTGGGGACAAGTATTACTTCTACCCCGAAAGCCATGATATGGCATACGGCCGAGTTCAGATTGACGGCAAGAACTACTTCCTGAACACCCCTGGTGCCAACGCCGATGGCCGCATGCAGCATAGCGGCTGGCTCTATGACTCCATCTATGGAAAGTGGTTCTATGCGACCTCCAGTGGCGAACTGCTGACCGGTTGGCATAATATCGGTGGAACTTGGTATTATTTCGACGAGTATGGTGTCATGCTGACCGGCTGGATCAACGTTTCGGGGACGTGGTACTACGCCAACGCTTCCGGTGCGATGGCCACTGGCTGGCTCAACATCGGCGGTACGTGGTACTACCTCGACGGTTCGGGCGCCATGGTCGCTAACAGCTGGCGCAGCCTCGGCGGCTCCTGGTACTGGTTCGGCGACTCCGGTGCAATGGCCACTGGCTGGTTCTTGGCAGGCGGCTCTTGGTACTATGCGAGCGGTTCGGGCGCCATGGCAACCGGCTGGCTCAGCAATGGCGGCACGTGGTATTGGCTCGGAGGTTCGGGCGCTATGGCCTCTAACTCTTGGGCTAACGTTGGTGGAGTTTGGTACTGTTTCGACGATTCCGGCGCGATGGTTACCGGCTGGCGTCAGGTCGGCGGCGCCTGGTACTACTTTAGCGGTTCCGGCGCTATGGCCCACGACGCCTGGGTCGGCGACTACTACCTCCAGTCTTCCGGTGCCATGGCTACGAATGCCTGGGTTGGCTCCTACTATGTCGGCGAGGACGGCAAGTGGATTCCGGGCTATGGTTTAGTTTGGTATAAGAGCGGTAGCCATGTTTACCATACGCATAAGTGCCGTACCGTTGGTAAGGACGCAAAGGGCTATTCGCAGATCTCTATTCAGGAGGCCCAGAGGCGTGGCGCTTCACGAGAGTGCAAAAACTGCCAGCAAATTGGCTAGTACATTACTGAGTTAGTTTTGATTGAGGCCCCGTTGCCCTGAGGTGACGGGGCCACTGCGTGATTGGATACCGTGCTGCTATGAAGAAATGCTCATTCGGGGTGCTGGTCTTTTCCGGCCTTGTTTCTTTGGGGCTCCTTTTGAGTTCGCCCTCGATGTTATACGCCCTTGATTCGAATAACACTGACGAAGGTTCCGCATCTAACGTTGCTATTGCTTCTGTTGAGTCAGCCATTGATGCTCAGCGCGATTCGACCTTCGCTGTCGAGCAGAACTCTCAGGTGGATAATGAGACCCCTTCTGAGGTTTCGAATCAAATTGTTTGGCATCAGGGGTGGATATCACCCGAAGAAGGGGCTGGTTTTTGGCGTTGGGGCTTGTCCGACGGAACGATCGCTGTTTCTTCTTGGAGACATATAAACGGTAGCTGGTACTGGTTCGACGACGAAGGTCGAATGGCTCAGGATGGGTTGGTTCAAGTTGGGGGTGCGACGTATGCCTTCTCCTCTTCGGGCGCAATGCGTGTCGGCTGGTACCTAGAGTCTACGGGCTCCACTTCTGCTTGGCGTTATTTCTCCGGTTCTGGCGCCATGGTAAAAGGCTGGCTTTCAGATGGCAGCAACTGGTATTGGCTGGATGATGAAGGCAAGATGGTCCACGACTCGATGCTACAGATCGGGGGAGCCACGTATGGATTCTCTTCTTCTGGCGCGATGCTTATCGGATGGCATCTTGATGCTTCCGTTTGGCACTATTTCTCCGGCTCTGGCGCCCTGGTGAAGGGTTGGCTCTCGGATGGGGGTCGTTGGTACTGGCTTGATCCTGCAGATGGTTCTATGGCCACCGGGCTGAATGAATGCAATGGCACCTCTTATATCTTTAACAGTTCAGGGGCCATGCTATCCTCCCAGTGGGCACTTATTGACAACAACTGGTATTACGCTGACTCCAACGGCTTACTGCATGGAGGTTGGTTACTTCTAGGGAATTCTTGGTATTACCTGGATCCAGGAAGCCATATTATGCTCACGGGCTTTGTGCAAGTGGGCTCGTCCACCTATTTCCTTACGAGCTCAGGTGCCATGGCAACGGGCTGGGCACTTGCTGATGGTACTTGGTATTACGCCGCATCAAGCGGAGCTATTCAACGAGGACGATGGATAAAGTCCGGAAGCGCCTGGTATTACCTTGATGACGTATCCGGCGCAATGCGCACTGGTGAATATACGGTAGGCGACACGCGCTATTATTCTTTTGACTCCGGTGCGATGGCTTCTTCGTGTTGGATCAACTTGAGCGACGGGATGTCATGGGCGGATTCTTCTGGTGCGTTGAATGATCCATTGCCTATTGCACCCGACGGGTCCCCTGTAGCATCGGGCTGCGTCGACTCGTCTTCGTTGCCGGGTATCATTCATATTGGAGACTCGGTTTTCTATGCGGATGCGAATGGTGCCATTAACGTGGCGTCTGGTTGGATTTTGTCGAAAGACGCTTCTGGCGAAAGTGGCAATACTTGGTACTACGCATCTTCCAATGGTGTCCTTAAGTCTGGTTGGCAATATGTCAACGGTGCGTGGTATTGGATGGACCCTTCCACATTCAAGATGAAAACTGGATGGCTTAATGACGGCGGTACGTGGTACTGGCTCCAGCCTTCGGGTGCCATGTTTGCTAACGGGTGGCTGAAAATCGATGGCGTTGACTATTACTTCAATGCAAGTGGTGCATGGTTGAATACGTCTGGTTCTGTTTTAGGGGTTAATAGGTCCAGCCTGGTCAATTGGCTTATGAGCCACGAGAACGATGGCTATTACCGTGGAACACGCTATGATACGCATCTTAGCCAAGAAACATGCATGTATCCAAAGGGTGATCCTCGTTGGGACGGGTATACCGGTATGAACTGCGGCGGATTTGTATCGCATGCATATATGAAAGCGGGCGGGAATTTAGCTCCAATTGCCGCCGAGCAGAGCCATTCCCCTTGGAGTGGTGGTCCCGGAAGGGGCGGCTGCGTTAACGCTTATCGTTGGTACGGCTACGCTATCGATACGTGCGCAAACGTGACTTATTTCAACTCTATTGATGAGTTGTTACGTAGCGGTTTGGCTCGTAAGGGGGACATTGTGTTCTTCAATCCTTACAACCCATATGCGGACGATAGCCACATTGGCTTTTTCTGGGGCAATTCGCCGAGCGAAAATTTGTTCTGGCATAGTGATGGTTGTGGAAATCGCATCTCCGGTTTGACTGCTTTGGGCCCATCGAAAGTAATACTGATCCGTTAGAATTCCGATTTGTAGGGGACTCTCTGGGTCCCCTACCTTTTTGACATCTGGTTTGAAAGTTTATTTGAAGTCGGTATTCTTGGGGGTAAGAGAGGGGGCAATGAGCCTTCGGGTTCAACCCTGCGGCAAGTTCTTATTTTCTTTGCAGCATTACGCCCAACTATTTATTGTTCTAGATGGCGTCTTGTCCAGTTGGATGTTCGGGAATCTTTCACAGCCATGCTGTAAGCTAGACGCAAACAAGAACGAATGACGAGGTTTACATGAGCAAACATCTTAAGTTATTTTCGGCATTGTTGGTGCTGATGGTCCTTGCGCCCATTTCTGTGTTTGTTTTTCCCTCGAACGCGGAAGCTGCGCGGTCCCTAGTTGAGAATTCCTGGCGTTATGAGGATGGACAATTGGTCGCAGAGGATGCTTCTTCCGAAGAAGATGGAATAGCCTTATTGTCCATGGGCATTCTTCCCGATGGGGCTACGGCGCAGGGCATCGATGTCAGTGAGCATCAAGGACGTATTGACTGGAATGCTGTTAAGGCTTCTGGTATCGATTTCGCTATTCTGCGTGTTGGATTTGGCGCTCCATCTTGGGGCGGTCGAGTTGACTATCAATTTAATCGAAATATTTCTGAGTGCGAGCGACTCGGAATTCCCTACGGCGTCTATATCTATTCATATGCTTTTGATAATCAGCAGGCAGCTGATGAGGCGTCAATGGTGATCAATTGCCTTTCTGGGCATAATCCAAGATTGCCGGTGTATTACGATCTTGAGGATAACTCGATAATTGCAAATGGACGTCAAACCGGAATTGCATCGAGGGCGCAGGTTTTTTGTAATAGGATTTCTGCCGCAGGATATGAGCCTGGAATTTATGCAAATTTAAATTGGTTTAACAACATTTTGACTGACTCTGTATTTAAGAGCAGCTCTTGGGATCATTGGATTGCTCAATATAACTCGCAATGTGACTATACTGGTAATTACAGTTTTTGGCAGTACAAGAGCAACGGAAAAGTCCCTGGAATCAACGGCAACGTTGATATGAACTACGCGTATGTTGATGTCTCCCTTTATCATTGGCAACTAATTGACAGCACCTGGTATTATGCAGCCTCCAACGGCAAGGCGTATACCGGATGGTTGTTTCAGAGTGGCACGTGGTACTGGCTCGAGCCCGACGTGGGCGGTGCCATGGCTACCGGCCTTCACGAGTGCAACGGCTCCATGTACTGGTTCAACTCCTCCGGCGCGATGGCGACCGGATGGGTCCTCGACGGCGGGACCTGGTACTACGCGACTGGCTCCGGCGCCCTCGCCTCCGGCTGGCTCAACCTAAACGGTGCGTGGTACTGGCTCGATCCCTCGACGTACGTCATGGCTACGGGTGTCCAAACTATTGGATCATGTGAATACATATTTAATAGTTCCGGCAAGATGATGGCTAATTGCTGGTCAAACGGTGATGGGTCCTGGATGTATCATTCTTCATCCAGCGGTGCAATTGACCTTAAAGGCATCATGACTGATTCGGGAATCCAGCTGATTGACGATGGCGGGAATGTTAGAACGGGCTGGATTGAGAGTCAGGGTTCTCGATATTATTGTTCTGCTAATGGGGTAATTCTGACTGGATGGCAGCAAATAGCTGGGTCTTGGTATTACTTTAACTCGGATGGTCGAATGGCGACCGGCTGGCTTATCGATGGCGGTAACTGGTTCTGGCTAGATTCCTCTTCTGGCGCAATGAAAACGGGATGGCTATCCCTTGGGGGCACATGGTATTACCTTGATGCCGCACGTGGGGGAGTAATGTTGAGCAACGGTTGGTATTGGATCGGCTCTACTGACTACAAGTTCAGTTCATCCGGCGCAATGGTTGGCGCTTGGGTCGATGTCCCGTGCTATTCGCAGTACCCGGAACTTCCTACTGGCTGTGAGTCGGTCGCCCTTACAAACTTGCTTAACTACTATGGTTTCGGTTTAGGTAAGACGATTATTGCGGATTATTACTTGCCCAAGGGAAGCAACGGCAACTTTGTTACCGCCTTTGATGGCAACCCAAGGCGTAGTAGCGGGGGTCTCATGGGATGTGTCGCCCCTGCTATTACGATTGCTGGTAATAACTTTCTGCGTGCTGCTGGAAGTGGCAAGCAGGCAAAAGACGTCTCTTTCTCGTCAATTTCTTCCATTAAGAACAGGCTGACCTTTGGTCAACCTGTTGAGATGTGGAATACCGAGTGGGGAAGTTGGCCAGGAGGCCGTTATGCTGCTCGTTGGTATAACGGGCATTCCTATGGTCTGTGGGGCGGTAATCATGCCGTAGTCCTTAAAGGCTATGATGACGAGCGGGGAAT
>UREZ01000015.1 GCA_900547025.1 uncultured Collinsella sp.
TAGAGCGTCTGCCTCCGGAGCAGAAGGCCGTTGGTTCGAATCCAACATGGGGCACCATCGAACGTGAGACCGTCCGAACCTCGCATGGTCCGGGCGGTTTTTCTTATACCGACGCGACGTGATGGGACGTGGTATGGCAGCAACGGATATCGAGCGCGGACTCTCGACCGCCGAGGTCGAGGAGCGCATCGCCGCCGGTAAGATCAACCGCAACATGGAGCTCAAGACCAAGTCGGTCAAAGAGCTCATCATCGAGAACCTCTGCACGTTGTTCAATTTGATCAACGTGATCTTGGCGTTCCTGGTCATTTTGACCGGTTCGTTTAAGAATCTGACGTTCCTGTTCGTGGTGTTCCTCAATACCGCCATTGGCGTCATTCAATCCATGCGTTCCAAGAAGATGGTCGATAAGCTCACGCTGCTGACCTCCAAGAAGGCCATCGCGGTGCGCGACGGTGCCGAGGTGGAGCTCGACTTGGACCAGATCGTGCTCGACGACATCATCCGTCTGGGGCGCGGCGACCAGATTCCCGCTGATGCCGTGGTGGTTTCCGGCGAAGCGCTCGTGAACGAGAGCCTGCTGACGGGCGAGAGCGACCTTATCAAGAAACAGCCCGGTTCCGAGCTCATGAGCGGCAGCTTTATCGACTCGGGCCTGCTGCGCGCTCGCGTGATCCATGTCGGCGCCGACAACTACGTGGCTAAGATCAATAACGAGGCCAAATACGTCAAAAAGGTCAATTCCGAGATCATGAACGCGCTTAACGCCATCGTGCGCTTTGCGAGCATCATCATGATCCCGCTCGGTTTGGCGTTGTTTGCCTCGAGTGTGAGCGAGCTGTGGGATGCCGCGGGAACCCCGGGCGATAGCGCGCTTTCGTGGTGCTTCTCCGAGCTGTTGGCTGGTCATGTGCCTTCGTCGGCGCTGCTGTCCACGGTGGGTGCCCTGCTGGGCATGATCCCGCAAGGCCTGGTGCTGCTGACCTCGTCGGTGCTCGCCATCGCCACGGTGCGCCTGGCCCGCCGCAAGGTGCTGGCACAGCAGCTCTACTGCATCGAGACGCTCGCTCGCGTCGACGTGCTGTGCCTGGACAAGACGGGCACCATCACGTCGGGCCGTATGGAGGTCGAGGGCACGTATCCGCTGCCGGTTGAGGGCGTTGGCTTTGGCGTGGACTCGGAGGAGGCGGCTGTTCCCGTCGATACCACAGTGCTCGATTTTGCGCTGGCTAACGTCGCGCGTGCGACTTCGGCCGATGCCAACGAGACCTGCCAGGCGCTGCTCAACTATTACGCCGATCGCCCGGTCGAGGTGTCTGAGCCGCTGTCGGTCATTCCGTTCTCGTCCTCCAAAAAATGGAGCGGCGCGTCGTTTGCGCAGGGCTCCTATGTGATGGGTGCCGCGCAGTTTGTGCTCTCTGATCGTGTGTTTTCGCAGGTCGAGAACCGTGTCGCCGAGCTTGCCGATACCTGCCGCGTGCTCGTGGTGGCGCGCGTGGACGGCTTTACGCCCGATGGGGATATGGTGGGCGAGGCCGAGCCCGTGGGCTTTGTGACCATCCGCGACGAGATTCGTACCTCGGCGGCCGAGACCATCGGCTACTTTAACGAGCAGGGCGTGACCCTCAACGTGATCAGTGGCGACGACCCGCGTACGGTGTCGTCGATCGCGCGCGTGGTGGGCGTGCCGGGGGCGGACGCTTATGTGGACGCCACGACGCTCGATACACCGGCCAAGCTTGATGCCGCAGTGGACCGCTACCATGTCTTTGGTCGTGTGACCCCGCAGCAGAAGCGCGAGCTCGTGCAGGCGCTCAAGCGCCGCGAGCACACCGTGGCCATGACGGGCGACGGCGTCAACGACGTGCTGGCGCTCAAGGAGGCCGACTGCTCCGTGGCCATGGCGGCCGGCTCCGATGCCGCGCGTAACGTGGCCGAGATCGTACTCGTCGACAACGACTTTGCCTCGATGCCCGCCGTGGTGGCCGAGGGCCGTCGCTCCATCAACAACCTGCAGCGTTCGGCGTCGCTGTTCCTGACCAAGACGCTGTTCTCGATGGGCCTGGCCGCGCTGTGCATCGCGCTGCCGCCGTACCCCTTCGAGCCCATCCAGATGACGCTCATTAACTTCTTCTGCATCGGCGCGCCGGGCTTTGTGTTGGGCCTGGAGCCCAACAATGCTCGCGTGAAGGGGTCATTTTTGACCAACGTGCTCAAGCGTGCACTGCCGGCGTCGATTGCGGTCATTTTGGCTGCGGCGCTCGATATCTTTGTGGCGCGCGTGTTTGGTTTTAGCCAGCTCACGCTGTCTACGATGTGCCTGCTTACGTCGTGTGCGGCGAGCGTCAGCCTGATCTGGCGCATCTCGCAGCCTCTCACGCCCTTACGTGTGGTGCTCTTTGTGTTTGTAGTCGCCGGCATCCTGACGGGGGTTATCGGATTCCCGGAGCTGCTGTCTATTGCCAACCTGACGATGGGTCAGATGGTTATCTTGGCTGTCATCGTGGTCTTTACCTGTTCGGTGTTCTTTAAGCTCGCCACGATGATGGATTCGCTCAAGCCGCGTCGTCGTCATGCCGCAACTGGTTTTGGCCGCGGCGTGCGCGTCCGCCTGGGTCGCGGTGGCGGCAAGGTGAGCTCGACGGGTTCGACGGCCGAGCGTTTTGCCAAGCGCGTCGCCGCCGACATGGCGCAGCGCCGCGAAGATCGCACCGCTCGCGAGGCCGAGGCCCGTGCACTCGAGGGCGTGGCCCAGGTCCAACCCAAGAAAAAGAGGAGTGCCGGAGCCAAACGCTCTCGCGTGACCAAGTCCGCCCAAGGCATCAAAGTCTCGATGCCAAGCAAAAAGAAGAAGTAGCTACGCGCCCTGGCGATGTTGAATTGGTGCCTTGTTCCTGTGAGGCCGTGGCGATGTTATGCTCTAACCTCGATTGTTTGAATTGCTTCGAAAAGAGGATGCCGTGATCTGCCCGCATTGCCTTAAGACTATCGAGGACGGCGCCTCGTTCTGCCCCTACTGCAACGCCTATGTGGGTCCGGGCGATGGTCCCGAGCACACCGAGTTCGTGTTCTGTGAGGGCTGCGGTGCCCGTCTTTCTCCGCATGATCGCACGTGCCCCAAATGCGGGCGCCCCGCTCCGGGTATCCTCTCTGAGGACGCGGCCGCATCCGACCTGGCAGCGGGCCGCACTGCGGGCTTTCCGCGCCTAACGCAAGAGCAGATCGATACCGAGGTGCCGCATGCGCCGGCCTCTGCCGCTGCGGTGCTCTCAGACGCCGCCGACCCCAATGAGACCTGCGTGCTGCCGGCTTTCGATAAGGATTTCGGTATCCCCAAGGTCGATATTCCCACGCCCGTTTCCCTGCATGACGATGCTCAAAAACCCAAGCGCAAGGTGCATCCCGACGAGGACGCCTATCACAAGCACAAGCGTCATATCCCCAAGCCGCTCATCGTCATCGCGGTCCTTGCCGTCGTTTGCGGCGGTGCCTATTGGTTCGTGACGGCCGATCCCATGGGTGTCATGCCTGCCTTCTACGACCAGTTTGGCCAGGCTGCGCAGACGACCTTCCCCACGCGCCAAAAGGGCGAGGCGACTGAGGACGATACCAAGCAGGACGATTCTGCCGAGGTGGTCCAGGAAGAAACCGTGCTGACCGATGATCAGCTCTATACCAGGCTCGACGGTCTGTATCAGACCATCGTGTCCTACGGCGACGAGGACCAGATCGGCGAGGTCATCGATTCCTTTAACAACGGTTATCTCCGAACGCCGCTGTCCACCCGTCAGGAGCTGTCGCAGAGTGCCTACGCCCTGCGCGACCAGATCAAAAAGACGCAAGATGAGCTCAACAACCTTAAGTACCAGGACGATACGGTCTATGCGGATGACATCGCCCACTTAAAGCAGCTTGCCGAGTGGATGTACGAGCGTGTCGACGTGATCTGCCAGAGTTGGGACATCTCGCTGGCCATTCCCGATGGCGAGTCGATGAGTTCCCACCAAAGCGAGATCCTGGCTCCCATCGCGCAGGGCGGCAACAGCGCGCTGAACCAGTACGACGCCAATGTGGGTTCCTGGAAACCGCAGCAGCATTCCTAAAATTAGTTCGACATAGTCGGCATAACCTACGTGCGCAATTGATGTAAGCCTGTGCTTATTGCTACAATTCGTACAAATATGCTTTAAACGCACGAGGAAGGAACCACATGTTTGGTTTTAAGAAAGAGCTTTACACGCCCGAGTATCAGCTTGCCGGCGACGAATGCGCCGTTATCGAGACGTCGAAGGGTACCATCAAGGTCAAGTTTGACGGCGAGGGCGCTCCCATTCATGTCGCGAACTTCTGCGAGCTTTCCACGATGGGTTTCTATGATGGCCTTAAGTTCCATCGCTATGTTCCCGGCTTTGTCATTCAGGGCGGCGACCCCAATACCCGCGATATGTCCGGCGCCGACGTCGCTGCCGGTCTTGAGGGCCCCGACGGCATGCCCGGTACCGGTGGCCCCGGCTACTGCATCAAGGGCGAGTTTGCCACCAATCCGCGCAACAGCCATGTCGATGGCGCCCTTGCCATGGCACGCTCCATGGACCCCGATTCCGCGGGTTCGCAGTTCTACTTCTGCCTGGGTGCCCAGCATAACCTCGATTCCGGTTACACCGTCTTTGGTACCACGGTCGAGGGTCTCGATGTGATTTCGCAGCTGCGTGCCGGCGACGAGACCGTCCATGTCGAGATCGTTCACGAGTAAAGGGGACTTCCTTGAATAGCCAGCTGATCCAACAGGGCCGCGCCGCTTACCGCGCGGGTGATTTTTCCGCTGCAGCCCAGATGCTTGGGGCGGCAAAGACTCCCGATGAGATTATGGGCGAGGCCGATCACCTTCGTGGTAACGCCTTGATGCACCTGGGCATGTATGCCGAGGCCGCCGAGGCCTACGCCGCCGCCCTCAACGACGGCACCTATGGCAAGCGCGGCGCGCTGCTCACCAACCGCGGCAAGGCGCTCGCCGCCGTGGGCGACTACACGACGGCCGCTCAGGCGTTCTCTGCTGCTACGCAGGACGCTTCTTATGCCACGCCGTTCAAGGCCTATCTGGGCCTGGGTAACGCGCTGTTCCAGTCGGGCGACTATGCCAACGCGGGTACTGCCTTCCGTCAGGCTGCCATCGATGGCGCCAATCCGGCTCCTGCCGCCGCGCTCGGCGAGCTCGGTCGTTGCTTCATCAAGCTCGGCCGTCCGGCGGATGCCGTGGAGACCTACCGCACGGCTATCGACTTTGCCGGCCCCCGCGACGACACGCGTGCGCTCAACGCCGGCATGGGTCAGGCGCTTTCTGCCGCCGGCCGTCCCTCCGACGCACTCGACGCCTTTAACGCCGCTACTGCCGATGGCATCTACCAGCTCACCTCCGAGCAGGCCGATGAGCTTGCCCGCGTGCACGATTCGCTTGCCGCGCTGTCTGCCCAGACGGCTATGGCCACGGCTCCTGCGCCCGCGATGGACGCTCCTGCCGTCGATCCGCTCGATCCTACGGGCGCGACCGGTCAGTTTATGCCCGATCCCTCGGACACCGGTTTCTTTACGCTGTCCGAGTCCGAGATGGTCCAGCAGGACCGTCAGGATCGTAAGCAGGCCAAGGTCCGTCGTCGCCATCGCCACACGGGTCTCAAAGTCTTCATTGTGCTGCTTCTGCTCATTTTGATCGCCGCGGGCGGTCTGGGCTTTGCCTACACGCGCGGCTTTGGCTTCCCGTCTCAGGAATCTGTCGTTACCGATCTGTTCCAGGCTGCCGGCGACGGTGACACCGCAAAGGCCGAGTCTTGCCTTGCATCGAGCCTGTCCGAGGACGCCAAGTCTATGATCATCTCCTCGATTCCGCAGGGTGCCACCGTGTCCGTCGAGGGCATGGATCAGTCCATGACCGAGACGACCGCTAAGGTGAAGGCATCGCTGTCCAAGGGCGGCGAGCAGGAGTACACCGTCAAATTCGTGCGCTCCGACAACCATATCGGCTGGGCCGTTTCCTCGCTCGATATGGATTTCTCGGCTGCTGACAACCAGTAGTGACCTTATGGGATTTAGCTTTGCCCGGCGCTTCACCGCAAGTGAGGTGCCGGGCTTGCGCTAGTATCATGAGCTAGTAGTTTTCCAGCAATCATCCAACACATCAGGAGTTGCGTTGTTTTCTTTGATGGATATGTTCTTCGGTAGCTATGCGGGCGATCTTGCCATCGACCTCGGCACCGCAAATACGCTTGTCTCCGTGCGCGGCAAGGGCATTGTCATTCGCGAGCCCTCTGTTGTCGCCATCGACAAGAACGACGAGCGCATCCTGGCGGTCGGTATCGAGGCAAAGCGCATGCTCGGCCGTACGCCCGGCAACATCGTGGCCGTTCGTCCCCTGAAGGACGGCGTCATCGCCGACTTCGATGTTACCGAGGCCATGCTTCGCTACTTTATCGACAAGGCTTCCGAGAAGCGCTATCCGTGGACCCCGCGTCCGCGCGTTGTCGTTTGCGTTCCCTCCGGCGTCACGTCGGTCGAGAAGCGTGCCGTCTTTGAGGCTACGATCCAGGCCGGCGCTCGCCAGGCCTATCTGATCGAAGAGCCTATGGCCGCCGCTATCGGCGCCGACCTGCCCGTCGAGGAACCCACCGGCTCCATGGTCATCGACATCGGTGGCGGTACCACCGAGGTTGCCGTTATCGCTATGGGCGGCATCGTCGTCTCGCAGTCCATCCGTATTGCCGGCGACGAGTTCGATCAGGCCATCCTCACGCACGTTCGCGATGCCTACAACCTTGCCATCGGCGAGCGTACGGCAGAGGACATCAAGATCAAGGTCGGCTCCGCCGTGCCGCTCAAGGACGAGCTCGATGTCGAGGTCAACGGTCGCGACGTGATCACCGGTCTGCCCAAGACCGTGCGCATCGAGAGCGAGGAGATTCGTCGCGCGCTCAACAAGCCGCTCGACGAGATGGCCAAGGCCGTTAAGGACGCCCTCGATGCCACGCCGCCCGATCTTGCCTCGGACCTTATGTACTACGGCATTTTGCTGACTGGTGGCGGCGCGCTGCTGCGCGGTCTCGACGTGCGCCTGCGCGATGAGACCGGCGTTTCGGTCAACGTCAGCCCCACGGCGCTCGATAACGTCGTTAACGGCTGTGCCCGCGTGCTCGAGGCCAATGCGTTTGATGGCGGCTTCGTCCAGACCAATGCTTAATTTCCAAAAGGTGGATTCCATTTGGCACGATCTTCGGGTTTCTCCACAAATCTGAATACCAAGCGACAATCAACGGGTATGCGCCCGTTGATTGTTTTCAGCCTGATTTCGGTGTTGCTGCTCACGTTTTACATCCGCGAGGGCGAGGCAGGACCGATTCATGCCGTGCGTTCGGGCGTAACGACGATTACCTCGCCGGTGCGCTTCGTGGGCTCGGCCGTGGCGGCTCCTTTCAATGCGATCGGCAACGTGTTCTCTAACCTTACGGCGTCGCAGGACACGCTCGACGAGCTCAAGAAGCAAAACGAGGAACTGACCTCTAAAGTTGCTGAGCTCTCCGAGGCTCAAAAGACCGCCGAGCGTCTGGAGGGGCTGGTCGGCCTGCAGTCGACCTACAACCTCAAATCGACCGCAGCTCGTATCGTTGGTGCCTCCGGCGATGCCTGGACCTCGACCGTTACCATCGACAAGGGCTCTGCCGACGGCCTTACCATCAACATGCCCGTGACGAGTTCTGCCGGTGTTATCGGCCAGATTATCGAGGTATCGGCCAAGACCTCTACCGTGCGCCTGATTGGCGACGAGAACTCGGGCGTGTCCGCCATGGTGCAGGACACGCGCGCCCAGGGTATGCTGCAGGGTCAGGCTGACGGCACGCTGCGTCTTGAGTACGTGAGCGTCGACTCCGATGTTAAGGTTGGCGATATCATCGTGACCTCTGGCATCGGTGGCGTGTTCCCCAAGGGCCTTCCGCTTGGCACCGTCTCGTCGGTTGAGAAATCGGCAAACGACGTGTACTACACCATTGTGGTGCGCGCTCAGACCACGGCCGAGAACAACGAGGAAGTGCTGGTCATCACCTCGCTGACCGACGAACAGTCGGCCTCGGATGAGGACGTGAGCACGGCCAACAGCACGCCGCAGGGAACGTCGCGCGACGCTGCGACCAAGACGAAGGACGAGAGCTCGGATGACAGTTCCGACACGTCCGAGACGACCGATTCTGGCTCGAGCGAATAGGGGGCATGTCCATGGATCTACACGAGCAGGGGATGAGCTCCCGCACGTTTGTAATCGCCGCCATCGTGTGTGTGCTGTTGCAGGCAGGCCTGGCACCGCAGATCTCCATTGCGGGAGGCCGCGTCAACTTCATGATTATCCTGGTGTGCCTAAGCGTGTTCTCGGGCGACCCGACCCGTGCCGTCGTGTGCGGTTTTTGCAGCGGCTTGTTTTATGACCTGTCCGCTGCCGTGCCGGTGGGCGTTATGTCGCTCCTGCTGACCGTGGGTTCTTTTGCCCTGGTGCACAGCGCCGTCGGTCAGACGGGCGGTACCCCGAGTGCGCGCGGCGTCACCGTGGGCGCCTTTGCGCTCGTCATTAATGTGATCTACAGCATCATCTTGCTGTTTATGGGTTTGGAGACGAGCTTTGTCGTGGCGATCTTCGGCCATGCGCTGCCGTCCTCGATCCTGACGGGTCTGGTTGCCATTCCGTTTTTGATGTCCGGCGTCGTGCCGCAGTCCGGCTATGGATTCTCCGCACGTGGCGGACGCCAGACGGGTATGCGCTTTAAGCCCAAGACCCGCAAGCTCAAATAGGGGAGGCCCGTAGATGTCTTCCCAGATGACGGTTATTATCGCCGGTATCGTGCTGGTTGTGGCCATCGTGGTCGCGCTGGTCATCATGCGTCGAGGCGATTCCCGTTTTACCTACGATACACAGCATGGAACGGCCCCGCGCGCCACCGAGGGCGAGGGCAATACCGCGGCGACCGCCTTTAAGGGCCGCTTTTCCATCCTCACCACGGGTGTGGGCGCGATGTTTGCGGCACTTGCCGTCAAGCTGTGGGGCATGCAGATGGTCTCGTCGGACTATTACGAGAAGCAGGCCAATAGTAATCAGACTCGCACCGTTACCACACCCGCTGTGCGCGGCCGCATCCTCGACCGCAATGGCGTGGCGCTTGTCCAGAACCGTCCCTCACTTGCTGTCGTGGCCTACCGCGACCTTGCCGAGGATGAGGTTCTGGTTCGCCATCTTGCCAACGTGCTTGGAATGCCTTATGTGGCGGTCCTTCGCAATATTCAGGACAATACAGAGGGCGCTCAGAGCCTGCATACCATCGCGACGGACGTCCGTCGCTCCACGGTTGCCTATATTCAGGAGCATGCCGGCGAGTTCCCGGGCGTCAAGATTGCCGAGCGTACCGAGCGCCAGTATCCATATGGCGAGACGGCATGCCATATCTTGGGCTATACCGGCACCATTACCTCCGAGCAGCTCGAGGCCCAGAATAAGAAAACCTCTGGCGATGATGATGCTTCTGCTGGCAAGATTACGTACCAGTCGGGCGATATCGTGGGCCAGGCGGGCGTTGAGAGCTACTACGAAAACCTGCTGCAGGGTATTCGTGGCGAGCAGACCGTCAAGGTCGATGCCTCGGGCAATGTGACCGGTCAGGCCGGCGCCGTGCCGGCGAAGGCCGGCTCCGACATTAAGCTCACGCTCGACCTTAAGATCCAACAGGCCTGCGAGACGGCACTGGCGAGCGCTATCGAGCTTGCCAAGACCACTGGCTACAGCAATGCCGGCAACGGCGCTGTGGTGTGTCTCGATCCCAACAATGGCGAGATCCTGGGCATGGCGAGCGAGCCCAAGTTCGATCCGTCCGTCTTTATCGGCGGCGTCTCAAATGACGTGTGGACCGAGCTCAATGATGACAAGGGTTCGCACCCGCTGCTCAACCGCGCCATTAGCGGACAGTACATGTCGGCTTCGACCATCAAGCCGCTCTCGGCACTGGCCGGTCTTGAGTTTGGAACCTACACGTCGGGGCAGACGACCAACTGCACGGGCTATTGGACGGGTCTGGGCAAGTCGTGGGGCAAGTACTGCTGGCTGCATTCCGGCCACGGCACCATGACGCTGCAGTCGGGTATCGCCAACTCGTGCGACCCCGTCTTCTACGACATGGGCAAGGCGTTCTTTTATGACGAGAAACATTCCGAGGGGCTGCAGGAGGTCTTTCGTCGCTGGGGCCTAGGCAAGACCTGCGGTATCGATCTGCCGAGTGAGGGCGCGGGCCGTATTCCCGATGCCGAGTGGAAAGAGTCGTACTTCACCGACGCATCTGCCGAGGACCGCAAGTGGAATGCCGGTGATATGACGAACATTGCCATCGGCCAGGGCGACATCCTGGTGACGCCCCTGCAGATGGCGTGCGCCTATATGGGTCTTGCCAACGGCGGTAAACAGTACGTGCCTCACGTGTTTTTATCTGCCGTGTCGCGCGATGGCGACGGCGATGCCTATAAGTACAACGGCAAGGGCAAGAAGAAGCGCCTGGAGGCCAAGATCAACAGCGATTCGGATTTGGCTCTTGTTCGCAACGGCATGCACGACGTGATATACACGGCATCGACGTCCCTGGCGGCGCACTTTGGTACCCTGACGCCGCAGGTATACGGCAAGTCGGGCACGGGCGAGAAAAGCGGCGAGGACGAATACGCTTGGTTCTGCGCCTATGCACCGGCCGATAATCCCAAGTATGTCATCGCTACCGTCCTGGAGCAGGGCGGCGGCGGCTCAGATACCGCGATGCATGTCGTGCGCGACGTGCTCGGTGTGATTTATGACGAGCCCGATACCTCTTCGGCCTCGGGCGATTCTTCGGTTCGATAGGAGGTTGCGATGGATTTTTCTCCGGCGGATCTGTTCCGTTCAACCAAGACCGGCTCTCGCAGCAGCCTGGACCGCGTCAACAAGCAACTTTCGGCCTCGCGCGGCACGTTTCGCCAAAAGGTCCATATCGGTGTGCTCGTGGCTACAGTGGCGCTCGTCGCCTACGGTGCCATCATTATCTGGTCGGCTTCGCAGTTTAAGGCCGATGCTTCGTTCTCACGCCATCTGCTGGGAATTGGCATCGGCACGGTGCTGGCGGTGCTGGTCTGGCGTACTGACCTGCGCGGTATTTCCAATTTCTCGACGGCGTTGCTCGTCATCGACCTGATCGTGATCCTCTCGCCCAAGATTCCGGGCCTGTCCTATACGGGCGGTCTGGGCATGACGGGCTGGATCAAGATTCCCGGTATCGGCTTGACATTCCAGCCGGTTGAGCTTGCCAAGCTCATCACCATCTTCTTTATTGCTACGCTTGGCTCGCAGTATAACGGTCGCATCGATACCGTTCGCGACTACGTCAAGCTCTGCGGCATGTTGTCCATTCCGTTTTTGGCCGTCGTCGCCATGGGCGACCTGGGCTCGGGCCTTGTCGTGCTGGTTTCGGGCGCCATCGTCATTTGTATGAGTGGTGCACGCCGCGAATGGGTGCTGTCGACCCTGGCCCTGCTCGTGGGCCTGGTGGCCCTCGTCCTGGCGCTCGATTCGGTCTTTGATTCGTTGCTCGGCCACGATGTGCTTATCAAGCAGTATCAGATGAACCGTCTGACGGTCTTTATCGACCCCGATAATGCCGATTCGGACGATGCCTACAACCTGCAGCAGTCGCTTATCGCCGTTGGCTCGGGTGGCTTCTTTGGTAAGGGTTTGGGCCATGCGACGCAGTCGGCCGGCGGCTTTCTGCCTGAGTTCCACACCGACTTCGTCTTCGCCTTTCTGTCCGAGACCTTTGGCTTTTGCGGCTCCTTTTTGCTGCTGTGCTTGTACGTACTGCTCATCTTCTCGACGATCCGCGTTGCTTTTAAGTGCGAGTCTCTGTTCCTACGCTTATCATGCGTAGGTATCGTCGGCATGTGGGCGTTCCAGACCTTCGAAAACATCGGCATGTGCATCGGCATGATGCCGATTACCGGTATTCCGCTACCGTTTATTAGCTTTGGTTCGTCTTCGATGATGATTCAGCTGCTGACGGTGGGTATCGTACAATCCATATGGCGGCATCGTTCGGGCGCCGCGTAACCGCTGGAGGGGTTTGCTATGAAAATTCCCGTAGATAAGCTGACCCGCGCTTTTAAGATGGGCGCGTCCGTTAAGAAGGATTCCGATACGCCGGTGCGCGTCTCGGTCTATCTGGATTCGTCCGCCTCGCGCTTTCTTGCCGAGACGGTGCGTGACGCCTTTGTGCCGCAGACGACCTCGGGTATTGTGCGCGTCGAGCGTCTGGGGGAGGAGCGAATTGCTCCAAAGACCGATACCGATGTGGTGCTGGTGCTCTCGTGTGGTTCCGACCGCTTGGAGAGTGCCGTGCAGGAGCTCGTGATCGCCGGCGCGCCCGTGTGCGTGCTTGCCGAGTCTGCTGTGGAGGTGCCGTTTATCGAGGAGTCCACGCCCATGCTCGGCGTGGTAGCGGCAACCGATAAGACGTATCTGCTCGAGACGCTTGCCCGCTGGATTCTCGATCGCACCGACAAGGAAACGGCTTTTGCGGCGAACTTTGCCTTCATGCGCATCGCGGCGGCCAATCGTATCATCACCTCGTGCGCGCTCACCAATATGGCGACCGGTGCGCTGGTGTTTTTGCCGGGCGCCGATTATCCCGTTATGGCGCTGGCGCAGGTGGGCATGCTCTTTGAGCTCGCTGCCGTCTTTGGACGCGGTATTAAGCCCGAGCGCGGCTACGAGGTCGCGGGCGTGCTTGCCGGCGGTCTTGTGATCCGCGCGGTCACCCGCGCGCTCGTCAAACAGACGCCGCATATTGGGTTTGCCGTCAAGGCGCTCACTGCTGCCGCGGGCACCTACGGCATGGGCCGTGCGCTTGTTTCGCTCTACGAGCGCGATGTCGACTACAGCCGTGCCAACGAGGTGGTCACTGCCACGTTCTCCCGCGTTCGCGATCTGGTGACCACGGTCGCGGGCGCTACCCGTCCTATGGCGTCCTACCAAGACGCATCCGATCTCGCTGCTTAGGGGTTTTCCGTTGCGCGTTGCATACCAAGACTGTTTTCATTTAATTGAGCCGTTGCTCGCCAAGGTCGAGAAGCCGAGCCGCTATATCGATCACGAGTGGGGCACGCTTTCCAAGGCCGATGCCGACTACCGTTGCTGCCTGATCTATCCGGATGTGTACGAGGTCGGTCTGCCCAACCAGGGCATCGCCATCCTCTACAACATCCTTAACCAGGCCGAGGGCATCTCCTGCGAGCGCGGCTATGTGCCGTGGCCCGATATGGGCGACGCCATGCGCGAGGCGGGTATTCCGCTGCTATCGCTCGAGGGTGCAGCGCCGGTCGCTTCGTTTGATATCGTCGGTCTGCATGTGCCGCACGAGATGGCGGTGACGAACTTCCTCGAGGCTTTGGACCTCGCTGGCATTCCGCTGTTAGCGGCCGACCGAGGTGAAGACGACCCAATCATCATCGCCGGCGGTCCCTCGGTGTACAACCCCGAGCCGTACGCGGCCTTCTTCGATGCCATCCTCATCGGTGAGGGCGAGGAATCGCTGCTCGAGACCTGCCAGCTGCATCGCCGCCTGCGTGACGAAGGGGTCCCGCGCGCGCAGATTGTCGAGCAGCTTGCATCCATTGCCGGCAACTACGTGCCGTCGCTCTATGAGGTTCGTCACGACGAGCCCTGCTCGCCGCATGGCTACACCGTGCCGCGTGAAGGCAAGGATGCGCCGACCGTGGTCTACAAGCGCGTCGTTGAGGATTTCGGCGCCACGAATCCGCTGTCGCAGTCGTGCGTGCCCTATGCGCAGCTGGTTCACGACCGCCTGTCTATCGAGATCCTGCGCGGCTGTATCCGCGGCTGTCGTTTTTGTCAGGCCGGCATGACGTATCGCCCGGTGCGCGAGCGCTCGGCCGACCAGATCGTCTCGTCGGTGATTCAGGGTCTGGAAAAGACCGGCTATGACGAGGTGTCGCTGACCTCGCTTTCCACGACCGACCACTCCTGCATTCGCGACGTGCTCGGCAGGCTCAACCGTCGCCTGGAGGATACGGGTATACGCGTGTCTATTCCGTCGCAGCGCCTGGATTCGTTTGGCGTGGATATGGCCGAGTCGGTCGCCGGCGAAAAGAAGGGCGGCCTGACGTTCGCGCCCGAGGCCGGCAGCCAGCGCATGCGCGACATCATTAACAAGAACGTGACCGAGGAGGACCTGGACCGTGCGGCCAAGGCGGCCTTCGAGGCCGGCTGGAACCGCATGAAGCTCTACTTTATGATGGGCCTTCCCGGCGAGCGCGATGAGGACATCGTGGCCATCGCCAATCTGGCCGATCACGTGCTGGAGCTCGGTCGTTCCGTGGTGCCCAAGGCTCGTCGCGGCTCGATCTCGGTGTCCATCTCGGTTTCGGTCTTTATCCCCAAGGCTGCCACGCCGTTCCAGTGGTGCCCGCAGCTCGACTACGACGACGTCAAGCGTCGCCAGAAGTTGCTTATCACGAGCGTTCGCAACCGTGCCGTCCGCGTGCATTACCACGATGCCGAGACCTCGCTCATCGAGGCCGCGCTTTCCCGCGCCGGTCGTGACATGACGCCCGTCATCATCGATGCTTGGCGCTCGGGCTCTCGCTTTGACGCCTGGGTAGAGCATTTCTCGCTCGATAACTGGAAGGAAGCTGCTGCCAAAAACGGCATCGACCTCAATGAGCTCGTGCACCTGCCCTACGAGTTGGACTGGCGCCTGCCGTGGGAGCACGTGAGCCCCGGCTGCACGCGCGGCTTCCTCGAGCGCGAGTACCGTCGCTCGCTCGAGGGCGTCACGACTCCCGACTGTACCCGCACGTCGTGCACCGGCTGCGGGATCTGCCCCACGCTCCACGCCAAGAATGTATTGATGGGTGATCGCGCATGAGTGAGCGCCTGACCGACAACCCCTCGCTCTTTAGGCTTCGTGTTCGCTATGGCAAGCGCGATCGCCTTAAGTACCTGGGCCATCTCGAAGTAATCCATACCATTGAGCGCATCGTGCGCCGTGCGGGACTTCCCTATGCCGTCACGCAGGGCTTCTCTCCGCACATGCGCGTGGGCTTCTCTTCGGCGCTGCCGGTGGGTACGTCGTCGACCTGCGAGTGGTATGACCTGTTTATGACCGAGTTCGTGGCGCTCGACGAGGCGTTTGAGCGACTGTCTGCGGCATCTCCGGCCGATCTGGCGCCCATCGAGGCGGCGTACATCGACGTGCGCACGCCGGCGTTGACGGCGCAGCTCACGCGCCTGTCGTATCGCATCGACCTGCACTTGGATCCCGAGGCGCCCGTAAGCGCCGACGAGGTGCGTCGTGCGATCGACACACTGCGCGCGGACCATGGCATCGACTACGCGCGCGGAAAAAAGAGCAAGCGCTTGGATTTGGATCACACGCTCGTTGGCTATGAGCTCGCGGTGGGGGAGCGCCCGGACCATCTGGTGCTCATGCTCGACACCCATGCCGACAACGAGGGCTCCATGCGTCCGGAGATTTTGCTTTCTGCTGCTGATGTTTTGTTGCAGGGCTTGACCCCGGGCGTCGATGCACCTATTGTTTCCACCGGTATGCAAGACCTCGTGACCATCTGCTCCTACGATGTCGAGCGTCAGAATCAAGCATGCGAGGACGACGAGGGCCGACTCGTCAGCCCCATACCTGTGCGAACTTGTGGATTTGCTCCACATACTCGTTGACGGGGGTATTTTCGCCTGCTACTATATTCGGCTGTTGCACTAACTGATGCATGAAGGGCAAGTAAACATGTACGCAATCGTTAACACGGGCGGCAAGCAGTACAAGGTCGCCACCGACGATGTCATCACCGTCGAGAAGATCGAGGGCAATGAGGGCGACAAGGTCACCCTGCCGGTTATCTTCCTCAACGATGGTAAGAAGATCGTCACCGATCCCGACAAGCTGGCCAAGGCCAAGGTTACCGCTCAAATCGTTGAGCAGTTCAAGGGCGAGAAGCAGCTGGTCTTCAAGTTCCACAAGCGCAAGCGCTATCGTCGTCTGAAGGGTCACCGTCAGCAGCTCACCAAGCTGAAGATCGTGAAGGTTCAGGCTACCTCCCGCGCCAAGAAGGCTGTCAAGGCAGAGGCTGAGGCTGTTGCCGAGGCTCCCGTCGCCGAGTAGATTACACTCGTAACGAAAGAGTAGGTATACACAATGGCACACAAAAAAGGACTCGGTTCCTCCCGTAATGGCCGTGACTCCCGCGGTCAGCGCCTTGGCACGAAGCGCTATGCCGGCCAGACGGTAACCACGGGCACGATTCTCGTCCGTCAGCACGGCACGCACATCCACCCGGGTGAGAACGTTGGCCGTGGTAAGGACGACACGCTGTTCGCGCTGGTCGACGGTACCGTTGAGTTCCACAAGGGTATCAAGCACAGGGTCAGCGTACGCCCGCTCGCGAACGCGTAATTCACCCTTCATAGAGCACATATGTGGGAGGCACTTGAGTTTTAGGATTCAAGGGTCTCCCTCTTTTTTGTAGGAGGCGATTCTGTTGTCACAGTTCACCGATATCAGCCGCATTAACGTGTGCGGCGGCGACGGCGGAGCCGGATGCATGTCGTTTAGGCGCGAGGCATTTGTCCCCAAGGGCGGCCCCGATGGCGGCGACGGCGGTCGTGGCGGCAATGTCGTCATCCAGGCCGATGCTCAGCTGTCTTCGCTGATCGATTACCGCTTTAAGCATCACTTCCGCGCCGAGCGCGGCACGCACGGGCAGGGTGCCCGTCGTAACGGTAAGAGCGGCGAGGACCTGATTCTCAAGGTCCCTATGGGTACCGTGGTACGCGAGCTCGACCCCGAGACGCAGACCCCGATGTTCGAGATTGCCGACCTGGTGCACGACGGCGAGCGCGTCGTCGTGGCGCCCGGCGGTGCCGGCGGTCTGGGCAATACCCACTTTGTGACGTCGGTGCGTCGCGCTCCGGCCTTTGCCCAGCTCGGCGAGCCTGCCGAGGAACACTGGATCGAGCTCGAGATGAAGCTTATGGCCGATGCCGCGCTTGTGGGCTTTCCCTCGGTGGGTAAGTCATCGCTCATTGCGCGCATGAGTGCCGCCCGTCCCAAGATTGCCGACTACCCGTTTACCACGCTCGTGCCGAACCTCGGCATGGTGCGTGCCGGCGAATATTCTTACGTCGTTGCCGACGTCCCCGGTCTTATCGAGGGCGCGAGCGAGGGCAAGGGCTTGGGTCACCAGTTCCTGCGCCACATTGAGCGTACGGCCCTGATCATGCACGTCGTCGACATGACGGGTGGTTTTGAGGATCGCGATCCGGTCGAGGATTACCGCATCATCAACCGTGAGCTCGAGCAGTATGGTGCCGAGCTTTCGGAGCGTCCGCAGATCGTCGTTGCTAACAAGTGCGACGCGCCGGGCACGGCCGATAAGATTGCCGACCTCAAGCGCGCAGCGCTCGACGATGGACATATGTTCTTTGCCGTGTCTGCTGTGACGGGCGCCGGCCTCAACACGCTGATGCTTGCCGTGGGCGAGCAGGTGGCTAAGCTGCGTGCCGAGTTGGCTGTCTCCGATGAGCCGGTCGACCTGCGCGACGATGAATGGGAGCGCCGTCGCCTGCAGCGTGAGAAGCGTTTCCGCATTGTCCAGGAAGAGCCCGGTGCCTTCCGCGTGGTCGGTCGTGCCATCGAGCGCATGGTCATTCAGACCGACTGGGAAAATGAGGAAGCCGTCATTTACCTGCAGCATAAGTTTGCGCGTATGGGTGTTGACGACGCGCTCGAGAAGGCCGGTTGTCGTGCGGGCGACGAGGTCCGCATTTGCCAGCGCGCCTTTGACTTTGAGGGCGCTGAGGACTTCTCGGAGTACGAGGAGCTCGAGGATGCTGGTGAGGACGTTGCCGTTGAAGCCATTGACGTGGCCGATGCTGCGGATGAGGGCGTCGAGGTTGTCGATGCGGCGGATGCCGCGGACGATGCCGAGACCTCGGAGGGCGAGTAGGCCATGTCGCTGCGCGGTGGAATCGGTCTGCCCGAGCTTCCTCTAGAGGACGGGCAGGAGTTTAGGCTCGGCATTATGGGTGGCACCTTTGATCCCATCCATTACGGGCACCTGGTGACCGCCGAGCAGGCGCGCGAGTCGCTCGATTTGGACGCTGTGCTCTTTATGCCGGCGGGCTCTCCTGCCTTTAAGCTTGACAAGCCGGTGACGCCTGCCGAGGACCGTTATGCCATGACGGTCCTCGCCACCGCCGCGAACCCGGCCTTTTTGGCGAGCCGGTTCGAGATCGACCGTCCGGGCGTAACCTATACGGCCGATACGCTTCATGACCTTCGCGACTTTTACCCGCCGCAGGTAAAGCTCTACTTTATTACGGGCGCCGACGCGATTATCGATATTGTGACCTGGCATGATGCCGAACGAATCGCTGAGCTTGCCACCTTTATTGCGGCGACGCGACCGGGTTTTGATATCGATACGGCGCGTGCCCGAATCAAAGAGTCGGGGCTGCCGTTCGACGTGCGCTATATTCAGATTCCGGCGCTGGCGATCAGCTCGACGAACATTCGTAAGCGAGTTGCCCGCGGCATGAGCGTGCGCTATCTTACGAGCGAGTCCGTGCTCGGCTACATTCGCAAACGCAGGCTATATGCCGATTTGGGCCAAGAAGATTTTGAGTGATGGGGGTCTACGTTGTCGGTAGAGGATCAGTTTGAGGGCGATGAGCGCGCACTGCTCAAGCGCATTCAAGAGCTGCTCGATGTTCGCATGAAGGATAAGCGCAAGCGCTATGTGCATTCGCTGGGTGTTGCCGAGACCGCACTTCATCTGGCCGAGGTCTACGGCGTTGACCGCTTTGATGCCGCTGCCGCCGGCCTGATCCACGACTGGGACAAAGTGCTCTCCGACGACGAGCTGGTCACGCGCGCTCTGCATTACGGCATTAAGATTGCCGGCTCTCCTTCCGCCGCGACGCCGCTTTTGCATGGCCCTGTTGCCGCCTATGAGCTTCCGCAGCTTTTCTCCGAGTTGTCGCCGGCCGTCTTTCAGGCTGTCGACCGTCACACCGTGGGTGCCTGCGACATGACGCCGCTCGATATGGTGGTCTTTGTGGCCGATGCCATCGAGCCCAACCGCCACGGCGACTATGCGCATGCGCTGCGCAAGATGGTGGGGGAGTCGACGCTCGATGAGTTGTTCTTCTCCTGTTTTGCGCAAGGTCTGGTCTATGTGATCCAGTCCGGGCGCTATCTTTATCCCACGGCTATTACGATTTACAACCATTACGCCCAGCTGCGCTAGCTCGGGCTGTCTAGAAAGAGGTATTCCATGGCCGACGAGACCATGACCGACGAGCAGATTCTTGAAGGTGTGGAGCACAAGAGCTTCGCCGCCACGTCCGACCGCACCGCCGCCTCGCTGTCCGCGAGCGGTGTCGCCGCCGAGGATGTCGCCCGCGCCGCCGCGCAGGCCGCCTACGACAAGAAGGGGGAGGACGTTCAGGTGCTCGACCTGACCGAGCTTTCCGATGTGTGCGACTACTTTGTGCTCGCTACCGGCACCAACAATCGCCAGGTTGATTCCATCGTCGACGAGATCGAGGAGAAGGTCGCCGAGGCTTGCGGCGAGCATCCGTTCTCCATCGAGGGCCGCGAGCAGAAGACCTGGATGCTCATGGACTATGGTTCGGTTGTCGTCCACGTCTTCACTCCCGAAGCCCGCGACTTCTACCGCCTCGAGAAACTCTGGGGAGACGCCCCCCAGCTCCCCCTCAATCTCCTCTAGTGGCTCATTTGATACGGGGCTTTTTAGCTAGCTTCGCGCATTTCGCCGGGCAGTTGCGGTTTTCCGCACCTGCCCGGCTTTCTTTTTGTCCAAAGGCGGTTAATCATTGAAGCGGGATTGGCGGCCGAAGGATAGGGCGGTGTCGCCGAACTTGTCTCGGACGGCGTCGATAGCGACGGATAGGTCGCGACGGTCGCTCGATTGGGCTCCGCGGTCGTCGACTTCGCAGAACAGGTCAGTCTGGATGCCGCCCTGATGGTCAAAGTCGCTCATGCCGATGCCTGCTAAGCGAACGTGCATTCCTTCCTGCCAGATGTTGTCGAGCAGTTCGAGTGCAACCGCCACGAAGATGTTCTCATCGTCGGTCGGATGAGGCAGCCGGCGCTGCGCCGTACGTCCGCTGCCATACGAATACTTAAGCTTGAGTGTCACCGTGGCGCCCGTTAGTCCCTGGCGGCGCAGGCGGCGTCCCACTGACTCACCCAGCAGCGCAATCGCCGCTTCGATGTCCCCGCGCTCAGTCAAATCTTTCGCAAAGGTGCGTTCATTGCTGACCGACTTGACCTCGCGCTCTTCATCGAGACTCGTGACTTCGGAGATTTCGAGTCCCAGCGCACGCTGGCGCATGCGTTCGCCGTTGACGCCAAAAATAGAGGCCAAGGTGGATTCCGGCGCACGTGATAGCTCGCCGAGGGTGTAGATGCGCATGCGGCGCAGTCGCTCCTCGGCTGAGCGTCCGATGCCGCTCATGGCAGACACTGGTAGCGCGGCCAAAAAGCGCTGCTCGGTTCCGGGGCGCACGATGGTCAGCCCAAACGGCTTATCCCGCTCGCTTGCGATCTTTGCGACCGTCTTGTTGCAGCCCACGCCAATGGAACAGGTCACTCCCAGTCCTGCCACGCGGTCGCTTATACGCCGCGCAACCAGCAACGGGTCTTCGGGCGCAAAGCGACCCGGTGTGATATCGATAAAGGCTTCGTCGATGGATACGCGCTCCACGCGCGGCGTCTCCTCGGCAAGAATCGCCATGACCTGCGCGCTCACCTCGCGGTAGCGATCAAAATGCCCGTGCGTCCAAATGGCTTGCGGGCACAAGCGCCGCGCCTCGGCCGAGGCCATGGCAGAGTGCACGCCAAAGCGCCGCGCCTCATACGAACACGTGGACACGACGCCACGCGAATCGGCGTCCCCGCCCACGATGAGTGGCTTTCCGCGCCATTCGGGATGATCGAGCATCTCCACGCTCGCAAAAAATGCATCGAGGTCCATCAGGCCCACCGCCGGACCCGTCCAGGGCGGCGGCGTGACGCCCGCAGCATCCTCATAACCGTATGTATGTTCGCGTCTTTCCATGTCATGAGTATACCGCGCAGCTCATGTGGGGTGCGTGGATGTGCTTGCAAATCGCGAATTCTTGTCTAAGATATGGATTTGCCCTCGACTACACCGAAGAAGTTGGTCTCACGGACTTCACCTGCCCGCGTCGATGGCGTATTATGTTCAACTGTTTGTTTGTAGTTGCAGCCTAAAGCTGCTTGGTTGGAGGAGTTTCCTTTGGCAGTCAAGATTCGCCTTGCTCGTCACGGCGCTAAGAAGCGTCCGTACTACCGTGTCGTCGTCGCCGATTCCCGCGCCCCGCGTGACGGTCGTATCATCGAGGAGGTTGGCCGCTACAACCCGATGACCGCCCCCAAGACCATCAACCTCGATCTCGAGAAGATCGCCGACTGGCAGTCCAAGGGCGCTCAGCTCACCGACGCTGTCGCCGTTCTGGTCAAGGCCGCCAACGAGGGCGAGAAGACCGAGACCGTCGTCAAGAAGTCCAAGAAGCAGCTCGCCAAAGAGGCCGAGGCCGCTAAGGCTGCCGCTGAGGCCGCTGAGGGCGCCGAGGAGTAAATCGTGCCTGAGGTTGACGCTGCACAGCTCGAGGGTGAGGCAATGCTCTCAGATCGCATCGCCGATCTCGTCGAATATCTCGTTGTTCAGATCGTCGACGACCCGGATTCCGTGAGCCTTGAGGTCATCGATGGTGACGACGCCTCTACGATTGAGGTTTCGGTCGCCGAGGATGACGTCGCTAAGGTCATCGGCCGTCGTGGCCGTACCATCAAGGCCATTCGCACGCTCGCCCGTGCACTGGCCGCTCGCCTCGACACTGCTGTCGAGGTAGAGGTTCTGGGCTAGGACCTTGAGGTCCCAGTACAAAAACATCGCCCGTGTGGTCAAGCCGCACGGAAGGAAGGGGGAGGTCCTCGCGCAGCCGCTGCGGGGGCTTCCTTCTGTATTAGAGCCGGGTATGCGCGTCGCCCTGACGCCGCCGGCGCTCAAGCGCGACCGCTTTTGCACGGTCGTGTCCGTCACCGATACGGGCGATGGCGATCTGGTCTCGTTTGAGGGCATTGACGACTTGACGGCCGCCGAGGGCATCACGGGATGCTACGTGCTGGCAAATCGTGACGACTTTGAGCTCGATTCGCTCGATGCTGCCTATACCGACCTGATGGGTCGCGAGGTGGTCGACGAGCGCTTCGGTTCGCTCGGCACGATCGTCGAGATCATGTCGACGCCCGCTAACGATGTTTGGGTTGTCGAGGGCGATCGGTACGGCGAGGTACTGATTCCCGTGATCGAGCAGGTTGTGCTCGATCTTCCCGACACAGGAACAATTTCCGTCCATGTTATGGACGGCCTGATCGATATGGACAAGTAGGGAGGACAACATGCTGATTGAGACCCTTTCGGTCTTTCCCGAGATGTTTGAGCCCGTCATGTCCACATCGATTTTGGGCCGCGCCCGCAAGGCCGGCCTTTTTGATTTTAAGGCCTATAACCTGCGTGACTGGACGCACGACCGTCATCGTACCGTTGATGACGAGCCGTACGGCGGCGGGCAGGGCATGCTCATGAAGGTCGAGCCCATTGCCGAGGCCATCGAGTCCATTCGTGCCGAGGGTCCCAAGCCAACCGTGGTGTTCTTTACGCCCTGTGGCGAGCCCTTCACGCAGCATGTGGCAGAGCGCCTGCTTAAAAGCGAGCGCTTGCTGTTCGTGTGCAGTCGTTACGAGGGTGTCGACGAGCGCGCGTATGCGTATGCCGACGAGCGTCTGTCGATTGGCGACTACGTGCTCACGGGCGGCGAGCTGCCCGCTATGGTCGTGGCCGACGCCGTCGTGCGTCTCATTCCCGGCGCCCTGGGCGACGAGATGAGCAACGTGGACGAGTCGTTCTCGACTGCCGAGGACGGTGGCCTGCTCGAGTACGCGCAGTACACCCGTCCCGCCGAGTTTAACGGCGAGGGTGTGCCTCCGGTGCTCGTGAGCGGCGACCACGCCAAGATCGATGCGTGGCGTCGCAAGAACGCCATCGAGCGTACCTGCCGCTGGCGTCCCGATCTTATCGAGACGGCACGGCTCACGCCCGAGGAGCGCGCGTACGCGCAGGAGATCCTGGACGCTTCGTATTCGCAGAGCGAGGAGTGAGTATGGTTTCATCGCAGCATTCCGCGCTGAGGGGCGCTTTTGAGTGGATCGTTGTTGTCGTAATCGCGCTTGCCGCCACCTTCCTGATTCGCACGTTTGTGGTTGAGCCCTTTGTGGTGCCCACCGGTTCCATGGAGTCCACGATCGAGATCGGCGATCAGATTCTGGCGCAAAAGGTCACGCTTGAGCTTGGACAGCCCGTCAGCCAAGGCGACATCGTGGTGTTCCACAACCCTGATGGTACCTCCGAGCATGATGTGCTGGTAAAGCGCGTTATCGCCACCGCCGGCCAGACGGTCGACCTCCAGGACGGCAAGGTCGTTGTCGACGGCCAGACGCTCGATGAGGACTATACGACCGGCATGAGCTGGCCGCTTTCGGTCCAGGCTCCCGGCGCTCAGGTGAGCTATCCCTACACCGTCCCCGACGGGTGCGTGTGGGTGATGGGCGACAACCGCGAGAACTCTGCCGACTCGCGCTACTTTGGTCCGGTCGACCGCTCCGATCTGATTGCCGTGGCGCTTGTTCGCTACTGGCCGCTCAACCGCATCGGCGCTATCGACTAAAAACCGCTATAGTACAGTACCTAACCGTGTAATCGTTTCGACGAGGGGATATTAGAGGCATGAACGCTTCATCGCTTTCCTTCCAAGACATCATCCTGCGCCTCCAGCAGTACTGGGGCGAGCAGGGCTGCGTCATTATGCAGCCCTATGACTCCGAGGTCGGTGCCGGTACCTTCCATACCGCGACCACGCTGCGCTCGCTCGGTCCCTCCGAGTGGCGCACCTGCTATGCGCAGCCCTGCCGCCGTCCTGCCGACGGCCGCTACGGCGAGAATCCCAACCGCATGCAGCACTACTATCAGTTCCAGGTGCTCATCAAGCCCTCGCCGGTCAACGCCCAGGAGCTCTACCTGGGTTCGCTGGCCGCTATCGGCCTGGACCCCAACGACCATGACGTCCGCTTTGTCGAGGACGACTGGGAGAGCCCGACGCTCGGCGCCTGGGGTCTTGGCTGGGAGGTCTGGCTCAACGGCATGGAGGTCACGCAGTTTACGTACTTCCAGCAGGTGGGCGGCATCGAGGTCGACCCCGTGCCCGTCGAGATCACCTACGGCCTGGAGCGTATCGCCATGTACGCCCAGGGCGTCAACTCCGTCTACGATCTGGTGTGGAGCTACCTGCCCGACGGTACGCCCATGACCTACGGTGACGTGTTCCTGGAGAACGAGCGCGAGTTCAGCGCCTACAACTTTGAGGTCGCAAACGTCGAGATGATGCGTCAGAAGTTTGATGACTACGAGGCCGAGTGCCACTCCTGCCTGGAGCGCAAGCTTCCGCTGCCGGCATATGACTGCGTCATGAAGTGCAGCCACGCCTTCAACCTGCTCGATGCCCGCGGTGCGCTCTCCGCGGTTGAGCGCGCAAACTACATCCTGCGCGTCCGCGCCGTCGCCAAGGCGTGCTGCGAGGCCTACATGGCCGAGGTCGCCGGAATCAACGAGAATGCCGACCAGGAAGGCGAGGTGGCGTAAGCCATGGCAGACGCTAAGGATTTCCTGTTTGAGATCGGTACGGAGGAAATGCCCTCCGCACCGCTGAACAATGCCGTCAAGCAGCTTGGCACCATGATCGCCAAGGGTCTCGACGAGGCCGGTCTGGCCCACGGCGAGGTCCGCGTGATCTCGAGCCCGCGTCGTCTTGCCGCGCTCGTTGCCGATGTCGCCACCGCGACCGATGAGGTCCACGAGGTCAAGCGCGGTCCCGCGGCAAACATCGCCTTCGACGCCGACGGTAACGCCACCAAGGCCGCCCAGGGCTTTGCCCGCAAGTGCGGCGTGGCTGCCGAGGACCTGGTGCGCCGCGAGGACACCGACGGTCGCGAGTACGTCTTTGCCGAGAAGAACATTCCTTCTGCCCCGGCTACCCCGATCCTGACGGCCCTGTGCGAGAAGACCATCGCCGGTTTGCAGTGGCCCAACTACCGCTCCCAGCGCTGGGGCCACGAGCACGCCACGTTCGTGCGTCCGGTCCGCTGGATCTGCTGCCTTCTGGGCGAGGACGTCGTGCCCGTGTCGTTTGCAGACGTGACGAGCGGCAACACCACGCGCGGCCATCGCGTCCTGGGCCCCGGTGACCACGTGGTCGCCAGCCCCGCCGTCTACGAGCAGGTGCTCGAGGACGCCGGCGTGCTCTCCGCCGAGCGCCGTCGCGAGGCCATCCTCGCCGGCATCGCCGAGGTCGAGGCTGCCCGTCCCGGCTGTCATGTTGACACGCCCAAGAAGGTCTTCGAGGAGGTCATCAACCTCTGCGAGTGGCCGACGGTGCTCGTCGGTACCTTCGATGAGGAGTTCCTCAAGGTTCCGCACGAGATCATCTGCGAGTCCATGCTCACCAACCAGCGCTACTTCCCGATCTATGACGGCGAGGGCAAGCTGACGCGTGAGTTCGTGATCGTCTCGAACAGCAAACCCGAGAACGCCGAGCGCGTGATCGACGGCAACGAGCGCGTCGTGCGTGCTCGCCTGGACGACGCCAAGTTCTTCTACGAGGAAGACCTGAAGATCTCCCTCGACGAGTTCCGTGAGCGTCTGGCCAAGGTCGCCTTCCAGGAGAAGCTCGGCAGCGTGCTCGCCAAATCCGAGCGTATTGAGCAGCTCGCGCTCGCTATTGCCCGTGAGGCTCACCTGGGTGCTCACTTGGCCGCCGATGCTGCTCGCGCCGCGCACCTGTGCAAGGCAGACCTGGTGTCCAACGCCGTCGTCGAGTTCACGAGCCAGCAGGGCGTGATGGGCGGTTACTACGCCACCGCGATGGGGGAGAACGACGAGGTCGCCCATGCTATTCGCGATCACTATCGTCCTCGCTTTGCCGGTGACGAGTTGCCCGAGGGCACCGCTGGCTGCATCGTCGCCTTCGCCGACAAGCTCGATACCATCGCCGGTATCTTTGCCATCGGCGAGCCCCCGACCGGCTCCTCCGACCCCTACGCGCTGCGTCGTGCCGCCATCGGCATCATCAACATCCTGCGCGACCGTCTGCCGATCGACCCCACGTCGCTCATCGACTTCGCTCTCGAGCTCTATAGCGAGCAGAGCATTGAGTTCAATGCCGCCGAGGTCGCCCAGCAGGTTCGTGACTTCTTCCATGGCCGCTTGGTGAGCATGGCCCGCGACGAGAAGATTCCGGCCGATACCGTCGCCGCCGTCTCCGCGGTGCACATCATCGCCCCGTCCGTCTTCTTCGCCCGCTGCGCCGCCCTGGACGAGGCCCGCAAGAACGACGCCGAGACCTTCGACAACCTGGCCACGGCCTATGCCCGCGCTGCGCATATCTCCAAGCCCGAGCTGGGCGCGGAGTATGACCGCAGCCTGATGGGCGAGGTCGAGCTTGCGCTGGCCGATGCCTCCGAGGTCGCTCAGACCGCCGTTGACGCCGCTCTCGCCGCCGAGGATTATCCGGCCGCGTTTGCCGCCCTGGCAGCCCTGCGCGCGCCCATCGACCGTTTCTTCGACGAGGTTATGGTCATGGACAAGGACGAGCAGCTCCGCGATAATCGCCTTAAGCTGCTCAACCGCTTTGAGGCCGTTTTCTCCGGCATCGCCAACATCGGTGAGCTTGCCCGCAAAAAGTAAGCCAGCCTGCGCGTAAGCGCAAAAGGAGCCCCGCATGGATTGCCCGGTCACCGCTCGTCCCACCGTCATCGTTATCTCCGACTCGCTCGGAGATACCGCTTGCGAGGTGGTGCTTGCGGCGTCCGGGCAATTTGATGAAGGGGCTTTTCGTGTTTTGCGCCTGCCCAAGGTGACCTCGGTGGAGCAGGTCGAGTCGTTTGTCGGTCCGCGCGTGGATGCGGAGCATCGCGATATCGCCGTGTTTCACACCATCGTCGACCCGTCGCTTCGGGCCCGTGTGCTCGACTATTTGGGCATGCTGCATATCCGTTCGGTTGACCTGATCGGCCCTACGCTTGCCGTGCTGTCTTCGCTCATCGGCGTTGCGCCCAAGGGCGTGGCGGGTGTGATTCATAAGACGGACGACCGCTACTTCCATCGTATCGAGGCCATGGAGTATTTTGTCGAGCACGATGACGGGCGCGGCTGCGACGATCTATCGGGTGCCGATATCGTGCTGTTGGGCGTGTCTCGCACGTCTAAGACACCACTGTCGATGTATCTTGCCTATCAGGGCTATAAGGTCGCCAACGTTCCGCTGGCGCACGGTATGGAGCCGCCCAAGTCGATTTACGAGGTCGACCCGATGCGCCTGTTCGGTCTGATTTCGACCGTCGATGTGATTTCCGAGATTCGCGATAGCCGCCTGGGCGACGACTATGCCCGCGCCGTCGCCGGCTCTTATGCCGAGCCCGAGAGCGTGCGCGGCGAGCTCGAGGAGGCTCGTGCCCTCATGAAACGTCTGGGTTGCTTTGTGGTGCGCACCGACGGCAAGGCGATCGAGGAGAGTGCCTCCGAGATCATCGCTCATATCGAAGAGATTCAAGAGGCAAGAGCCCGCCGCGCCGCCCGCCGCGCCCAACAAAGCTAGCTTATTGGATTAGCTAAAAAATTCCTGATACTGATAAAGCGATTTAGCAAATAACTTGCATTTGACCTGCGAGTCTCTTGTAGTGGTATCTTCATAAGGTAACCACCTTTACCTACCGTTTACCGCTAGTTTTAGCACGTTTACCAAACCGCGTATCCTCTGCTCAAGCCCATTCAAAACCCGCCGTATAGTTCCCTCACGGCCCGCATCCGGCGGGCCGATTCGTTACCACGGTCGTGCGCGAGATCGCATGGAAGGGGAAGTATCGTGAGCGATTGCAAGAGGGTTTACCGTTTTGGAACCGATGCCCAGGGCACCTGTGTCACTGAGGGCGACAAGTCTATGAACTTCGTACTTGGCGGCAAAGGCGCTAACCTTGCCGAGATGAGCCGTATCGGCCTGCCGGTTCCCGGTGGCTTTACCATTACCTGCCAGACCTGCGTCGAGTACTCCGGTGCCGGCAACGTCTGGCCCGAAGGCGCGCTCGACGAAATCGTTGCCGCCGAGGCCGACCTCGAGGCTCGCTGCGACAAGAAGCTCGGCGATGCCCGTGACCCGCTGCTCGTCTCGGTGCGCTCGGGCGCTCCGTTTTCAATGCCCGGCATGATGGACACGGTCCTCAACTTGGGCCTCAACGACGAGTCCGTTCAGGGCCTTATCGCCCAGACGCAGAACCCGCGCTTTGCCTGGGACAGCTATCGTCGCTTTATCCAGATGTTCTCCAACGTCGTCATGGGTGTCGATGCCGACTTGTTCGAGAATGCCCTGACCCAGGCTCGCCTGGTCGCCGGCGTTCGCGTCGATTCTGAGCTTTCGGCCGAGGACCTGCAGGAGCTCGTCGAGACGTTCAAGGGCATTTTCTCCGACAACGTCGAGGCCGCTCTGTACCCCGAGCTCGAGGTCGCTGACGGCAAGCCGGTCTTCCCGCACGATCCGGAGCTCCAGCTGCGCCTTGCCATCCAGGCCGTCTTTGGCAGCTGGATGAACGAGCGCGCCTGCATCTACCGCAAGCAGCACGGCATTTCCGACGACCTTGGCACCGCCGTCAACGTTCAGGCTATGGCCTTTGGCAATAAGGGCGAGACCTCGGCGACCGGCGTCGCCTTTACGCGCAACCCGGCCGACGGCACCAAGGAGTTCTACGGTGACTTTCTGGTCAACGCCCAGGGCGAGGACGTCGTTGCCGGCATCCGCAACACCGAGCCCATCGCCGACCTCAAGACCACTCCGGGCCTCGAGTCCGCAGGTGAGGAGCTTGAACGTGTCTTCCTGACGCTCGAGGATCACTACCGCGACATGTGCGACATCGAGTTCACCATCGAGCAGGGTAAGCTCTGGATGCTCCAGACCCGCGTGGGCAAGCGTACCGCAACCGCCGCTCTGCGCATTGCTATTGAGATGGTCGAGGAAGGCCTCATCACCCGTGAGGAGGCCGTGAGCCGCATCGATCCCGCGCAGCTCGACCAGCTCCTGCACCCGCAGTTCGATTCCTCCAAGAAGTACGAGGCGCTCGCATGCGGCCTTAACGCCAGTCCCGGTGCCGCCGTGGGCGAGGTCGTGTTCTCGAGCGATGACGCCGTCGCGCGTTCTGCCGAGGGCCATAAGGTCATTCTGGTCCGCTGGGAGACCAACCCTGACGACCTGAAGGGCATGGTCGCCGCCGAGGGTATCTTGACGAG
>UREZ01000016.1 GCA_900547025.1 uncultured Collinsella sp.
GCCCTTTTGTTAGGGAGGGTGCCGTGTCCGCGTTTCCGTTCGACGCCGTTATCTTTGACATGGACGGCGTCATTGTCGATACCGAGTATTACTACCTGGGCGAGACTGCCGCGTTTGCCAAAGAGCTTGGGCTTAATCTGACTCAAGAGGAGTTGAATGGGCAGGTCGGTACCTCGCATCAGTTCTTCCTGCGTATGCTGGTCGATTGGTTTGAGCGCGCCGGTAAGGGGCATTTCACTGGCGAGGAAGCGTTGGCCCGTTGGGACGAATGGGCTCATAAGCGTCCGCGCGACTATCAGGCTTTGATTAACCCAGGCGCCGTGGATACGATTCGAGAGCTGCCGCGCCGTGGCGTTCGCGTGGCGCTTGCCAGCTCGTCTCCCATGGTTAGCATCGAGGAAGTGCTCAATGCGTGCGGGCTGTCGGATGCCTTTGAGTATGTGGTGAGCGGCGAGCAGTTTAAGGAGAGCAAGCCCGAGCCCGACATCTACCTGCATGCGCTGGACCTGCTGGGGCTGCCCGCGAATCGCTGCTGCTGCGTTGAGGATTCGGTGCCTGGCATCACCGCTGGCAAGCGAGCCGGCCTGACAGTTATTGCCAAGCGCGAGGAACGCTTTGGCTTTAGCCAGGATGCCGCGGACAAGATTATCGACCAGCTGCCGGAGCTGCTCACGCTTTCTTAGGAGCGCGGTAGTTGCGCGTTTTTCGGGTCTGATGAGTAAATAGCCAACATTTTGGTGCGACACCTAGCATACTTTAAGCTAATGCGGGCTTAAGGGCTTGTTGAATGCCCTTAAGCCCGTTTTAGAATTAATTGTGCTGGGAGAGGGTATATGCCACCGACTGAAGGGCTAACTGACGGTAAAGCAGCGATACCGCTGTACCAACAGGTCATTGATATCATTAAAAACGAAATCAACTCCGGCGCCTACAAGGCAGGCGCGCGGATACCCAACGAATTCGAATTGGCTGAGAGCTATAAAGTTGGCCGCGTTACCGTGCGACGCGCTATTGAGGAGCTCGTCCAGCAGGGCTATCTAACGAAGCGACAGGGGAAAGGCACGTTTGTCAATGCCCCCAAGCTCAAGCGCAAGATTCGCCAGAAGGATGACGTTCAGAGTTTTTCGGACGCATGCCGCGTTAACGGAATGGAACCGGGGGCGTGTGTCATTTCGAGAAAGATACTGCCGGCGGATTCCACCGAAGCACAGTTCTTTGGTGTTCCCGTTGGAACTGACTTGATTTGCGTTGAGCGCGTGCGCACTGCCGATGGAGTCCCCGTCATGCTCGAGAACAACATATACGTTTACGAGGACAACGCCTATCTATCAACGGCACCTCTATCTAACCAATCCATTTTTGAGTTCGTGCGTAACCGGACGGGCCGTACGCCCGCGTTTACCGACCCGTGCACACTCGAGATCGCGTGCGCGTCGCCCGAGGTCGCTCGGCTGTTGGCAGTTCCCGTTGGCGAACCCTTGTTTTATATGGAAGCCTTCTTCTTTGATGAGCAACGGCGGCCGTTTATCATCGGTCGTCAGCGAATCGTTGGGTCTCGCTACGTTTTTGACATCTAGGACATTGCGAATGGAAGCGCCCGGTGGATCATCTCACCGGGCGTTTCCATACCGTTCACGGCGCAAACGCGACCGTTCAACCGCGTTGCGGCAATCAGTTTGAAATTATCTTGATGAAGGAAAAAGCTGCTGGTAATCTATGGGACGTCATAGAACGTTTGCATTGTGCAAACGTTGAAGCGAGATGCGATGCAGTCTCGAGTTCTTTGGAGGTATCTATGTCAGATACGAAGGCGAAGAAGACAAACAGACGTTTTAAGTTCAAATTACCGCATGTCTATACGATCATGTTCTTGCTGATCGTTGTCTTTGCGGTCCTGACTTGGATCGTTCCCTCTGGTCAGTATCAGCGCAAGACGATTTCGACAGCGGCGGGCGAGCGTGAAGTCGCCGTTGCTGGAACCTATGAACAGGTCGATAAGAACTACACCGATTCCGAGACCGGCGAGACCATCAATCTGGGTCAGGATATCTTCGCGGTTCTGCAAGCGCCCACCAAGGGTATCCAAGAGGCTGCCGACGTCGTTGCGTTCGTCTTATTGATTGGCGGATCGTTCGCGATCATCACCAAGACCAACGCTTTGAATGCCGGCATGAGCCGTGTGATTAAAAAGCTCAAGAACAAGGACATCCTCATCATTCCCATCACGATGACGTTGCTGTCCATTTGTGGCACTACGTTTGGTATGTCTGAGGAAGCCCTGCCGTTCTATGCCATCTTCATTCCCATCATGATGGGTATCGGTTATGACTCGATGACGGCATTCATCATCTGCTTCCTTGGTCCTAACCTGGGATATTGTGCTTCGACCATCGACCCGTTTAATGTTTTGATCGCCCAAGGCATCATTGGCATCGAGGGTAATCCGCAACTGTGGCTGCGTGCCGTTTCTTGGGTCATCTTCACTGCCGTCGGTATCGCATGGGCCATGCGCTACGCCATGCGCGTCAAGAAAAACCCCGAGTCGTCCATTGTGTACGAGGACGATAAGCTCAAGCGTATTGAATTTTCCGTGACCGATGCCTCCATCGAGGAAGAGTTCACTATCCGTCAGAAGCTCGTGCTTATCGATTTTGCTTGCGGTATGGGCATTATCGTCTGGGGTCTTGTTACCCAGGGCTGGTACATGAATCAGATTTCCGCCGTGTTCCTTGGCATGGGCTTGCTTGCCGGTATCCTGGGCGGCCTTGACCAGCAGACGATCGCAGAGGAGTTCGTTAAGGGTCTCGCCGACTTTGCGTACGCTGCCGTCGTTATCGGTATCGCTCGCGGTATTCTGGTCATCGCCGAGGGCGGCATGATCATCGACACCATCCTCCAGGCGCTCGCTACCGCGCTCGCCGGTGCACCCGCCGCCGTCTACACCACGTTTATGTATGTCGTCCTTGGTCTGCTCTCTTTGCTGGTTCCCTCGAGTTCTGGCCTGGCGGCGCTCACCATGCCCGTTATGGGCCCCCTGACCGAGCTCATGGGCCTCAATCCCGAGGCGGCCGTCACCGCGCTCCAGTTTGCCAACCAGACCATCAACACCATCAGCCCCGTGGCGGGCATGACGGTCGCCGGCCTTGCCGTGGCTAAGATTTCGTTTGGCCAATGGTGGAAGACCATTTGGAAGTTCTTCATCTTCATGGTCGTGTTTGGCTTGGTCATTACTGCCATTTCCGGCATGCTTCCGGCGTAGGTGGTTGTGATGTCCGATCGTTTGACGGTCCTGACGTCTAAGAGCGTCTTTACCGGTACGGGGGACCTGCCGTTTGAAGGTTTCGTAGCGGTCCGTGGCAATCGAATTGAGGCTGTTGGCACCAAGTGTGAGGTAGCTTCGTATTTGACCCAGGCGGACGAGGTAGTTGACCTGGGCGACCGCACTGTCATGCCTGGCCTGATCGATGTGCATACCTTCTATACAGGTTGGGCGCTGCGGACGTTGGGGTCTGATCTGTCCGGCATCGCTGATGCCAAAGAGGCCGTGTCGCTCTTGCGCGCATGGAAAGAAGGTCATCCGGATTGCGCGGCGGCTTTTGGCCACAACCTACCCGAAACGTTGGCATCGGATGCCGAGAACGCAAATACAGCAGCTGTGTTTGACGAGTGTTTTGGCGATATCCCTGTCGTCTGCTTTACGCCGGGCGCGGAGACCTGCGTTCTCAATGCTGCCGCCAGTGCGCGATATGGCTTTACGCCCCAGGCGTGCTATGCCGAGAAGATCTGGCGCATGATGAGCGATTTCCTTGCGCTGCCCGAGGTGCGTGCCGGGTATTCGGACTACATGAGCATGCTTAACGAGCGCGGCGTTACCGCCATCAAGGAAATGGCGTTTGATGACTACTACGGCTTTGCCGACGAAATGGCTCGCCGTGAGGAATCTGGTGAGCTGACGGTTCGCGTCTCTATGATGTCGCAGCCGGTGGGCGCCGGTGCAAATCTGGCATATGCCCGCGAGGCGCGAGAGCGCTTCCGGGGACCGTTCGTTCGTTTTTCTGGCTTCAACCGTATGACCGATCGCGGCGTATGGGCGGGGCTTGCCGAGATGATTGACCCCTATGAGGACACGGCCGATGCGGGCGCTGCCGGCAAGACGGTCGTCGAGGAGCCAGAGTGGGATCTGATTGAGAACGAGCTGCGTGCAATTGATGCTGAGGGCTTCCGATACTCCTTGCATTGCCAGGGCGATGGCGCCGTTCGCCGCACTGTGGCGCTCTATGCCTCGCTGCCTCGAGACGAGCATGGACGGATGCTTCGCCGCCATGCGATTACCGATCTCGAGAACTCTGACCCGACCGATCTTGTCGAGTTTGGCAAGTTAGGTGGAATTTGCGAGGTCTATCCGCAGATTCTGACGTTGGACCGGCGCGAGGATTGCCTGTCGATGATGCGTCGACAAATTGGCGAGACGCGACTTTTGCACAGCTGGAATCGCCGCGGCATGGAAGATTCCGGATGCACAGTGTGCTGTGGAACGGATTTGCCACTGCTGATTCCGAGCCTGGGCGAGTCAATCTACAGCGCGTGCGGCGGATTCTTCGCCGACGGACTGCCCGTGAATGAGGTCAACACGCTGACGCTTGTCGAGCTCTTGCGCGCTTGGACTGCCGGGGGCGCGTACGATCTGATTCGCGAAGACGAGCTGGGTACGCTTGAGGTTGGCAAGCTTGCCGATATCTGCGTGCTCGATCGGGATGTGTTTGACCTCGATTATCGCGACGCGCGCGATCTTGCGGTTGATATGACGATGTCGGACGGACAAATCGTGTTCGATCGAAATAAGGAGGCATAAGATGTCTGAATCCAAACCGACGCTGCGTCGCGAGCAGATTGCGGGCATGAATATCCACTACATCATGTGGTCGCTCGATTACTTCCTTGATGTGCAGCAGCGCTTGGGCTTTGAGTCCATTGAGCTGTGGTGTGCAGAGCCGCATGTGACGCTCGACCACACGGGCTACTTTGAGGCTGAGGTCCTGGCGAAAAAGGCTGCAGACCGTGGGCTTAGGTATCGTACTCTGTGCCCCGAGAACGTTGTCTATCCTTGGCAGTACTGCGCACGCAAACCGCTGCATGAACAGCGTAGCCTGGCGTACTTTAAGCACGGCATTGAGCTTGCCGAGATACTTGGGTGCGACCGTATGTCCGTCAACTCGGGCTGGGGCGACTGGGACGAGGACCGCGAGGAAGCCTGGAAGCGCAGCCGCGAGCACTTGTCCATTCTGGCGGAGTATGCCGGCGAGCACGGTCTGGTGCTTACGATGGAAAGCCTGCGTCCCGAGGAGAGCAACCTTGTGACGACGGTTTCCGATGCGAAGCGCATGATTGACGAGGTCGCGAGCCCGTACTTACAGCCCATGGTTGATACAACCGCGATGGGCGTTGCAGGCGAGACGCTCGAGGACTGGTTTGCCGCCTTTGGTGACGGGGCAATTCACGAGATGCACTTTATCGACGGTGACCCGTATGGCCATCTGGTGTGGGGCGATGGCAAGCACGATATGGACGCCTTCGTTGCCACGCTCAACGCCCATGGTTTCGATGGCATGCTGGGCCAGGAAATCACGGACGGTCGTTACTACGATGACCCGGCGGCGGCAGATGCCAAGAACATGGCCGCATTCGAGAAATATCTGATTGACTAAAACAACCATCGGCCACGCAACCAACGTCATTGATTGCGGGCCAAACAAGAAAGGAACTGGATATGAACGCACACGATCTGATCAAAGAGGCAATTGCCGAGAAGGGCAAGTTCGACAGCGTCTACTGGATTGCTTGCGGTGGCTCCATGATCGATTTGATCCCGGCTCATGAACTTCTGCAGCGCGAGGCAACCACCTTCACTTCGTATATCTATACCGCGCGTGAATTTGACATTATGCGTCCGCGTCGTCTGGGCGAGAAGTCTCTGGTCATCGCTTGTAGCCACAGTGGCAACACCCCGGAGGTCGTCGAGGGCTGCGAGATTGCCCTTGCCGCCGGCGCTACGGTGATCGCCCAGACCGACAACGCTGGATCCAAGATCGACTCCGGCAAGTGGACCACGTGGGTCTACCCGTGGGGCGAGGGCGTGCCGCAGGCCGAGGTCCCCGCTGGCATTTCGCTGTCGCTTGCGGCAGAGCTGCTCGATCAGCAGGAGGGCTACGCCGATCTTGCCGATATGTATGCCGGTATCGCCGAGATGGATAAGATTCTTCCCCCGGCACGCGAGAAGGTAAATGCCGAGCTGGGCGATCGCTTTGCCAAGCTTTGCCAGGAGCACGAGTTCTTCTATATTCTGGGCAGCGGTCCCAACTTTAGCCAGACCTACGGTTTCGCTATCTGCTCTCTTATGGAGATGCAGTGGCAGCACTGCAGCTACATCCACTCTGCCGAGTACTTCCACGGCCCCTTCGAGGCTACTCAGGATGGCGTTTTTTACTTCCTGCAGATGGGCTCCAGCGAGTGCCGTGCTATGGACGAGCGCGCCCTGGCGTTCCTTAAGACGCATACCGATACGCTGATGGTGCTCGATGCTAAGGAGTACGGTATGGAGGCCGTGCCGGCGAGCGTCCGTGCTTATCTGGACCCGGTGCTGTTCTACGCCATGAACTGCGAGCTGCGTGCCGCACGCGGCAAGGTGTTTGATCACGATCCCGATTTCCGCCGCTATATGGGTGTTGTCGAGTACTAGAAGGGGCAAAGGCCATGGCATTTAACGTTAACGCGCTCGGATTTGGCGACAACGTCGTCGATCGCTACGAGCATATCCACACCATGTATCCCGGCGGCAACGCGGTGAACTTCGCCGTTTATGCCAAGAAATGCGGTGCCGCACGCTCTGCATACATGGGCATTTTTGGCAATGACGCCGCTGCCGAGCATGTCATTGCAAGCCTCGAGGATGAGGGTATCGAGCTTGACAAGTGCGAGCAGATGATTGGCGAGAACGGAGCGGCTCGCGTGACCGTCGTTGACGGTGACCGTGTCTTCCTTGGCTCCAACGAGGGCGGTATCCGTGGCGATGCGCGCTATGTCCTCGATCGCTTTGACCTTGCGTACATGAAGCAGTTCGATGTGGTTCATTCGGGCAACTATTGCTTCACCGAGCGCGAGCTGCCCAAGCTGAAGGCTGCGGGCGTCACGGTCTCTTTTGACTTTTCGGACGACTCCACCGACGAGTACTACGAGCAGATTGCGCCCTACGTCGATTTTGCTTTCTTTAGTGCGGCGGATGCCGCGAGTGAGGACGAGATTCGCGAGCGTCTGGCATGGGTGAAGGGCCTGGGTCCGCGTTTTGTGTCGGCTACGGCGGGCGCCGAGGGCTGCATTGCTTACGACGGCGAGCGTTATTACCGCCAGCTGGCTAAACCGGTAACGGACATGAAGGACACCATGGGGGCGGGCGACTCGTTCCTCACCTCGTTTTTGATGTGCTATCTCGATTCCGCCAAGCGTGGTGAGGATGGCGCCGAGGCCATCGAGCGCGCGCTCGACTTTGCTGCCGGGTTTGCCTCGACCGTGTGCGGCATGGAAGGCTCTTGGGGCCACGGAGCACCAATCGTCGAATAGCTTAAGAAAGCGTACGGCGGTCTGGCTATGAGGCCTTGGACAGCCGATGCAAAACAATATGCGAAACGCGAAAAGGGGGCTCGCCATGTGGTGGGTCCCCTTTTGATCATTGGAGAAGACCATGGGTATTAAAGCGTGTGCGGCTGGTTTTTGCTGCGCGGACGTCTATCAAAACATCGGCGTGTTCTATCCGACTGGCAATGGCATTGACTGGGGTATCCATCTTGCACGAATGGGCGTTTCGGTATCTGCCGTGTCGGTTGTCGGCAAGGACGAGTACGGAGACAAGATGAGAGAGGCGCTGGCCGCCGAGGGGCTCGATATCTCACATCTGCGGGTGGAGGATGGCGACACCTCGGTGATGCTCATGGCATTGAAAGACGGCGTCGATCGCGTACATCTCGAGGCGATCGATGGCGTAATGGAGACATATCGACCGAATGAAGACGACCGGGCGTTTATCCTGGAGCATGACATCATTCATACCGACCTGTTTGGCAATTGTTTGGACCTCCTGCCCGAATGGCATGATGCGGGCAAGACGGTGGTTATGGACTTCTCGGTGTTCAGCCAGGATCCCGAATATGCATGTGAGGCTCATTTTCCTTACGTAGACTATGCGTTCATGTCGTTTGAAGAGGACACTCCGGAGCTACGTGATTGGGTACGTCACGTACAGGAGTTGGGGCCGCGCGTTGCGGTTGCCACGCTTGGCGAGAAGGGAAGCATTGCCTATGACGGCGAGCGCTTCTATGAGTGCGGGATCGTGCCGGCGGAGAAGGTCGTTAACACCGTGGGTGCCGGCGACTCGTATATTGCCGGGTTTACCAAGGGCGTGATCGATGGCCTTGATATTCCGGCGTGTATGAAGGCGGGCGCTGAACTGTCGTCCCGAGTGATTGGTTCGTTTGAGCCGTACTAGGGTCAAATGCCTGGAAAGGAGTACGAAATGGTTATCGACATGTTGGTCCATCCTATGCTCTATGGCGAGATCTGTACGCCAGGTGATGAGCCTGATGGATTCGGTTTTTGGTCACGAGAATTTGGTATGGGGCATATGGGTCCCATGGATTGGGATGAGCTTCAAGTCGAGATGGACGTCTGCGACGTGCGGAAGAGCGTGCTCATGCCGCTCGATGTAACCACGGCATGCGGAGGACACTTTGGCACCAATGACCAGATTGCCATGCTGGTTGCCGCGCACCCCGATCGTCTGTGGGGATTTGCGAGCGTAGATCCGCAGGTGAGCGGTGCCGCAGACGAATTGGAGCGCGCCTTTACCGAGTTGGGGGCAAAGGGGCTTTGCCTGCATCCGGCAAAGCAGGGTTTTGCCCCCGATGATGCTGTGGCCGAGCCGCTTTACGAGCTGTGCGAGCGCTATAACAAGCCGGTGGTTTTCCATGCCGGTATGTCATGGGAGCCGGGCGCAGAGCTCTCGCGCGGTAACCCGCTTGCATTTGAGCACACAATCGCAACGCATCCAAATGTGCGCTTTAGTTTGACCCACTTTGGCTGGCCCTGGGTGCGCGAGACCGTGGCGATGCTGCTCAAGTATCCCAACTGCTACACGGACACCTCTATCACTTACATCGATTCGCCCGAGGAGATGATGCAGCGTCTTTTCACGGTCGATATGGGGCCGCTGTGGTATGAGCGCGCGCTATCGCATCAAGTGATGTTCGCCAGCAATACGCCGCGTTTCCGTGCATTCAAACTCAAGCGGGCGCTCGATACCGTGCCCATGCGCGATGATGCGCGAGAAAGGCTCTACTGGGGTAATGCCCTGCGTTTTCTTGAAGGGGATGAGTAAACATGGTGACGCTCGAGACATTGAGCTATCTATCGACTGCTCCGGACCAGTTCATCGATATTACCGAAGATGTGCACGCTGCCATCGAACGCAGCTCGGTGACCAATGGCTTGGCAGCGATTATTTTGTCGCATACGACCTGTGGAATCGTGGTAAACGAGGGGCTGCCCTGCGTGGAGACGGATCTTATGGAGACGCTTGATCGCATCGCCCCACTCGATGCCCCCTATGCGCATGCGCACTTCCTGCCGAGCTATGGAGCCACCGGCAACAACTCCTGTGGGCATATCAAGAGCATGATTTGTGGGAACAGTTGCTTCTTTCCCGTCCAAGATGGCCACATCGTGTGCGGAAGTGCCCAGAACATCTATCTTGCGGAGTTTGACGGTCCGCAGAAGCGAAAAGTGTACGTCGAGGTGCTGGGGGAGTAGCGTCCCTGCAATAACCCTATGAAGGAGCACGTTATGTCGTTTCTAACCTCGATGTTCAAGACCGAAAAGCCGGTTATCGGAATGCTGCATCTGCGTCCTCTGCCGGGCGATCCACTGTATTACCCGGGCGGAAGCGTGTCGCAGGTCGTGGAAGCTGCCAAGCGCGATCTCGAGGCGTTGCAGCAGGGCGGTGTCGATGGCATTTTGATTACCAATGAGCTCTCGATGCCCTATGAGCAGCATGTTTCTCCCTCAACCCTTGCATCGATGGGCTTTGTAATCGGGGCTCTATCCCATGATCTGTCGACTCCTTGGGGAGCTGAGGCTATTTACGATGGCGATGCCACAATCGAGCTGTGCGCTGCCGTCGACGCGCAGTTCACGCGCTGTAATTTTTGCGGTGCCTGGGCCGGTGATCTCGGGCTGATTAACCGAGATTTCGCTCACACCATGCGTCGCAAGGCGGCGCTGCGCCTGGACGACCTCAAGCTTTTTCACTTCATCACGAGCGAGGGGGAGGTTTATCTCAACGACCGCACGACTGCGGACATTGCCGATTCACTTCTCTTTAATTGCCTACCGGATGCGATGGTCATCGGCGGTTCGGCTGCCGGTCGTGGCGCTTCGGGCGAGCTTGCCGATGAGGTCCGCGAGCGTGTTGACCAAGTACCTGTGGTATGTGGTACCGGTTGTCGCGAAAATACCGTGGCTGACGTATTTGCTCACTACGATGGCGCGTTTGTCGGCACGTGCTTAAAGCGCGACGGAAAGCTGGATGCCCCGGTCGATGTTGAGCGGGTAGCTCGTTTTATGGCTACCGCTCGTACGGCGCGAGGGGAGTAGGCACCTATGGCGCTCTATCTGGGTATTGATATTGGGACAAGCGCCTCTAAAGGCGTTTTAATCGATGATCGATGCAACATCGTTTGCCAGGCCTCTTGTGGACACGAGACGGAGAACCCGCGTGATGGATGGTACCAGCATGATGCGGAGGCAGTTTGGTGGGGCGATTTTTGCCGCTTGTCGCGCGAGCTGGTGGTGCGATCGGGGGTTAACGCGGCACAGATCGGATGCGTCGGCCTTTCCGCATTGGGTTGCGACTGCGTGCCGGTCGATACCGAGTGCAACGCGCTGGCGCCCGCGATTTTGTACGGAGTCGATGCACGTTCGAAGCCGCAGATTGACGAGCTTCTTTCCGAATATGGGTCAGATCGCGCACGCGAGCTTTTCGGACACGATCCCTGTTCGTCAGATATTGCTCCCAAGATCTTGTGGTTTAAGGAGAATATGCCCGAGGTGCACGAACGTGCCGCGAAGTTCCTGACGGCGTCATCGTTTCTGTGCGCGAAGTTGACGGGGCGTTTTACGGTGGACCGTTATTTGGCGGAGGATTTTCTTCCCCTATACGACCGCTACACCTGGAAGGTTGATGCTCGGGAATGTGCTCGTTTCTGCCGGCCTGACCAGATGGCGGAAGTAATGTCGGCTACCGATATTGCCGGGGTGATTACGCAGCGTGCGGCTGAGGCGGCGGCGCTCGCGGCAGGGACACCTGTCTTAGTGGGAACGGGCGACTCTGGTGCCGAGGCCATTTCGACGGGTGTATTCCGTCCCGGCGATATGATGGTTCAGTTGGGGAGCACGGCGTATTTCATCTACCTAGCTGATCATATGATTGATGATGCCCGCCTGTGGCCGGGGACGTTTATCATTCCCGGAACTTACGGGATCTGCGCGGGGACCAATACGGCGGGTGCGCTCACATCGTGGCTGCGCCAAGAGCTGTATCGCGACGCCGTAGAGGCCGAGGGCCACGGTGGCCCCGATGCCTATTCGGTTATGGCGCATGATGCCGCCGGTGTGGCGCCGGGTGCCGATGGGCTCCTGTGCCTGCCGTACTTTGCGGGGGAGCGTACTCCGCTCAACGATCCCGAGGCGCGCGGCGTCTTCTTTGGCCTGACCGGAAGGCATACGCGAGCCCATATGGTTCGCGCCGCCTTGGAAGGCGTCGCGTATACCGTTGCATCCCATGTCGACATTATCGAGCGAGAGCATGGACTGCCAATTGGGCGCATTATGCTTGTCGGAGGTGGAACCAAAAATCCAGTTTGGATGCAGGCCATCGCCGACGTATGCGGGCGCGAGGTCTCGGTTGCCAAGGTTACGGTGGGCGCATGCTTCGGTGATGCCATCATGGCAGCTCTCGCAGGTGGCGCCTATGCATCATGGGATGAACTCGCCCAAGTCCTTGGCGTTGCGCAAACAATCGTGCCCGATATGACTGCCCACGAGTTATATGTGTCGCGCCGCCATATCTTTGACGAATTGTATGCACGCAACTGTGATCTCATGCACGAATTGGTGTAATGCTGCCGAATTGTACTGCCTTCCAAAATAGGGACTGCGTTGTGCGATTCGCATGTCCCTTGGCATTTTTGCCCACAGGGGTTAGCGAAGGTCAAAAACAGAGTGCGCATTTGCTAAAACTGCCGACTCGATGCGCTTTGCGTCACAGTTTTTGAGTGAGGCAATGCGCATCGAGGTCCTTGTGAGCGATTTGATGAGCGACTGCGCGCTTGTCTCTATGTTTGGTTCGGCTGGCGCATCGGTCTCGAGCAGTAGACGGTCGAGTGGAATCTGTCGGGCATATTCGCGACCGCGCTTGGTGGCGAGCATGCGTTCGTTGACGGAAAAATAGCAGCCCGCATTACGCGCGCGGACGAGTTCGTCCGAAGTGCCGCTAAACCAGTGGAAGATGATAACGGGGGAGTCGGAGTTTGGGATGAGTAGTCCATGCGATTCGAGGACGTCCAGTACGGCTCCTGCTGAACGAACGGCGTGAATTGATATCACGCGCCCGGCAAGAGGGCACTGCACGAGTGTATCGCAGAGCCGGTCAAATGCCTGTATTTGTAGCGGCTCACTTCCGGCAAAACGAGCGGAAAAGTCGAGCCCGACCTCGCCAACAAAACGTTCTTGCGCGGCAATTTGGCAGAGTAGGTCAATTTCTGCGTTGCCGCATCGCTCGTCGGCGAGCCACCAGGGATGGAGGCCGATGCCCTTGATGACGGTAGGAGGGCGACGGGTTCGTCCATGTGCGTTAGCGAAGTCGCGTGGATCGACGCCGCAATCAAATAGACCCAAGCCCAGCGCCGTTGCCTCATCGGCAACAGCGTCCGGGTGAGCCATTAAATCAAGATGGCAATGTGCATCAAATAATCGGGGCTCCATCTCGGCGCGCTCCGCTAGTCCAAGCGCTGGCCATCGGCGCGCACGCGCTCGGTACCGCGGCCACTGATCTGGCGGATAACCTCGCCGGCGATCATCTGACCCATGATGGGCGGCATAAAGCTGGCGGTTCCCAGCTCGGTGCGCTCGTGGATGTTGGAAGGATCGCGGGGCTGTGTCTTAACCGATTCCTCGCAGCTAAACAGTACATGCAGGCTCTTGATTCCGCGCTTCTTGCATTCTTTGCGCATAATGCGGCTCATGGGGTCACGCACCGTATCGAAGATGTCGGCAAAGCGGAGGCACTCGGGATGGAGCTTGTTGGCCCCGCCCATGGAGCTAACCAAACGAATGCCGTGGTCCTGAGCGTATTTGGCAATGGTGAGCTTGGCCGAGATGGTGTCGATGGCGTCGACGACGTAGTCGAGCTTGCCGTCCGTCTGCTCCAAAACGCTCGCGAAGAAATCATCGATGTTGTCGCTCAGCAAGTATTCGGTGCGCTTGATGACGGTGGCGGCGGGATTGATGTCGTGGATCATGGCCTCCATCACGTCAACCTTGCGCTTGCCGACGGTGCTGTGAAAGGCGATGGCCTGGCGATTGATATTGCTGGGCGCGATGATGTCCTTATCCAGAATGACGAAATGACCAATGCCGCCGCGGGCGAGTGCCTCGCAGCAGTTGGAGCCCACGCCTCCGCAGCCGAGCACTAGCACCGTAGCATCGGCGAGCTTATCGAGTGCCTCGCGGCCCATGATAATCTCGAGCTTGGTGTCGCGTGTCTCGATGGCGGCTGCGGCTGTGGTCTCGGTCATAGATATCCTCCGATGGGGAGTCGGTCGTGTTTTAGCTATCGCCATTATAGGTATTATTGCGATTCCATTTGAGCCCTTGGGCTTGTTGAAATGGGATCGGGATTCGCATAAGATTGAAGCAGATGGCACCCGTTGCAGCGGGTTGGCCAACTCCGAAACACGTTTATGGCGTGAGAAGTGGCCGTCTTCGCATTACGCGGGGGCGGCTATTTCATTCGACCTCCAATGTGGATGCCGAGCTCCACAGCCGCGATTACAAGCAATAACAACGTCAGGACATCGTCAATACTCATAGTCCATCTCCTTCTCGGGTAGAGGGAGCTGGCCCATCTGCTTCAACTTCCATTGTAGCTAAATACGAACGAATGTTCTATAAATGTTCCTGTATTAGATAATTAGACAAACATCTAAATATCGAGTATAGTGTGCGCGTCATGAGAGATGATGAGAGGAGGTCTTATGCCGGGAGAGGGCTTTAAGGCGCTTGCCGATCCAACGCGACGGCGCATTTTGGAGTTGCTGCGCGAGGGCAATTGCACGGCGGGGGAGCTTGCCGAGCATTTCGATATCAGTAAGCCGTCGCTGAGCCATCACTTGGCGACGCTCAAAAACGCCGGGTTGGTGACCGACGAACGTCATGGCCAAAACATCGTTTACAGCTTAAACACCACCGTCATGCAGGACTTGATCGGTTGGTTTATGGGCTTTACAAACACGGAAGGTGATAAGGATGAATAACGAAAACAAGGGCATTCACGCCACGGGGGTATCGCGGCGTGTGTGGATTGCGCTGATCGCTCTGTGCGTCGCCAATGTCGTAGCGCACCTCATGGTGATGCCGAGCTTGCCTGGGCAGATTCCCACGCACTGGGGCGCGAACGGAGCCGTCGACGGTTGGGGTCCCAGCTGGATGGCCTCCGCGCTCGGCGTGCTGCCTCTGGTGCTTCTCGCAATGTTCTGCGTGGTGCCGCGCATCGATCCCAAAGGTGAGGCATATCGAACCTCGGGCAAGTTCTATCAGGGCTTCGTAATCGCCTTCACCTTGTTCATGTGCGCCATAAGCTGGCTGGGAGAGCTTACGGTCTGGGGCGTGGTGCCGGCGGTCGGTTCGGTTAACGTGCTGATTTCCGGTGTTGTCGGTTTGCTGTTCATCGGCGTAGGCAACTACTTGCCGCGTGTGAAGCAGAACTATACGCTCGGTATCAAGACGCCTTGGGCGCTTGCCAATCCCGAGAACTGGCGCCGTACGCAGCGCTTTGGCGGTGCCTGCTTTATGGTGCTGGGCTTTGGCCTGATTGTGATGGGCGTGGCGGGTAGCGTGCTTTCGAGTGAAGTCGTCGCCGCGGTGATTGCGGTTCTGGCGTTTGGTTCGGTTGGAGCCGTCTACGTCTACTCGTATCTGCTGTGGCGCAAATCGCAGCGAGCCGCTCGCTAAGGTTGCGGAAAACTAGCGTACGCAGTTCATAGTGTGTTAAGGGGGACTTTTCCTAGGTAGTATTAGGGGGTGTGGGCAACCATGCCCCTTTTTCATTACGTTTCAGAGCTGATTTTCTCATTTCGTTTCCACTAAAGCGAAACAAGAATAGGGAAGCAGCAGGTAGAAAGGATAGAACAGGCAAATGGCGGAGTTTATCTACCAGATGTATCAGGCTCGCAAGGCCCATGGCGACAAGGTAATCCTTGACGACGTGACCCTGAGCTTCTACCCCGGTGCCAAGATCGGCGTCGTGGGCCCCAACGGTATGGGCAAGTCGACCCTGCTCAAGATCATGGCCGGCATCGAGGAGGTCTCCAACGGCGATGCCAGGCTCACCCCCGGCTACACCGTGGGCATCCTGCAGCAGGAGCCGCCGCTCGACGACAACAAGACCGTCATCGAGAACGTGCGCATGGCGTTTGGCGACATGATCGCCAAGGTCGATCGCTTCAACAAGATCGGCGAGGAGATGTGCGATCCGGACTGCGACATGGACGCCCTCATGGCCGAGATGGGCAAGCTCCAGGACGAGATCGACGCCGCCGACGGCTGGGATATCGATTCCAAGCTCGGCCAGGCCATGGACGCCCTGCAGCTGCCCGATTCCGACATGCCGGTCAACGTGCTCTCTGGCGGCGAGCGCCGCCGTGTGGCCCTGTGCAAGCTGCTGCTCGAGGCTCCCGACCTGCTGCTGCTCGACGAGCCCACGAACCACCTAGACGCTGAGTCGATCCTGTGGCTCGAGCACTTCCTGCATAACTACCAGGGCGCGGTGCTTGCCGTCACGCACGATCGCTACTTCCTGGATAACGTTGCCGAGTGGATCTGCGAGGTCGACCGTGGTCACCTTTATCCCTACAAGGGCAATTACTCCACGTATCTGGAGACCAAGGCCGCGCGTATCGAGGCGCAGGGCAACCGCGACGCCAAACTCGCCAAGCGCATGGAGGCCGAGCTCGAGTGGGTGCGCAGCTCGCCCAAGGCCCGCCAGGCCAAGAACAAGGCCCGTCTGGCTCGCTACGAGGAGATGGAGGCCGAGGCCCGCGCAAGCCAGAAGCTCGACTGGACCGACATTCGCATCCCTGTGGGCCCGCGTCTGGGCAACAAGGTGCTCGAGGCCCATCATCTGCACAAAGAGTTCGATGGCCGCGTGCTCATCGACGACCTTTCGTTCACCCTGCCGCGTAACGGCATCGTGGGCGTCATCGGTCCCAACGGTGTGGGCAAGACCACGCTGTTCAAGACCATCGTGGGTTTGGAGCCGCTGACTTCGGGCGAGCTCGAGGTGGGCGAGACCGTCAAGATTTCTTACGTCGACCAGAACCGTTCCGGCATCGACCCCGATAAGAACCTATGGGAGGTCGTCTCGGACGGCCTGGACCACATGATGGTCGGCGAGACCGAGGTTCCGAGTCGCGCGTACGTGGCGAGCTTTGGCTTTAAGGGCCAGGACCAGCAGAAGCGCGCCGGCGTACTCTCCGGTGGCGAGCGCAACCGTCTGAACTTGGCGCTCACGCTCAAGCAGGGCGGCAACCTGCTGCTCCTCGACGAGCCCACGAACGACCTCGACGTCGAGACACTGTCCTCGCTCGAAGCGGCGCTGCTCGAGTTCCCGGGCTGCTCGGTGGTCATTAGCCACGACCGTATGTTCCTGGACCGCGTCGCCACGCACATTCTGGCGTGGGAGGGCACCGACGAGAATCCGGGCAACTGGTATTGGTTCGAGGGCAACTTTGAGGCCTATCAGGCCAACCGCATCGAGCGCCTGGGCGAGGACGCAGCCCAGCCGCATCGTATTCACCGCAAGCTGACGCGTGACTAGATCGTTACGCGGTTTTCCAAACCGCGTAACTGCTCGACGCTGCGCGGGCCGCAAGCACCCCATCTTGCCGTTCAAGCCGTCGCTCGCGTACCGAAGTACGCGTCGCTCCTCTTTCACGGCAACCTGGGGCACTTGCGACCCGCTCGCTGTTGGTTACGCAACATCAACAAATATAAACGGCTCAAATCCTGATTTGGATTTGAGCCGTTTGTCGTTACCGCTCGGTTTCTTCGACTTTATCGATGGTCCAGGTGGCTCCGAGACCGCCGGTGGTGTTGCGGCGGATGCGCACGGCAACCTCGCGGCGCTCGCCGGCCTGCGTGTAGCGCAGAGGGAAGCTTGCGCGGTTTCGCGCGGCCTCGATGGTACCGCGCTCGCGGGCGATCCAGTAGTACTCGCCGACAATGCCGAGCGTGTCGGCGCCGTAGGGGAGATAGGTCGACAGCTGGTGCAGAAGCGGGCCGGGGCAGAAGACCTCGGTTGCGAAATCGACGGGGAAGTCCTTGGGGATGGTGGGTGCTGCAGGTGCGGGGGTTGGGGCCGCTGCGGGTGCCGAAGCCGGTGCAGGTGCGGGAATTTGGTCACAAGCAGCGGTGGGCACGGATTCGATGACGGGTGCGGGCTCCGGTGTCGCTTCCGGCTCGATCGTGGAATCCGCGGGCTTCACGGTGACGGGCGCGTCTGCAGCTGCAGTTTCAACCTCAATCTGCGTCGCGTTCTCGTTCTCGACGCTCGACTTTGCTTCGATGGGCGTGGATGCCATGGTGGTGATGCCGGCGTTGGCGTTCTCGGGGTCATAGACGACCGTGAGCGAGATGGCGGGCTGCGGCGTCTCGGGCTCCGGCACCGACTCGGTAGTGTCTTGATCGGCGGGCTCGTCGGACTGATCGCCCTCGGCCTCGTCGCCAAAGACGTCGCTGTTTTGGAACGCAGACGTCTCGGGTCGGTTAGCGGCTTCTTCGGTTGCCGACTTGGGGGCCTCGTTGAGCTTCGCAGCGGCTTCCTGCTCTGACATGATTTCAGAATCGGTCGTGGTGGCGATTTCGGTTTCGGCTTCTGCTGTTACCTCAATAGCGATTTCGATCTCTGCCTCAGGCTCGGGTTCCGGCGCGGCGTCAACCATGGCTTCGGGCTCGGGACGCTTAACGTGCTTGGGACGCACGGCCTTGAGGTCCTTCTCGCCGCGCTTTTTCTTTTTATAGGACTGCTTGGCTCCCTTGGCAGCCTTGGGCTTGTCCTCGCCTTTGGCAAGGGCGGCATCCCAGACCTCGTTGGCGATGACGGTGGCATACAGGCGACCGCCCTTAAAGACGGTCAGCTTAATGCAGTCGTCGAGCTCCTCGAGCAGCTCGCGCGTGGACTCAAAGCCCAGGTCATAAGCGGCCATGTCGCCGGCGGCGAGTGCCTCCTCGACCTGCGTCATAAACGTTTGCTTGCCGCACCCAATCGCGTCGCGCAGCAGGCGATACAGATAGATGTGGTTGCCCAGCGATAGCGTGGGCCTAACTATTGTCTTGCTCATGGCAAATCTCCTCTTTACACACCAAAGCATCTTACCATCGCGCGGGGCTTGCCATCTCGTCGCCCAAGGCAAACGGGCGCGACCGTTGCCGGTTCGCGCCCGTTATGCAGGTCGGTTATCTATGAGAGGCAAACGTGCTTAGTTGCCCGACGTCGTGCCTTGGCTCGAGCTGTCGGATGCCGTGTCGGACGTAGTTCCGCCCGAGCTGTTCGGGTTACTGGTGTTGCCGTTGTCGGTAGATCCCGTGCCCGATGCATTGCCGCTCGTCTGGTCACCCGTGCTCGGCTGAGAGCCGTCAGTCGTTTGGCTTGAGTCGGTCGTGCCGGATTGCGTGCCGCTGTTGTTCACAGAAGAATCGGCGCCCTGCGATTGATCGGGGGCGTTCGAGGACGAGTCGGCGGATGCGGGGGTGCCCTGCGGGTCGTCCTGCTGGCTTTGCGATTGACCGGAGCTATCCGCGTCGTGCTCGGTCGTGCGTGACGAAAGGATTGGCTCGGGGCGCTCGCCCAGACCCTCACCGGCGGTGGTGATAAGGATGGCACCAGTGCAGGCGATGACCGCGACGATGGCGATGGCAATCGAGAAGATGATTACCTTCTTTTGCGTCTGGCTGCGCTCTGCCGCCGCCTTGGCGCGCAAGCTGTTGGGGGCGACGCGCGCCGTGGTCGCGCGCCCCGCAATCTGACGCATCTCCTGCGTAGTCGCGGCGCCGCCCAGGTGCTCTTCGGCATTAAATTCAACGGGCTCATAGGCGCCGGCGGGGTAGTCGACGTCGGCGTGCGTACCTTTGAGGGCTTTGGCGCTGGCAGAGATAAAGTGGCGATAGACCTGTGAGGACACAACGGTGATGACCGAGCTCACAGCGGCGCCAATTACTGAACCAGCGATACCAATCTTGGAAGCAAGCGCGACGCTCGTGGCGGCAGCTGCAGCGCCGGCGATGATCTGGGGAATGGAAATGTCATCGAACAGGCCCTTTTTGGGCGCGATGGCCATGGTCTGTCCGATGGAATGGTTTTCGTGAACGCCGTTGTTGAGCGCGGCCGGTGTCATGACGCGCGTGCGCGGCGCGTCGGTGTACTTGGTTGTCATGCGGGACCCTCCCGGTGTAAATCTGCTTCGTTTCATGTAGCCATCAGGGTACCCACCAGATGTGAATCGTACGTGACATTTAACAGATACCATCAACTCATCAATAGCTCACCAAGTTGGTGGGATGCGGTTACACCCGGCGGTTGAACTACAATAGGGCTTGCTAATTGTTGTGAATGGCGTCTACGCACGGGAGCATTCTTATGAATCTTCACCTTTCTCAGTCTGATGGCTTTTTGCGTGTGGCGGCGGCGTCGCCGCGGATTCGCGTGGCCGATGTCGAGGGCAATGTCGAGGTTGCGCTGGCGGCTGTTCGCGAGGCTGCCGAGCGCGACGTTCGCGCGCTGGTGCTGCCCGAGCTTAACCTGACCGGCTATACCGCGGCCGACCTGTTCCATAATCGCACGCTGCTGCATGCCTGCGAGGCCGCTCTGGTGCATATTCTCGACGAGACTTGTGAGCTGCCGATTGTCTTTACCATCGGTCTTCCCGTTGCAGTTGCCGAGAATATCTACAGCTGCGCCGCCGTGTGCTGCGCGGGTGAGCTTTTGGGCCTCACGGCCAAGAAGTATCTGCCCAACTATGGCGAGTTCTACGAGCGCCGCTGGTTTGCTCCGGCGCCCGCAGATCCCGCGTGGGTCGAGTTTGCCGGTCAGGGTCCGGTTCCGCTGGGTTCGGGGCTTGTCTACCGCTGCTGTGATGAAGGTGCCGAGGATATGGTGCTGGGCGTTGAGGTCTGCGAGGACCTGTGGGTGCCGGCGCCCCCTTCGACCGAGATGGCGCTTGCCGGCGCTACGGTGATCCTCAACCCCTCTGCTTCCGACGAGATCATCGGCAAGGCAGACTATCGCCGCAGCCTTATCTCTAACCAAAGCGCACGCCTGTACTGCGCCTATGCCTATGCGGACGCGAGCGAGGGCGAGTCCACGACCGATATGGTCTTTGCGGGCGAGAACCTTATCTACGAGAATGGCTCCAAGCTCGCCGCCACCAAACTGCTTACCTGCGATATGGCCGTCGCCGATATCGATCTTGACCGTCTGGTTGCCGAGCGCCGCCGCTCGACGACGTGGGCGCGCGCGGACGATGCGCCGGAGGCCACGACCGTTGAGTTCTCTTTTGAGAGCACGCTCTCCGAGACTCCCGTCCTGCGCAACGCCTGCGACATCGACCGTGTCTTCCCTCGCGCGCCTTTTGTGCCGGCCGACCATGGTGATCTGGCCGAGCGCTGCGAGACCATCCTCGACCTGCAGACCGCCGGCCTCAAGACCCGCCTTGCCCATACGGGCACCAAGGCGGCTGTCATCGGTCTTTCGGGTGGCTTGGACTCCACGCTGGCACTGCTTGTGACCGTGCGTGCCTTCGATGCGCTGGGGCTGCCGCGCACGGGTATCACGGCGGTCTCCATGCCAGGTTTTGGCACGACGCATCGCACCAAGTCGAATGCCGAGTCGCTTGCCCGCGACCTGGGCGTGAGCTTCCGCGAGGTTTCGATCCACGCGGCTGTGGAGCAGCACTTCAAGGACATTGAGCACGATCCGGCCGTGCAGGACGTGACCTACGAGAACAGCCAGGCCCGCGAGCGTACACAGATTCTGATGGATCTGGCCAACCAGGCTGGCGGTTTTGTCATCGGCACGGGCGACCTGTCGGAGCTAGCGCTCGGCTGGGCCACCTATAACGGCGACCACATGAGCATGTACGCCGTCAACGCGAGCGTGCCCAAGACGCTTGTGCGCCATCTGGTACGTTATGCCGCCGATGTCTTTGGAGGGCGTATTGCCGAGACGCTGCTCGACATCCTCGATACGCCGGTGTCCCCCGAGCTTCTGCCTCCCACGGGCGACGGCGAGATTGCGCAGAAGACTGAGGATTTGGTGGGCCCGTACGAGCTGCACGACTACTTCCTCTACTACCTGCTGCGTTTTGGCTTTGAGCCGGGCAAGATCTACCGCATGGCGCTCAAGAGCTTCGAGGGCGTCTACGATGTCAAGACCGTCCACACGTGGCTGCGTACGTTCTACCGTCGCTTTTTTGCCCAGCAGTTTAAGCGCAGCTGCCTGCCCGATGGTCCCAAGGTGGGCTCGGTGACGCTCAGCCCGCGCGGCGATTGGCGTATGCCGAGTGACGCCAGCTCGTGTCTGTGGCTTGCGCAGATCGACGCGCTCAATGCAATTGACTAAGGTTGGCTAAATTGAACCAATACGGGGGTTGTAAGCGTTACACTTTTGCAATCTGATGGCCCGTATCGCGCGGCGCTCTTGTCGGGGCGCTGCGTTTTTTATATCGAAAGGTGGCACCATGCAGGCATCGCAGCGTCTCGACCGCTTTGGCGCGGAGGTCTTCGCCTCGCTCAACAACAAGCTTCTCGCGCTGAAGGCTCAGGGCAAGACCATTTACAACATGAGTGTGGGCACGCCCGACTTTAAGCCGTACGACCATGTGGTCAAGGCGCTCACGCAAGCAGCCCAAGATCCCGAGATGTGGAAGTATGCCCTGCGCGACCTGCCCGAACTCAAGCAGGCCGTGTGCGATTACTATGAGCGTCGCTTTGGCGTTTCGGGTATTACGCCGTCTATGGTGCAGTCGTGCAACGGCACGCAGGAGGGCGTGGGCCATTTGGGCCTGGCCCTGCTCGATCCGGGTGACACCATTCTGGTTCCCGATCCGTGCTACCCGGTCTTTGAGGCGGGTGCCAAGATTGCCGATGCCAAGCTCGAGTACTATCCGTTGGTCGCCGAGCATAATTACCTGCCCTATGTGGCGGGCATCGATCCCGAGGTGGCCGACCGCGCCAAGTATATGATCGTGTCGCTGCCCGCCAACCCGGTGGGCTCGGTGGGCACGCCCGAGATCTACGAGGAGATTATCGCTTTTGCCCGCGAGCACGACCTGCTCATCGTCCATGACAACGCGTACTCCGACATCGTGTTCGACGGCGAGCCGGGCGGCAGCTTCTTGCAGTATCCCGGCGCGCTCGAGGTGGGCGTTGAGTTCTTCTCGCTCTCCAAGTCGTTTAACGTCACCGGTGCGCGTATCGGCTTTTTGGTCGGCCGCGAGGATGTGGTCTCGGCCTTTGCCAAGCTGCGCAGCCAGATCGACTTTGGCATGTTCTTCCCGATCCAGAAGGCCGCCATCGCGTGCCTTAATGGCCCGCGCGATGAGGTCGAGGCGCAGCGTCTGAAGTACCAGGAGCGTCGCGATGCCCTGTGCGACGGTCTTGAGGGCCTGGGCTGGGAGCGTCCCAACGCGCATGGTTCTATGTTTGTGTGGGCCAAGCTTCCCGGTGGTCGCACCGATTCCATGGCGTTTTGCGAGGAGCTCATGGAGAAGGCCGGCGTTGTGGTGACGCCGGGCGCGAGCTTTGGCCCTTCGGGCGAGGGGCACGTGCGTATGGCGCTGGTCCTGCCGCCCGATCAGATCGCTTTGGCCGTCGAGGCCATTCGCGAGGCGGGCCTGTATTAGAAAGTTGTTTCGGCTCGTCAATAGCTCGAAACCGATTTCGTGCAGTTATTTTACGAATCCTGCAAATAATTTCGGTAAACGGTCGATATTTGGCTGCGAATAGGAGCATAATCAAAGTCCCGATTGGATGTATTGGGATTACGGCAAGCCGCTCGGGTCGTTCCCGGGCGGCTTGTTTGTGGAGAGAGATGGGAGTTTCTAATGGTTAACGAGAAGAAGGTCGCTATTGTCGGCTGCGGTTTCGTCGGTTCGTCGTCGGCGTTCGCGTTGATGCAGAGCGGTCTGTTCTCCGAGATGGTCCTCATCGACGTGGACAAGAACCGCGCCGAGGGTGAGGCCCTGGATATCGCGCACGGCATGACGTTTGCCGAGCCGATGAAGATCTATGCCGGCGATTACTCCGATGTCGCCGACGCCGCCATGATCGTCGTCACCGCTGGCGCTGCCCAGAAGCCCGGTGAGACCCGTCTGGACCTGGTCAACAAGAACGTCAGCATCTTTAAGTCCATTATCCCCGAGATTAAGAAGTCTGGCTTCGACGGCATTCTGCTAATCGTCTCCAACCCGGTCGATGTTCTGACCTATGCCGCCATCAAGATGTCCGGCTTGCCCGAGGGCCATGTCATCGGCTCCGGCACCGTGCTCGACACCGGCCGTCTGCAGCAGATGCTTGGCGCTCACGTCGAGGTTGACCCGCGCGACGTTCAGGCCTACGTCATGGGTGAGCACGGCGACTCCGAGTTTGTCGCTTGGTCCAGCGCTCAGGTTGCCGGCGTGCCGCTGAACACCTTCTGCGAGCTTCACGGCCACCTGGAGCATGAGGCTGCTGAGAAGCGCATCGCCGAGGACGTCAAGAACTCCGCCTACACCATCATCGAGAAGAAGCACGCTACCTACTATGGCGTTGCCATGGCCGTCAAGCGCATCTGCACTGCCGTCATGCGCGATGAGCAGACCGTTCTGCCCGTCTCCTCGCTCATGGTGGGCGAGTACGGCCTGTCCGATCTTGCCATCTCCATGCCGACCGTCGTTGGCCGCGACGGCGTTGTCTGCCGCGTCCCCGTGCCGCTGGACGATGACGAGCAGCATGAGCTCACCGCCTCCGCCAAGGCCCTCAAGGACATCATCGACAGCGTCGACTTCTCCTGCTAAATCAAGCTCGCTAGAGCGAAAAGCTACAATGAAGGCGTCCGGGTCCACACGGCCCGGGCGCCTTTTTGGTGCAAAGTAACCTGACCCCAATGCACCATAGTTGATGGGAGGGCCATGTCGGATTCGCCTAATTTTTTGACCTATGCCCAGACAGCGTTTGATCCGTTTGAGGAACGGCCGTTCTGCGCGGTGGATAGCCTGGTCTTTGCGTGGTTGTCCTATTTGCGTTTGCCGGGTGATATGGCGGAGCTGACGAACTGGCAGGGCCTAGACGTACGCGAGCTGCTGCGCGCCGAGTGCTACCAAGACATGATTGGCGACCTGTGGGATCCGGAGGGGAGTCGTGCCCTGTTGGAGGCTGTGGCAGCAAGCCCTCGCTACCGTGGCGTTCGTGTTTGCGGCTATCGTAGCGTGAGTGATGCCGAGACAACGGAGCAGTTTGCGGCCATGACGTTCCGATTTCCGGCGGGGTTTAGCTATCTTGCCTTCCGGGGGACCGACAGCACGATTGTGGGCTGGAAAGAGGACTTTAACATGGCGTTCCGGTGTCCTGTGCCGGCCCAGGAATCCGCGGCGCGTTATGTAGACGAGGCGGCGGATGCGATTGACGGGCCGCTTTTGTGCGGAGGTCATTCCAAGGGTGGAAACCTTGCGGTGTACGGTGCGGCGATGTGCCCCGATGTCGCCCGTGAGCGAATCGAACGGGCGTATTCCCATGATGGTCCGGGCTTCGTCGAGGAGTTTCTGAACGGCAACGCCTTTGCCGATCTTTCCGGTAGAATCGACAAGACGCTACCTCGGTCGTCGATTTTTGGCATGATGTTCGAGACACAGGAGGACTATGCCATCGTCGAGAGCACTGAGTTCAGCCTGCTGCAGCACAATCCCTTTAGCTGGGTGGTTGATGGTCGCGACTTCGTGTACTGTGAGCGCCTGTCCGCCGGTGCTCGATACGTTGATGGCTCCATTCGCGAGATGCTGCTTGCGGTGTCGCCTAGCGAGCGCGAGCGTTTTGTAGATGCGTTGTTCTCCGTGTTTGAGGCTACGGGTGCTGAGCGGTTTGCGGATATCGCTGGGAATCTGCGCGAGAGCCTGCCCGTGATGCTCCAGGCTGCGCAAGGCTTTGACAAGGATACGCGACGCTTTGTCTCGCAGACCATCGCGGCAATCCTAAAATGCGCGCTGCTGCCCAAACGACCCCAGATCGACATGCCCGCAGCCGGTAAGAGTTTGGCAGAACAACTCGAGGCGTGGCAGTCCGAGCTCCTGCGCTAGTCATTGGTGCAAAGCAACCTGTCCCCGATGCGCCAATCTTCGATGCGCTTGGGGCGGGTTCGACCGCTATACTGATTCGTGCTCAATTCGATCTAGAACGGAATGCCGTATATGAAAATCAATCACGCGATTCTGCATATCCTGGACTTTGACTCTGCCGTCAACGTCATGAGCCAGCGCGAGCTCGATATCGAGAGCCGTACCGTGCGTAATTTCGTAACCACGCACCTGCGGCGCGCTCGTACCTCGGCTGATAACAAGCGTGCCACGTTTGCCGAGAACTCCGCATTCGGCGGCGAGCTCAAGGGCTATTTCTTTGGCGAGCGCGAGTTCGTGGACCTGTCGCAGCAGATTGCGGAGTTTATCTCCTCCGAGCTCACCAAAGCCGAGAAAGCCGAGTCTACCGATGTGCTCGTGGCTGATTTTGACGACGATGAGGATGCCCGCTGGTTTGCCGTGATGCTGCTGGGCTCCAAGCAGGCTTTTATGCACGAGGTGGGTCGCGAAGAGGGCGAGGTGCGCAACGACATTGCGCGCCACTACGCCATTCTGCCGAATCCCTCGCAAAAGGTGCCGAGCTATGCAATCGTGCGTGCAAGCACCATGGAGATCGGCTATGTGGATAAGAAGCGCAAGATTGCCGGCGAGGATCGCATGCTCATTCCCGATGGCCTGCTGCAGTGCGACACGGGGGTATCGGGCAAGGAGGTCATCGACACCGTGACGCGTGTGGTCGAGGAAGTCGCCGAGGAGCACGGTGCCAACACGGCTGTAGCACTCGCCAAGGTTAAGGCTGCTGTTGCCGAGAAAGTTGAGGATGACGAGGAACTGCCCCCTTGGGATATCGTCGATGAGGTCTTTGAGGACGAGCCGGTCATCAAGGAGAGCGTGCGCGCGGCACTGACCGAGGAGAAGGTTCCCGAGCGCGTTCCCGTGGAGCGCAAGCAGGTCGAGCGCGCGGCCGTGCGCAATCACAAGATTCGTACCGATACGGGCATCGAGATCAGCTTCCCGGCCGAGATGGGTTCGAACTCCGAGTACATCGAGTTTGTCAACGAGCCCAACGGCCTCATCTCCATCGAGCTCAAGAATATCGGCAGCATCGAGAATCGATAAGGCTTTTTACTTTTGAATAAAAGTCTGGATTATTTTTTGAAGTATACTTTGAAATATAATCCAGATTATTTTTTGGAGGTCAAAATGTCCCCACTCGTTCTGGAAAAACCGGTGTTTACAAAAGACCAGGTTGTTTCTGCTACCGAAGCAAGCAAGTCCTTATCCGCCATTCGTAAACGCGCAAAACGCGCGCCTCAGTTCATTGCTGATCATAATGATATCGATACCGTGATTATCGACTATGCTGCCTATGAGGAAATGTACGGCGCGCTGCAGTATCTGCATGAACTTGAGATAAATCGCATCGCTGCGGATCGAGTCAAGCATGGTCCGCATGAGTTTGTTCCGTTTGAGGACGCCTTAACTGCCGAGGAGCTCGCGGAGCTTGAGTCGATGGATTCGGACGCGATTCCCGACGAGGATCTTTTCGAATGAGCGGGCATTTTGTTGTCGGCTTTTTGAATCGAGACGTCGAGAAGGAATATCAAAAACTAGATGGATCCCAGCGCAGGCTCGTCCGTATTGCCGTCGCAAAATTAAAGACGCGCGCTGATGAAATCGGAACGCCGCTTCACGGCGAGCTCGCCGGCTGCAAAAAGATTAAATGGCGGAATGCGGGACTCAGAATGGTTTTCCGAATCCGAGAGGACGGAATGGTTGAGATTGCCGAGATTGTGGCAATAGGGCGGCGCGATCGTTCCGAGGTCTATAAGACGGCCGTAGGGCGTCTGTCAAAGCAACCCGCCATGGTTGAATACGATGGAACCCTGAGATAAAGAAGGCCGAAGTCCCGGGCGGGGCTTCGGCCTTCTTGCTTGGGGCTTAATTACGCTACAGGTTGAGCGTACGTCAGCGAAAACGCCCCAGAGCGAGCAAGGTGACGTGAAAGAGGAGGGCATTGACCTTCTGGTCATGCCCGACG
>UREZ01000017.1 GCA_900547025.1 uncultured Collinsella sp.
CCCACGTTAATATTTCAGCCAACGTACGTCATGGCAATTCCCGGTAGGTCGCAGGGCGCTTCGCGGGCGGGCCAGGCTTTATCTGAACGACTTTGCGAAGCAACCGGAGTGAAGATAAAGCCTGGCCCGCCCGCGAAGCGCCACAAAGACCGCAGGGACGGGAGCAGCTATACTACTCTCAGTAGTTAAGGGTCGCGGATTGGCCGCGTCACCGCTCTCAACAGGAGGTCTTTGTTTATGGCAGATCAAAAGCCGGTTGTCGGGATCATCATGGGTTCCAAGTCCGATCTGGGCGTTATGGAAGGCTGCACCGCCGAGCTCGAGGCGCTTGGTGTGCCCTATGAGCTTGTCATTGCGAGCGCACACCGCACGCCGGCGAAGGTCCACGAGTGGGCCTCGACTGCCGCCGATCGCGGTATCAAAGTGATTATCGCCGCCGCCGGCAAGGCCGCTCACCTGGGTGGTGTCGTGGCTGCCTTTACGCCGCTGCCGGTTATCGGTGTGCCTATGAAGACGAGTGACCTGGGCGGTATGGATTCGCTGCTGTCGATGGTGCAGATGCCTTCGGGCGTGCCCGTGGCCTGCGTTGCCATCAACGGTGCCAAGAACGCCGCCATTTATGCCACGCAGATTCTGGGCGCATGCGACCCCGAGTACCGCAAGGTTATCGAGAAGATGAAGCAGGAGATGGCCGACGCCTAGGCGTTCCGCCGTTTCACCGCAGTATAAGGAGAGCCATGTCCGATTATCAGGGAAAACGATTCAAGGCTTCTCAGATTCCCGATCCGTCGAAGCCGGGTGCTGCCCATGCGGCACAGCAGGGTCGGACATCCTCTCCTCAGCAGCCGCGCGCGCCGCGTCCCGTAACGCCGATGTCCCATCATCGCCAGGATACGCCAGCTGCATATCGCCCTTCGTCGTATGATACGGCCAAGAAAGAATCGCGTTCTACGAAACAGTCGGGCGCTGCTCCGTCGAGCTATACCGAGCCGCCGCGCAAAAAGCGCCGCTCCGTTATCCCCATCTTGCTCATCATTATCGGCATCGGTCTAATCGTTGCCGCTGCCGCCATCTTTATCAACGCTCAGATTGGCTATAAGCAGGCAAGCGATTCGTACCAGAAAATCGAGAAGCAATATGTAAGCGATAAGGACGCCAGCGGCGTGCCGATTATCGACTTCGATGCACTTGCCCAGACAAATCCCGAGGTTGTGGGTTGGATTTACGCGCCCGGCACCAACATCAACTACCCCGTGGTGCAGACCAACAACAACTCCAAGTACCTCAACACGCTGTTCGACGGCACCGCCAATGCGTCGGGTGCCATCTTCCTGGATAGCGACGACACCGCGCCGGGCATGGTGGATCAGCAGACCACGATTTACGGTCATCACATGAACGACGGTTCGATGTTCAACGTGATTTCGGATACGACCGATCAAGCGACGTTCGACAGCATGGACTACGTGTACTACATCACACGTGACGCGACGTATAAGCTGCGTCCGCTGGCGACCAAGGTGGTCGAGGACACGTATGCCAAGGCGCGCACGCCCAACTTTGAGGGCGATGACGGACTGAAGAATTATCTGTCCGAGATGCTCGACGGTGCCTCTGCCGTGGCGAGCGATGCCACCGATCGTGCCGCTTCGGCAACCAAGGTCGTAACGCTTGTGACCTGCCGTTCGCTGTCATTTAGCAATACGCGCGCCGTCATGGTGCTCACGCCGGTCGAGGAATAAAGTGTCCGGGCCCCGTCCCAAAAAGACTACCCTGGAAATCAAAAGGAGAAATGATGCTTGAGAACGGCAAATCGATGCCTTCGGTTGATGCTTGGCTGCGCGAAGCCAAGGCCGATGTTTCGGCGGCTGATTGTGGGATGTACCTGACACACAACGGCGTGGTGCGCGCGACGCCCAAGGCCGAAGTGCGCGGAGTCGAGACCGATGGCGTGGCGCCAGGCCACAAGGTGGGCGGCATGGTGTTTGGCTTCGATGCCGAAAAGGTGCAGGCCGCTATCGAGGCGACGCGCACGATGCCGGGTATCGGCTATGTGCGCGTGTGGCTGGCGAGCGGCGAGCTTACCGTGGGCGACGACATCATGCTCGTGCTCATTGGCGGAGACATTCGCCCGCATGTGGTCGATGCGCTGCAGTCGCTCGTCGGCACCATCAAGAACGAGTGCGTGAGCGAGGTCGAGCGCGAGGCGTAAGGCCTCGTCGGCAATCCGAGTCTGTCTATAGCGAAAGCCCGCCGGCAGTTCATGTAGATCTGCCAGCGGGCTTTGATGTGTTGGAGCTATTTTGCTCTGGCGTTTGCTACACGCGTGTGGCGTCCTTGGGGCTCATGGTCATACTCTGAAAACGGTTCTCCATATATTCGTTATCGAAATGCTTGTCATAGAACTGTGCGACGGGAATATTTCGAACGGTTCCGTTGACGCGCTGATACCAATAGTCGAGCGATTGCAACGTCATGACGCCGTCGATCAACATGACGGCGGTCAGGATGACGGTAGCAGAGTAGCGGCGTTTCCATGGAATCATATTGATGAGCTTAAGCAGGCGCGGCAGCAAGACCTTGATCCAGATGAGGCCACCCAGGCCCCACATGCAGGCAAACGGCGTGCATGTGCGTCCCCCGGTCAATACCGCGATGGGATCGGGCATGCCGAATAGCCTAATGTGTGAATAGCTCCACGACACCACGCCAAATGAGGTCTGCATAAACCAGCCTACAAACACCTCGAAAGCGCCGCCGATCAGGGCACTTACCAGGAAAATGATCAGAGGATTCTTTTTATAGAAGCGGTTGAGCGCCATGGTCATGAGCACCGCGCCAAATCCGTAGATGGGGCTAAAGGGGCCAAATAGCATACCGGCACGGTCCTGATAGACGCCGGGATCGACGACGACCATATGCCAGACTTCCTCGAGAATGAGACCTAACACGCTGCAGACGAAGAATACCCAGAACAGGTTGAAGTAGTTGAGCTTGATGTAGCCCTCGCCGGTTTCGTCGCGGCCGAGCATCCCCTCGGCGGCGGCATCGCGGTCGAGCATCTCTTGCAGACGGCGCTGCAGTTCGCGCTCCTGGCGTAGCGTGGGGTCGACGGTGGCCGACAGCGCAATGAGGATGACAAGCTGGACGGCGGGGCGCAGCAGGAAGGGTCCGATGCCCTGGAGCATCACGTCAACTAAAAGCTCCACGACGGTAAATGCGATGAGGACGTAAGACAGGCGGGCGGCATTGCGCCGCTGGTCCTTGATGAGGTCCAGGCCAAAGACGATCAAGATGATCGCGCTTGCCGCCGAGAGCATAATGCCGGCGACGATAAGGCCAACCGCGACCAGGGTGTTATCACCGAGCTTAGTGGCGACGTTGCCGTTAATGAGTGCGGTGATGACCTGCCACATAAAGACGGCGACTGACGGGAGCGTGCCCACGCCAGATAGGGTGCACAGGACTGCGTAGACCTTGATGATAAGGGGGATCTTCTTGGCCTCCGTGGTGCTGGGGACACTGGGGTCGAGTTGATTTCGATCCATACGCTACCTTTCTCGTCTTGTAGTAGCCTACAAGGATACGCCGACGACCAGCTAAAAGACAGGACGAACGTCCCAATTGCAACAATGTAGCCCCTAGCGCGGGCGAGACACGGCGCACGGGAAGTCTTCGAGGCCGTTGCCCCTGAGAGTGGACTACCCAATAAAATGTTTGGTCGCAAAACGGATAATAAGCTCGGTGGGCTTTTAAAAAGCGCTGCTCATGCGCGGGGGAGCGCGTCGCGCCGTGCGTATAATAAGGCGGGTAACGCCAAAATACGAGGCTCTGAGGGGATGCCATGTCTCAAGAAACCATCCGCGCGGCCGAGCGTGCCGCGGGACAGGTGAACGCCATGTCGACGTATGATCCGGACTCTGACCAGCTGCATGAGGAATGCGGCGTTTTTGGTGTCTGGGCGCCCGATCGCGACGTGGCTCGACTGACGTACTTTGGCCTGCGTGCACTGCAGCATCGCGGCCAAGAATCGGCGGGAATCGCCGTTGGTGACGGCGGTACGGTTATGGTCCGCAAGGATCTGGGCCTGCTCGACCGCGTGTTCTCCAATGCCGACTTGTCGACGCTCTCCGGTCAGCTGGCCGTGGGTCATGTGCGCTACGGCACCGCCGGCGCCAAGAGCTGGGAAGCCTCTCAGCCGCACCTCTCTACCATCAATAGCGTCATTATCGCGCTCGCGCACAACGGCACCCTCGTCAACACCGACGAGCTGCGTCGCCAGCTGATCGAGCTGGGCGTACCGTTCCTCTCCAACTCGGATTCCGAGGTCGCGACCAAACTCATCGGCTACTTTACTCAGCGTACTGGCCACCTGCGCGAGGGCATTCGCAAGACCATGGAGCTCGTGCGCGGCGGCTACGCCATGACGCTCATCAACGAGCAGGCGCTCTACGCATTCCGCGATCCGCACGGCATTCGCCCGCTCGTGCTGGGCAAGCTGGTGGATGAGGGCCTGGACCAGGCCGATGCCGCATCCGTTTCGCAGCTGCCGTCGCAGGACGGCGCCGCGACGGTCGACGCCACCACCCATGTCACGCGCGCCGGCGGCTGGGTCGTTGCCTCCGAGACCTGCGCGCTCGATATCGTGGGCGCCGAGTACGTCCGCGACGTCCGTCCCGGTGAGATTTTGCGCATCAGCGCCGAGGGCCTTGTGTCCGAGCAGGGCGTGCCTGCCGCCGAAGAGCCTGCTAACTGCATTTTTGAGCAGGTCTACTTTGCTCGCCCCGATTCCATCATGAACGGCAAGAGCGTCTACGCCTGCCGTTATGACATGGGTCGTCAGCTGGCACATGAGGAGCCCGTCGAGGCCGACCTGGTCATCGGCGTGCCCGACTCCGGCCTGCCGCCCGCGGAGGGCTATTCGCACGAGAGTGGCATTCCCTTTGGCGAGGGCCTCATCAAGAACCGCTATGTGGGCCGTACGTTTATCGAGCCTACGCAGGAGTTGCGCGCCATGGGCGTGCGCATGAAGCTTAACCCGCTGCGCGACAACATCGAGGGCAAGCGCCTCGTCGTGATCGACGACTCCATCGTGCGTGGCACCACTATGGTGCAGCTCGTCAAGATGCTGCGCAACGCCGGCGCCAAGGAGATTCATATCCGCATCAACTCGCCCGAGGTCATCTGGCCGTGCTTCTACGGTATTGATACCGACGTGCAGTCGCAGCTTATCAGCGCCAACAAGACGGTCGACGAGATTTGCGAGTATATCGGCGCCGATTCGCTGGCCTTCCTTTCGGTCGAGGGCCTGCTTAAGGTCATGCCCAAGGGCGGTTACTGCGATGCGTGCTTTACCGGCCGCTACCCCGTGGCGATTCCCGAGAGCTTTGGCCGCGATAAGTTTATGGAGGGCTTTAAGCCCCGCAACCTGGATAAGCCGCTGCACTTTGACGACGACGCCGTGGTCGAGAAATACGACGACCGCAGCTGGGAAGAGGAGCACGGCGAGGCCTAAAGCCTGCCATGTAGGGACAGGTTTATTCTGGTAGGTTTTACCTGCTGTTTTGTTGATATGACGGCGTGTGCTGTTATGGCACACGCCGAAATGAACGCAACTATGAGCACCGTTTGGCGCCCGCGCGGCGCCACGGTGGTGGGAGAGGAAGGCTCAGATGAGCGACAGCAAGCATGTGACGTATGAGGATGCCGGCGTCGATACCGCTGAGGGCGGCCGCGCCGTCGACGCTATTAAGCAAATGGTTAAGGACACCAACCGTCCCGAGGTCATCGGCGGCATCGGTGGCTTCGGTGGCCTGTTCTCGGCCGCCGCGCTTAAGGATATGGAAGACCCGATTCTGATCAGCGGTACCGACGGCGTGGGCACCAAGCTCGTGCTCGCTCAGATCATGGACCGTCACGAGACGGTGGGCCAGGACCTGGTCGCCATGTGCGTCAACGACATTTTGGCTTCGGGCGCCGAGCCGCTGTTCTTCCTGGACTACGTTGCCATCGGCCACATCGAGGCCGAGCACATGGCAAAGATCATCAAGGGCGTGGCCGACGGCTGCAAGCTCGCGGGCTGCGCGCTCGTGGGCGGCGAGATGGCCGAGCACCCGGGCGTCATGGCTCCGGCCGACTACGACCTTGCCGGCTTTACCGTGGGCGTCGTCGACCGTCCCAAGATGCTCGACCCCGCGAATGTCCGTCCCGGCGACGTGATCCTGGGCCTGCCTTCCACCGGCGTGCACTCCAACGGCTACTCGCTCGTGCGCAAGGTCATCGGCGTCGACGGCATTAAGCCGGGCACGCCCGAGGCCGCCGCTAAGGCCGAAGAGCTGAGCCGCCCGCTCGAGGAGCTCGGTGGCGCATCGCTGGCTGACGCTCTGCTGGCCCCCACGCGCATCTACGTCAAGCCTATTCTGGAGCTGCTGCGCGGTGGCGCTCCGGTGCACGCCATCGCCCACATCACTGGCGGCGGTATTACCGAGAACCTCAACCGCGCGCTCGCCGACGACGTCGACGCCGTGGTCACCCGCAACGGTGCCGAGATGGGTTGGGACGTTCCGCCCGTCATCACCTATGTGTCGCGCCAGGCCGAGCTCGCGCCCAATGAGGCATGCAAGACCTTCAACATGGGCGTTGGCCTGTGCCTGATCGTCGCCCCCGAGGACGAGGCCGCGGTGACCGAGGCTCTGGTCGCGCTGGGCGAGAAGCCGTTCCGCGTGGGCGAGTGCGTCGAGGGTTCCGGTAAGGTCGTGTACTCCGATGAGCGCTAACGAGCAGATGACTGCCGCCGAGGGCCTGGATTTTGTGCCCTATACCCGTCCGACCGGCACCGATACGGCCGAGCCGCTCAAGATCGGTGTGCTCATCAGCGGTTCGGGTACCAACCTGCAGGCGCTGATCGATCTGATCGCTGCCGGCAAACTCAACGCTTCGATTGAGCTTGTGGTGTCGAGCCGTCCTTCGGCTAAGGGTTTGCTGCGCGCTGAGCGCGCGGGCATCCAGACGCTCACGCTGTCTAAGGATGTCTATGCCGACCCTATTGCCGCCGACGAGATCATCGCGCACGAGCTTCTCGAGCGCGGCTGCGAGTATGTGGTCATGGCCGGCTACATGCGCATGGTGCACACGCCTCTGCTGGCGGCGTTTCCCAACCGCGTGGTCAATCTGCATCCGGCGCTGCTGCCGAGCTTTACCGGTGCGCATGCGATTGACGATGCCTTTGCGCGCGGCGTCAAGGTAACTGGCGTGACCGTGCATTTTGCCAACGAGATCTACGACAACGGTCCCATCATCGCCCAGCGTGCGCTGGCTGTTGAGGAGGGCTGGGATGTCGACACGCTCGAGGAGCACATCCACGCGATTGAGCACGTGCTGTATCCCGAGGTCGTGCAGATGCTCGCCGACGGCCGCGTCCACGTGCTGGAGAGCGGCAAGGTCGCAATTGACGCGCCTCGCGGCTAGCGGCGCACAGTACAATTTAGCCGAGTAGTCAGGGTGGTCATTGGCGCCAAGGCGCGCGTGGCCACCTTTTGTTTTGGGTAGTCATCGGGAACGGTCTTTAACGACTGGTCATTCAAGAACGTCGCAGGTGACTAGATGAGAGAGGTGAGCGCATGGCGGATAACGAAGCGCTGTTTACGCCTGAGCTGGTGTTTTTTGATTGGGGGTGTGCAACGCCGGATGAGGTGTTTGCGGGGCTCGAGGGCGAGCTTGCACCACGTGGCTACATTGCGTCCGGTTGGCTCGACGCCGTTCGCACGCGCGAGGATGCCTATCCCACGGGTCTTGCCATGCCGGCGGCAAACATTGCCATTCCGCATACCGATCCGGGGTTTGTGGCCAAGCCCTATATCGCGGTGGTGAAGCCCGCCGCGCCCGTGACATTTAACGCTATGGCTGGCATGGGCGCTCCGGTGCCGGCGCAGATCGTCATCAATCTGGGCATCGCCGAGCCGGGCGGCCAGGTCGAGGCTCTGCAGGCGCTCATGAATATCTTTATGGACGCCGATGCCGCAGCCGACGTGCTCGGCCAGACCACGCCCCAGGGCATGGTCGACGCCATCCGCCGCCACTTCTAAGGTGGGGATGAGTCGGCACTTGGGGACTGTCCCTAACTGCCGGCTGTCAGAGCTGTCCCCTTTGCACCAAAATGGTGCAGATTAACCTGTCCCCAATGCACCAAGCGTGTCGCGGGGGCCGCGTTGTGACACAATGGCGTTTGTTCGATTCGTTATGCGAAAGGCCAACTATGGCAAATAAGAAAAAGAACTCCGAGGCCGCGCCGACGCCCGAGCAGCAGGCCCGCGCTGCCTCCAGCTCTCGCAAGAAGCAGCGCAAGACGTACGTGTCTAAGACCGTCAAGATCGTTCTGGTGGTCATCGGCGTGCTGGCGATGCTGCTTTCTGTCTCGGCGATGGCGTGCTCCGGCCTTATGTCGCAGGCCGAGGACACCTCGGGCTACAAGCTGACCGGCGGTGTTGCTGCCACTATCAACGGCACCAACCTTACCGAGGACACCGTGACCAAGCAGATCATGAGCATGCGCACGTCCTACGGCTACACCAAGGATGAGGATTGGGCGCAGTATCTGGTTGACAACGACCTCACGCCCAAGAAGTACCGCAAGCAACTCATCGACTCCTACACGCAGCAGATTCTGCTTCAACAGGCACAGAAGGAGAACGGCGTGACGGTGTCGGACGAGGAGGTCGAGAAGGCTTGGAAGGACGCGTGCAAGAGCGCGGGCGGAGCCAAGGCCTTTAAGAAGACCCTCAAGACCTACGGCTATACCGAGGACACCTACAAGGACTCGCTCAAGGAGAGTCTGGCGCAACAGAAACTCAAGGATGCCGTCGCGCCCACGAGCAAGCCCAAGGACAGCGAGATTGTCGATTACATCAACGAAAATCTGTCCAGCTACAACGACGCCCGCCGCTCGTCGAACATCCTGATCAAGGTTGATTCCGACGCTTCCGACGAGGACAAGGCTGCCGCCAAGGCCAAGGCGCAGGAGTGCCTGGACAAGATCAACTCCGGTGAGCTGAGCTTTGAGGACGCCGTTGAGCAGTACTCCGAGGACACCGGTTCCAAGGAGAAGAAGGGCGATGTGGGCTGGGATAAGCTCACCACCTTTGTCGACAGCTACCAGACGGCGCTCGAGGGACTCAACAAGGGCGACGTGAGCGAAGTCGTCGAGTCGACCTATGGCTACCACATCATCAAGTGCACCGACTACTTCCATGTCGATAATCAGGTTGATGACATCAACCAGGTGCCCAAGGACATCAAAAAGTACGTCTCCAACGTGGTGAAGACGCAAGCGGCCAGCACCGCGTACAGCGAGTGGCTGGAGCAGTACAAGAAGGATGCCGACATCACCGTCAACCCCATGCCCAAAGACGTACCCTATAACGTGAGTCTGAAGGGTGTCACCAAGAGTTCGACCGACGATTCGTCGACGACTGAGTAATCATGGGGCGGTGCTCGCGCGAGTGCCGCCCACGCTATTGAGGAGGATTTGCAGATGACCAACGAAGAGCTGCAGAAGGAAATGATTGCGGCCATGAAGGCCAAGGACAAGGTTCGCCTGTCCATCATTCGCCAGGTTAAGGCCGAGGTGAAGAATATCGAGGTCAATGAGCGCCGCGATGTGACCGAGGAAGACGTCAACAGCATGATCAAGCGTCTGATCAAGCAGACGAGCGAGACGCTGGAGATGTCCATCAAGGCCGGCACCGACCAGGAGCGTACCGACAACCTGACCGAGCAGGTCAAGATTCTGGAGAGCCTGCTGCCCGCGCAGGTTTCGGGCGAGGAGCTCGAGGCCCTGATCGAGCAGGTTATCGCCGAGCTGGGCGCCACGTCCAAGAAGCAGATGGGCCAGGTTATGGGCGCACTCGGCAAGGCCACCGGTGGCAACTTCGATAAGCCGGCCGCGGCAAAGATCGTCGGAGCCAAACTCGCGTAGGGGCCGAGCGGTACATAGTTGATGTTTAGGGGGGGGGCGTGGCCGTCATGGTCGCGCCCCTTTTTGCTGGGCTGGGCACTCATTGGGGACAGGCTTAAATGAGTGCCCGGGCTACGCTCATTGGGGACGGGCTTAAATGAGTGCCCAATGAGCAGGTACTCATTTAAGTCTGTCCCCAATGACTAGGTGGAAGGTTGCGGGTTCTTTACGGGAATGTAGTGTGGGCTGCGGAAACGTGATTCTTTCCGTACAATAGTTCAACTCGTGTAAACGCAGGGAAGGGACATTCATGGCAGACATGATCGAGATCAAGCATCTCAACAAGTACTTTGGCGACCTGCATGTGCTCAAAGATATCAACCTCACCGTCAAACGCGGCGAGAAGCTCGTAATGATCGGGCCTTCCGGCTCGGGTAAGTCGACGCTCATCCGTTGCGTCGATTATCTGGAGGAGCCCACGTCGGGCGAGGTCGTCATCGACGGTACGCCGCTCACCAAAAAGAATCACCTGGAGATGGCTCGCAAGTACAGCTCCATGGTGTTTCAGCAGTTCAACCTGTATCCCAACATGACGGTGCTGGGCAACCTGACGCTCGCACCCATCAAGCTGCAAAAGAAGAGCAAGGAGGAGGCGACCGAGATCGCCATCGCCGCGCTCAAGCGCGTCGGCATGGCGCATAAGGCTGGCGAGTATCCGCAGAATCTCTCGGGCGGTCAGCAGCAGCGCATCGCCATCGCCCGTGCCCTGTGCACCAAGCAGCCTATCATCCTGTTTGACGAGCCGACCTCGGCGCTCGACCCCGAGATGGTCCAGGAGGTACTGGACGTTATGATTGAGCTCGCGCAGGAGGACATCACCATGATCTGCGTGACGCACGAGATGGGCTTTGCGCGCCAGGTGGCCGACCGCGTCATCTTTATGGAGGACGGCCGCATTCTGGAGGAGGGCACGCCCGAGCACTTCTTCGATAACCCCGAGAACCCGCGTTGCCGCGAGTTCCTGTCCAAGATTCTGCACTAGGCGCGGTGATGGACATGACGGATATGACGAGGGCGGCCGTGTCGCGCCGTCACTTTTTGCAGCTGGCTGGCGCCGGCATGCTCGCGCTGACGGGGACCGCGCTTACCGGTTGCGGCAACTCCACCAGCGGTGAGGGCTCCGACAAGGGGTCCAAGCTTGCGGCCATCAAGTCGCGTGGCCATCTGAATGCCGGCGTTAAGAAGGATGTTCCCGGCTACGGCTATTACGACACCGCCAAGGGCCGCTTTGAGGGCATGGAAGTCGATTTGTGCTACCAGATCGCCGCTGCCGTCTTTGGTGTGAGCTACAAGAAGGCTCGTGCCCAGGAGCTTGTCGAGTTTACCGACGTAACGCCCAAGACGCGCGGCCCACTGATCGATAACGGCCAACTCGACGTGGTCGCGGCGACCTACACCATCACCGACGAGCGCAAGAAGAGCTGGGATTTCTCGACGCCGTACCGCACCGACTACGTGGGACTCATGGTCAAGAAGCGTTCGGGCTTTACCTCGATTGAGGATCTGGACGGCAAGGTCATTGGCGTGAGCCAGGGTGCCACCACGCAGGGCCTGATCGAGCAGATGATCAAGGACAACGGCTTTAGCTGCAAGCCCGAGTTTAGGGCCTTTAGCGGCTATCCCATCATCAAGAGTTCGCTCGACGCCGGCAATATCGACGTCTTTGCCATGGACCGCTCCACGCTGGCCGGTTACATGAACGAGACCGTTGAGCTGCTGCAGCCCGAGGTCAAGTTTGGCGAGCAGGGCTACGGTGTGGCGACCAAGAAGGGCTGCGACCTTTCGGCCGTGGTCGATCAGGTGATTTGCGATCGCCTGGCCGATGGCTGGCTCGACCAAGAGGTCAAGACCTGGGGTCTTGTATAGGCGCATCGTCCAAGGAAGGAATCAAATGCTCGAAGGATTATTTGACGCCGACCGTTGGTCGACGACATTTCAAAACATGGGGCCCTTCTGGGAGGGCTTTGGCGTGACGCTGCAGGTGGTCGTTGCCGGTCTGCTGCTGTCGCTGGTGCTGGGCACGCTGCTGGGCGTGTTCTCTACCACTCGCTCGCGCGTGCTGCGCGCCATAAGCCGCGTGTACGTGGAGTTTTACCAGAACACCCCGTTGCCCGTGCAGGTGCTCTTTATGTACATGGCCGGTCCGCAGTTTTTGCAGGCCATAACCGGTGCCGACCAGCCGGTGCGCATTGCGCCGTTCGTGCTGGGCTTCTTGGGTGTGGGTCTGTATCACGCAGCCTACATTTCGGAGGTCATCCGCACCGGTATCGAGGCGGTTCCGCGCGGTCAGATGGAGGCGGCCCAGAGCCAGGGCTTCACCCGTGCGCAGGCATACTGGTACATCGTGCTGCCCCAGACATTCAAGATCATTCTGCCGCCGCTGTGTAACCAGGCGCTCAACCTGGTCAAGAACACGTCGGTGCTGGCGCTCGTGGCCGGCGGCGACCTTATGTACCGTTCCGACAACTTTGTGAGTCTGTACGGTTACCTGCAGGGATACATCGTCTGCTGCCTTATGTACTTCATCATCTGCTTTCCGCTCGCCATGCTGGTGCAGTGGCTCGAGCGCCGCTCCAAGGAGCGTCCGCGCGGCGTGAGCCTGGCCGAGCTGGGGCTCGACAACGTAGAGGAGGCCTAGCGCATGGAAATCTTTAACGCGACCAACCTGCTCTACATTTGGGGCGGCTTTGTTAAGACGATCGAGATCTCGGCGCTGTCGATCTTTTTCTCGCTCATCTTTGGCACGGTGCTGGCGCTCGTTAAAAGCTATGCGCCCCGCCCGTTCCGTATTTTGGTGAGCGCCTATATCGAGCTGTTCCGCTGCACGCCGAACCTGCTGTGGATCCTGTTTATCTACTTTACGGTGCAGGGTTTGGACATTGTGATTTCGACCATCGCCTTCACGCTGTTTACCAGCGCTGTTATGGCCGAGATTGTGCGCGGCGGCCTCAACTCGATTCCGCGTGGCCAGTTTGAGGCGGCGCAGAGCCAGGGCTTCGGCTTCTTTGCCACCATGCGCTACATCATTCTGCCGCAGACGTTTAAGACGATCATTCCGGCGCTGTTTAGCCAGTGCACGACCGTCATCAAGGACAGCTCGTATCTTTCGGGCATTAACGTGGCCGAGCTCATGTACACGGCAAACGTCGTGATGGCGCATGCGATCGACCTGTCGCAGGTGCTTATGCTCTATGGCCTGGTGTTTGCGATGTACTTTGTGCTCAACTTTGGTATCTCGCTGCTGGTCCGAGCGTATCAACGTCGTATCGTAGCCGCATAGTCCTGCTTCCCCAAGCACGGCACCTTGCCCCTCAATCGTCACTTGCGTACATTTAGTACGCGGCGCTCCTCTTTCGGGGCAATCTGCCGCACTTGGGAAACCAGGACGGTCGTAAGTGACAAAATGGGAATCAGGAATCGCCTATTTTTCATTTGTTAGAAAGGAATCGCGATGAGCGATCTGGAGAATAAGAAGAATCCTGTGGTCATTACCATCGCGCGCGACTTTGGCGCCGAGGGCCACGAGATTGGTCGCATGCTTGCCGACGAGCTGGGGATTCCACTGTATGACAACGAGCTGCTGGTGCGCGCATCGCTGCGTGCGGGCGAGTCACTCGATAAGATGGCCGCCTATGACGAACGTCTGGCCGTGGAGAACATGGCGTTCCTGCCCGACCGTTACGATGCCCGTTCGTACTCGGACAAATTATTCCAAAAGATGAGCCAGGTGATCTTGGACCTGGGCGAGACCGAGAGCTGCATTATCGAAGGCCGCCTGTCCGATTATCTGCTTCGCAACAACCCCAACCACATTGCCGTGTTGGTGACCGCTCCCTTTGAGGACCGCGTCGAGATCGTGCGCAAGAAGCGTGGCCTTAACAAAAAGAAGGGCGCCAAGCTGGTCAAACAGCAGCAGAAGGCGCGCGAGGCGTTCTATAAACGCTACAGTGCCGGCAAATGGAAGATGACGAGCGGTAAAGACATCGTCGTCAACCGCGCCAAGCTGGGCCGCGAGGGTTGCAAAGACGTTATTGCCGCAGCCTACCGCTACAAGGTGGCCCAACTCGAAGGCTAACCGACCAAAACCACCACAAAGGCGCCGCCCCTTTGTGGCGGTCGGTCGACCGACATAGAAAAAGTCCCCGCCGGGCGCGTGCTCGACGGGGACTTTGCCGTTTGGTGGCTAGTGCTGTAGGTGATTACTCGCCCAGCAGGCTCTTGGTGATGGAAGCGGCGGCCTTCTTGCCGGCGCCCATCGCCAGAATGACCGTAGCGGCACCGGTGACGATGTCGCCGCCAGCCCAGATGCGGGGATCGGTGGTCTGGCCGGTCTCCTCGTCGGCGACGATGTAGCCCCACTTGTTGAGCTCCATCTTGCCGCCGATCTTCTTTGCGAAGGGGTTGGCGTTGGTGCCGATAGCCGAGATCGCGACGTCGCAGGGAATCTCCTCGATGGCGCCCTCGATGGGCACCGGGCGACGACGGCCGGACTCGTCAGGCTCGCCGAGCTCCATCTTCTGGACCTTGACGGCGCACACGGAGCCGTCCTCGCCAGCGACAAACTCGAGCGGGGAGACGAGCGGCAGAACCTCGACGCCCTCGGCCTTAGCATGGTGCAGCTCGGCGCGACGGCAGGGCATCTCGTCCTCGGTACGACGGTAGGCGATGATGGCGTGCTCGGCGCCCAGACGCTTGGCGGTACGGACGGCGTCCATAGCCACGTTGCCGCCACCAAAGACGACGACGTTCTTGCCGTGCTTGGTGGGGGTGTCGTACTCGGGGAACTTGTTGGCCTTCATCAGGTTCACGCGGGTGAGGTACTCGTTCGCGAAGAAGACGTTGGGCAGGTTCTCGCCGGGGACGTTGAGGAACTTGGGCAGGCCAGCGCCGGTCGCCACGTAGATGGCGTCGAAGCCCTGCTCGAACAGCTCCTCGGCCGTGGCCATGTTGCCCACGACGGAGTTGTACTCAAACTTGACGCCCATGTCCTCCAGGCCGTCAATCTCGCGCTTGACGACCGCCTTGGGCAGACGGAACTCGGGGATGCCGTAGACCAGCACGCCGCCGCCGGTGAAGAAGGCCTCGAAGACGGTAACGTCAAAGCCGTTACGGGCGAGCTCGCCGGCGCAGGTGATGCCGGACGGGCCGGAGCCGACGACGGCGACCTTCTTGCCGTTCTTGGGGGCCATCTTGGGCGTGGAGGCGAGCTCGGGGCGATCACCCAGGAAGCGCTCGAGCTGGCCGATGGCCACGGGCTCGGACTTCTTACCACGGATGCACTTGCCCTCGCACTGGTTCTCCTGCGGGCAGACGCGGCCGCAGATGGCGGGAAGCATGGAGTCCTCGCGGATGGTATCGAGAGCGCCGCCGAAGTCCTTCGCGCGGATCTGCTCGATAAAGCGGGGAATGTTGATGTTGACGGGGCAGCCCTCAACACAGAACGGCTTCTTGCAGTTGAGGCAGCGCTCAGCCTCGGCCAGCGCCATCTCCTCGGTGAAGCCCTTGTCGACGGGGCGGAAGTCGCAGGCGCGCTCGGCAGCCGGCTCCTCGTTATCGGGGGTGCGGGGCGACTTCATATCGGCAACGAAACGACCGTTAACTAGTGGCATGCGCAGCTCTTTTCCTCATAGGCCTTGAGGGACTCGCCCTCTTCGGAACGGTAAGCGGCCTGGCGGGCACGAAGGTCATCCCAGTCGACCAGGGTGGCATCGAAGTCGGGGCCGTCGACGCAAGCGAACTTGGTCACGCCGCCCACCTCGACGCGGCAGCAGCCGCACATACCGGTGCCGTCAACCATGATGGGGTTGAGGGACGCGGTGATGGGGGTGTCGTACTTCTGGGCGGTGAGGGTCGAGAACTTCATCATCGGAACGGGGCCGACGCAGAAGACCTGGCTCACGGCCTTGTCCTGCAGCAGGCGCTCCAGCGGAGCGGTGACAACGCCCTGCTCGCCGTAGGAGCCGTCGTCAGTGGTGATGTGGATGTGGTCCTCGTCGAGGAGCTCGCGGAACTGGTCCTCCATGAGCAGGAGGTCCTTGGTGCGGGCGCCCATGATGGCGTGAACCTCGTGACCGGTCTCGACCAGGTGCTTGGCGACCGGGAAGGCAATTGCCAGACCGACGCCGCCGCCAATGACGGCGCAGGGGCCCTCGGCCATCTCGGTGGGAACGCCCAGCGGGCCCACGACGTCGCGCAGCGACTCGCCGGCCTCGTAGGTGGACAGCATCTCGGTAGTCTTGCCGATCACCATGAAGATGAACTCGACCCAGCCCTCGTCACCGTTCCAGCCAGCTAAGGTAAACGGGACACGCTCGCCCGTCTCGTTGGCGCGAACCATGAGGAACTGTCCAGCGTGCGCATGCTTGGCGATTGCGGGCGCCTCGATGCGGAACTTGAACACCTTCTCCGAGAACTGCGTCTTCTCCAGGATCTTATACATAGAACCCCTCTCTTGTTAGGGCTGCCGAACCGTGCCTCCACGGAAATGGACGGTAGCCCGAGTAAAACCGTACGCGCACAGGCGTTGTGCAGACATACGGTGCAAATTATACCCTCATGGCAATGTCGCTTACGTGTATCTTTGGCAGGCGGGAAAAGTGACCTGCCAAAAAGGGACAGGTTTATTTTGGTCGGTTTTATCAGGCAAAACGGCAAAGGGGGCCGGCCTCGCGCTTCGTTGAGGCCGGCCCCCTTTGGGGCGTTATGCATGTATGGTGGCAGCATGTTTATTGCGATGTATCGACTGCGGCGTTTCCGCAGATAAAAGCTGCCAAAATAAACCTGTCCCTAAATGGTAGGTTTTAGTGCTTCCCGTTGGCGGAAGCGGCGCCGTTTACGTGATCGCGGGCGTAGATTACGCCGTGGACGATGGCCAGACCGGCGGCATCTGCGGCGCGGGCGCAGGTGTCCTGGAAATCCTCGGCTTCGCGGGCGCGCAGCTGCTTGAGCACGTAGTCTGCCACGGCCATCTTGCCGGGAGGGTTGCCGATGCCGGTGCGGATACGGCTAAAGTCGCGGCTGCCCATCTTGTCGATGATGGAGCGCAGGCCGTTGTGACCGGCATGGCCTCCGCCCACCTTAACACGCACGTCGCCGGCGGGAATATCGAGCTCGTCGTGGATGACGAGCAGCTCCTCGGCCTTGATCTTGTACTCGCGGCAGAGCTTGGAGATGGGACCGCCCGAGGTATTCATGTACGACTGCGGCTTGACCAGCACAATCTGGCGCTTGCCGCCCTCTTCCTCGGGATCGTTGATGTTGATGAGCGCGACCTCGGCACCGGCCTGGTTTTTCCAGTACGTGACGCCGGCCTGACGGGCCAGCTCGTCGATTGCTTTGAAACCAGCGTTGTGACGGGTCTCGGCATATTCCTCGCCAGGGTTGCCAAGTCCGGCAACCATGCGAATCTTAAGCGGCTGTGCAGCTGCCATGTTCATCCTTTCGTTGATTTGTCGCCTGCTATGGTGAGCGACCCCGTTGCTGCTGTCAAATGGCGGGTGATTGAGGCTGTATGAGGGCGTTTGGGCAGTCGTCAGAAGCCGGGGTGGACAGTTAGTTCAGATTTGTATAAACCAAGAGGTCTTTGACTGTCAAAATTGGGACCGCGGAACTGCCACGGCGCTTTGGGGAGCACATTTTGCGCTATTTCAGATCTTTCGAGTCTTCAAATGAGGTGACTGGCGCCGGGATGGCGGCAAACTACCTCGATATTAGCCGTCTTTTTATACAAATCTGAACTAACTGTCCAGCCATGCTAGGTAACACTGGGTAAAAGTCTTTTAGACCGGCGCGAGGCCGATTCCGGCCCGCAGGGCGTTGAGCCAGGCAGCCTGACGCTTGCGATAACCCTTGATGCGGTAGCGGAATCGAACCCCCGCAAGTCGATGCATCGTCTGGGCGAAGGCTTCGAGTGCAACAAGGTCCTTCATTTGGTCACGATTGATAACCAGGACGTGGATACCCATGGCTTTAAGGCCATTGTTGCGATTGCCATCGTGGATGCGGGCGTTTTGAAGCTCATGTCCAATTCCGTTGTATTCGTTGTCGATTCCGGCGGCCGGGCAATATAAGTCGCAGATGGCGTAGGGGATGCCCGAGGACATGTTGACCGCAAGGGTGTCGAAATCGACACGATAGTTGAGCAGCAGGCCTCCCATGGGCAAACTGCAACACCCGAATCCGCCAAAGCGCATGGGCGCGCCCAGGACGGCGAACATCAATGATTCCGCTGGGGATGCGGATCCGGCCCGGGCGAGTTTGACAGCCGTACGAAACGAGGCGTAGGAACTACTTTTGGCAAACCGTGCGACTGCCTCGAGTTCTTCGATGGTTGTAGCGGGTTCGCATCTATAGTGTGCCTGTTCGTAGCGTGTTTCGGCTGGCTTTTCGGGTGTCGGTTGGTCGCCCTGGCAATCGAGGTCGTCCATCGCTTCGAAGCTGTTGGCCTTGGGCCACGTGTCGTCGTAGGCGATGGGGTAAGTTGCCTCGGGCGGAAGTGAGTAGGTTCCGAGCAGCTCCATAAGGAGCATCAAGGTTTTGGCGACTGATTCATTTTTGGAACAAAGCATGGCTGTCATGGCAGGAGACGTTGCGTAGATGTCGGCCTCGACGTGCATAATTGCACCTTCAGGAAGAGGAGTGGAGAGAATATGCTGAAGAAGTCGCTTGTCGGGGCGCCTGTTGTCTTCGTTTGAAACGAGAAGATCGAGCAGTTCGGAATCATCTTCATTCCAGGCGTCGAGTATCGAAAGTGCGCCAAAGTCTATCGCGTCATTGTTGGGAATGCAGCCAGCCAAGGCCTGTGCTTGCTGTTCGCTATCAACGGAGTCCCAGGGTAGGGCAGAGTACGCCCGTCGTGCGCGACGAATTGCGCGGAGGGCGGAGAGATGTGAAATCACGGTCGTCATAGCTATAACGTACTAAGTTGGCGGCAGAATGCGACCGCCATACCGTTTTTTTCGCTCAGCGGGGCGCTGCGCGCCATGAACGGCTGGGTGTTATGAAATCGGTGGAATCGGTTGAGGGGATTGCAGGAAATTGAGCTCTGCCGCGAAGGTTGACGATAGCTACTGGACAGTTAGTTCAGATACGTATAAGACGGCGGGCGTTCGAGGCGTTTCTAAGGGCTTTCTAGGGCGATTTGAGGGTAAATATGCGGCGGTCGTACTCGAAAGCGATGAGCTTTGGGCAGTATGGCGTTCGCCGGGGAGCTCAGAACGGCCTTTGGAGCTTTAAAAAAATACGTATCTGAACTAATTGTCCAGGGAAGGTTGTCGAGGGGTAGAAAAAGGGTCGGAAGCGAGCTTCCGACCCTTTAAAAACACCAAAGATGATGAGATGCACGCTGGATTACAGCGCGAAGTCGCCGCCGACGAGCGTGGAGACGGGCTCCTCGTGGTAAACGGCGGAGATGGCCTGAGCGAACTCCTCGGCGACCGAGATGGTCTTGATCTTGCCGCCGACCTCGACGGGAATGGCGTCGGTGACGAGGCACTCGACGATCGGGGCGTCGTTCAGACGCTCGATGGCCGGACCGGAGAAGATGCCGTGGGTGGCGCATACGTAGATGTCGCCGGCGCCCATAGCCTTGAGCTCCTTGACGTTGGCGCACAGGGTGCCAGCGGTGTCGATCATGTCGTCGTTGATGATGCAGGTCTTGCCCTTGATGTCACCGATGATGCCCATGACCTCGGCGGCGTTGTGGCGCGGACGGCCCTTGTGGGCGATGGCCAGGTCGCAGCCGAGCATGTCGGACAGCTTCTTGGCGGCCTTGGCGCGGCCCACATCGGGGGAGACGACAACCAGGTTGTCGGTGTCGAAGTGCATGTCGTTGTAGTACTGGCCAAACAGCGGCAGCGCGGACAGGTGGTTAACCGGGATATCGAAGAAGCCCTGAATCTGGCCCTGGTGCAGGTCGAGGGTGATGATGCGGTTGACGCCGGCGCGCTCGAGCAGGTTGGCGACGAGGCGGGCGGTGATGGGCTCGCGCGGGCCGGCCTTGCGGTCCTGGCGGGCATAGCCGTAGTGGGTGATAACGGCGGTGATGGAGCGGGCGGATGCGCGCTTGGCAGCGTCGGTGGCGATGAGCAGCTCCATGAGCATGTCGTTGACGTTGCCGCCGGCCACGGACTGAATCAGGAAGACGTCGGCGCCGCGGACGGTCTCGTCGTAGCGGGCGTAAATCTCACCGTTGGCGAACTGCTTTAGCGTAAGGCCCGAAAGCTCGACCCCAAGGTACTCAGCGATCTTCTGAGCGAGGGGACGGTTGGAGGAACCGGAATACACGCGGATGGACTTGCGCATATTCTCCGACTTCTCGGGATCATTAATCGGCATTACCCTTCTCCTTTATACATCGAATGCCATATAGATGCCTTTTTGCATTGTAACCGTGCGGCGGGGTTAATCGGGTCTTGATAACGTCTTTACCGTCAACGGACACGAACCGACCACTCATCCGGTCACGCAGGTCACGATAGAAAAAGGAGCCGTCCCCATGGAACAGCTCCTTTTGTGCTTGGCAAAGCGTTATGCCTCGTCGTCCTCGTGCAGACGGCGGCGATAATCGGCGGCCCAGCCCTCAATATTTACCTGACGGGCGCGGCCCAGACCGAGTGCGTCGGCCGGAACCGGCTCGGTGATGACGGAGCCGGCGGCCACGAGTGCGCCGTCGCCAATCTGAGCGGGCGCGACCATCATGGTGTCGGAACCGATGAAGGCATCCTTGCCGATGACGGTCTTGTGCTTGTGGACGCCGTCGTAGTTGCAGGTGATGGAGCCCGCGCCTACGTTGACGCCGGAGCCCATGGTGGTATCGCCGATGTAGGACAGGTGGGGCACCTTGGAGCCCTCGCCGATCGTGGACTTCTTGATCTCCACGTGCGTGCCGGCCTTGGAGCCGTCGAGCATATGGGTGCCCGGGCGCAGGTAGGCGCGCGGGCCGCAGTCGACGCCGTTCTCGATGACGGCCTCGACGGCGATGGTTTCATCGATGGTGCAGCCGCTGCCGACGGTGGTGTCGGTGAGGCGGCTGTTGGGGCCGAGCTGGCACTCCTCGCCCACGGTGACGTGGCCGATCAGGTGCGTCTGCGGCCACACGACGGTGTCGCGGCCGATGGTGGCGTCGGGGCCGATCCAGGCCTGCGTGGGGTCGATGAACGTGACGCCCTCGGCCATCCAGTGCTCGTTGATGCGGTCGCGCGCGATGGCGGTGAGCTGCGCGAGCTGAATGCGGCTGTTGACGCCCAGGCCGTCGCGGTAGTCGTCGCAGTGGAAGATGGAGACGGCCTGGGCGTGGCCTTTGAGGATCTCGAGCATGTCGGGCAGGTAGTACTCGGACTGCGCGTTGTCGTTGCCGATCTCGTTGATGTGGGCGGCGAGCTGCGCGCCGTCGAAGGCGTAGCAGCCGGCGTTGCACTCGAGCAGCGTGGCGGCCTGCTCGGGCGTGCAGTCCTTCTGCTCGATGATGCGCTCGATCTGACCATCGGCACCCAGCTTGATGCGGCCGTAGCCAAAAGGATCGGGCGGGGTCATGGTCATGACGGTGCAGGCGAGCTCGCCGGTGGCGACGGTCTGCGCGAACTTGGCGACGGTGTCGGCAGTGATGAGCGGCAGGTCGCCGTTGAGCACCACGACGGGGCCTTGCGTGATGCCACAGGCCTCGAGCGCGACCTTCACGGCGTGACCGGTGCCCAGGCGCTCGGTCTGCTCGACGCACTCGACCTTGGTGGCGCTGTTGGCGTAGGCGCCGTCGATCAGGGCGCGCATCTCGTCGGCGTGGCTGCCGATGACGACCACGACGCGGCTGCAGCCGGCCTTGATGGTAGCATCGACGATCCACTGGACCATGGGCTTGCCCAGGATCTTGTGCGAAACCTTGCAGTGGTTCGACTTCATGCGGGTGCCCTCGCCGGCAGCGAGGATAATTGCGGTTGCGTCCATGTGATCTCCTGTTACGTTATAGAGACGTGTGTTTGGAAACGATACACGGCGCAATATGATACCGCAGGCATATGATGAGCGCGTAACGATTGGTTTGCGGCGGCTGAGGCTTGCGCCGCCGGCGTGGTGTTTGCACTGCTTGCGTGCGGCATTGGCGGTGCTGCGGAGCTGTCGTTTGCGCGAGGGGACGGGGGTGCCCGTGGACAACATACGAGAGGAGTTTGGCGGCGAGCCCGTCGCGGCATTCTCGATGTCGCATCCAGCTGTGCCGGCGCTCTATATAGTGCTGACGCTGGGGCTCACCATGTTCTCGATGCAGCCGGTGCTGATTGCGCTGTCACTTGCGGGCGGCTTGGCGTATGGATTTGCGACGCGTGGGGCTGCCCGCACGCTGGGCGCACTTCGCTGGCAGCTGCCGGTGATTTTGATTATCGCGCTGGTCAATCCACTGTTTAGTGCCTCGGGCTCGACGGAGCTGTTCCGTATTGGCATGCGCGCGGTGTATCTGGAGAGCATGGTATACGGCCTGTGCATGGGCGGGCTGTTTGTGGCGAGCGTGCTGTGGTTTGAGGCCGCGGCGTCGATGCTCGAATACGACAAGGTGCTCGCGCTTTTGGGTAACGCCGCACCGGTGATCGCGCTCATGATCTCGATGTGCATGAGGCTTATCCCGCAGTTTTTGCGCCGCGGCCGTACGGTGCTGGCGGTGCAGGATGCGATTGATGTGCCGGGCCGCGCGCCGGCCGACCCCGTGCGCTCGCGCCTGCGGGCATCGAGTGCATTGATGGGCTGGGGCATGGAAGATTCGTTGGAGCGCGCGGACGCGATGCGCTCGCGCGGGTGGGGCGCCGCGACGCGTCGTACGACGTATGCGCGGTATCGGCTGGGGCGCAGCGACGTTGCCGCGCTGGTTGGGCTTGCGCTGTTTGGTGCTGCCGCGGTGGCGGTGGCGTGGACCGCGACGACGCAGTATTCGTTTTATCCGCAGCTCTCGGTGCCGGCGCCGTGGCCGGGCTATGTCGTGTACGCTGCCTGGATGGTGCTGCCTTGCGCGTTGCACGCGAGTGATGAGAAGAGGTTTGGCTGATGGCTCGGTTGGATAGGGGCCCGGTGTCGGGCGCGGCGTGCGGCCCGGATATGCCGGCGATTGAGGTGCGGAGCCTGAGCTTTGCCTACCCCGATGCTGATGCTGCGGTGCTCGAGGGGCTCGACTGGTCTGTTTCCCAAGGTGCATTTGCGCTGCTTGTTGGCGGTACCGGATCGGGTAAGTCGACGCTGCTGTCGCTGCTCAAACCCGAGATCGCTCCGGCGGGCGAGCGCACTGGCGAACTGCGCGTGCTGGGCGAGAACGTCGCCGACATGGATGTGCGGGAATCGGCGGAGCGCGTGGGCTATGTGTTCCAGGATCCCGAGAACCAGATCGTGTGCGAAACCGTGTGGCACGAGATGGCGTTTGGCCTGGAAAACTTGGGGCTAGCGCGTGATGAGATGCGCCGTCGCGTAGCTGAGACCAGCTATTTCTTTGGGCTGGAAGATTGGCTCCACCGCGACACCGATACGCTTTCGGGCGGACGCAAACAGTTGCTGTCGTTGGCGGCCGTTCTGACGCTGCGCCCGCGCGTGCTGCTGCTCGACGAGCCCACGTCTCAGCTTGATCCGGTTGCGGAGAAGAATTTCCTGCACGCGCTGTTTCGTGTGAATCGCGAGCTGGGCTGCACGGTTGTTGTGGCGACGCATCAGCCGCGCCCAATGCTCGAATACGCGACGTGTGCGTACCGGATTGAGGGCGGTCGCGTGCGCGAGGTGGCGGATATGGCTTCCTTGGGACGCCGAGAACCGCTGTTTTCCGATGACATGTTGGGGTGGGGTGCCATCCGATGTGCAAAAAACGGAGTGTTCAGCAGGCGTGAGGACAATTTGGGCTCTCTGGAGCCGCCCGGGGACGTATCGAGCGCGAAAAAAAGTTCGGAATTGGACAAATCGTCCGAATTTGTGGCGCAAACGTCGCTCGAGAACGGCTCGGAAGCCTTCTCGCGCACGGATGGAAGCAGAATACTCCAAAAAATGCACGGCGGGTCGGCTACCACCCTGTCGGAAGGCTGGTTTCGCTACGATCGAGCGTCCGGCTGGGTGCTGCGTGGGCTCGATGCGTCGTTTTCGGCTGGCGCGGTGCATGCGGTTGTGGGCGGTAACGGCTGCGGCAAGTCGACGATGCTTTCGGTGCTGGCCAAGACTGCCAAGCTGCAGCGTGGTCGTATGGTGCGCGGGGCGGCCTCGGCTGCGCTGCTGCCGCAGAACCCCAAGGCCCTGCTGCTTGCCGAGACGGTGCGCGACGAGCTGATGGAATGGGCCTCGACCTGCGGATATGACGAGAACTTGGCGCGGGAGCGTGCGGCGCAACTGGGATTAGACGGCCTGGAGGCGCGCCGCCCCTACGACCTCTCGGGCGGACAGCGCCAGCTGCTTGCACTGGCAAAGCTGCTGCTGATCGGCCCCGAGCTGCTGCTGCTTGATGAGCCCACCAAGGGTTTGGACCTGGCCAGCCGCCGCATCATCGCTCGCGCCCTGCGTGACCATGCGAAAGCTGGCGGTACCGTCATCATGGCCACGCACGACTTAGACTTTGCCGAGCAGGCGTCCGATGACGTCGCCATGATGTTCGACGGCGAGATTGCCTGCGTGGAGCCCCCGGCCGACTTCTTTGCCGACAACGTGTTCTATAGGGCGTGATGGGATGACGGACTGTCGTTTCTCGCGTTTACTCACAAAACTGGAGATCCCGCTGTTGTTGGCGGTGCCGGCGGTGATGGCAGCGGCGTTGCTGGCGGGCGTTGAGCAGGCGGCGCTTGCCATGCTTGTCGTGGTGGCGCTGGTGCTTGCACTGTTCTTTGCGGGTTACGAGGCATCTCGTCCGGGTTTGCGCCAGATTATGCCCACGCTGGTGCTGGCGGCGCTGGCGGCGGCGGGGCGCATCCTGTTTGGGCCCATTCCCGACTTTAAACCGGTGAGCGCCATCGCCATTATCGCGGGGGCGGTGCTTGGTCGCCGCAATGGTTTTATGGTTGGCGCGCTGGCGGCGCTGACCAGCAATTTCTTTTTTGGACAGGGCATGTGGACGCCATGGCAGATGTATGCCTGGGGGCTCGTGGGATACGTTGGCGGTGCGCTGGCGTATGCGGGTGCGTTCGACCGCGCCGATGGCACCGTGCGCATGCCGGCGCTACTGACCTACGGCTTTGCTTCGGGTTTGCTGTACGGCGTGGTGATCAACGCGTATGACATCATTGGGTTTGTACAGCCGCTTACTTGGGCGGGTGCCGTGGCGCGTCTTGCCACGGCAGTGCCGTTCGATATCACACACGGCCTTGCGACCTGCGTGTTTTTGGCCGCCTTGTACAAGCCTTGGTGTCGCCGCATTAACCGTGTCGTCGTGAAATACGGGCTGTAAGGCATTTCGCGTTCCCTCACGAACTTGCGGTGGAATAGTTCTCGTTTTTGGCTATTTGCTGCCCAAACAGGAACTATTCCACCGCAACTTATAGGGGGGAGGGGGGTCACATGATCTGTTTTTCTCTGTCCCCCAGGAATTACTTGGGGCTAGAGCTCTAGCGTGAGGGTGACGGGGCAGTGGTCGCTGCCGAAGATATCGCCGCGGATACCGGTGTCGCGCACGGTATTGGCGATCGAATCGCTTACCAGAAAGTAATCGATGCGCCAGCCGGCGTTGTTCTTGCGGGCATTAAAGCGATAGCTCCACCAGCTGTAGACGCCCTCAACGTCCGGATTAGCCGTGCGCCAGGTATCGGTAAAGCCGGCGTTGAGCAGCTCGGTAAACTTACCGCGCTCTTCGTCCGAAAAGCCTGCGTTGCCGCGGTTGGACTTGGGGTTCTTAAGGTCGATCTCTTCGTGCGCTACGTTAAAGTCGCCGCAGGTCACCACGGGCTTGCCGGTCTCGCGCTCAAGCGCGCTCAAAAAGCCGCGATAGGCATCGTCCCAGGCCATGCGCACATCGATGCGCGCGAGCTCGTTTTGGGCGTTGGGCGTATAGACATCCACAAACCAGAACTTGTCGAACTCCAACGCGCAGACGCGGCCCTCGGTTGCGGCTT